>JAVVPE010000007.1:0-43825 GCA_036655915.1 Raoultibacter sp.
ATATTCACGGCATCACTAACGATGCCCAAGCGCCCTCACTAACCTTGTAGTCCATACGCAAATGCGAAGGATGGATGCGCACTATGAAACAAACAGGAAAATTGACGGCGAGTGTGGGCAACATGACCCACAAGCACCCCGCTTTGAAATACTTCGGATTCGCTCTTATATTGGGCTGGCACTACGCTTTTTGGTTTGTTCCCAATGTATTTGCACACACAGAACTTCTGGCAGAAACCGTCACGTTTTCGTGGCTTATCTGCCTGGGTGCATCGGTTGTCACCCTGTTTTTGCTGCCGCTGCTGCTGGGTCGAAAACGACAGCTTTCCCGCTATCGCTGGCTTTTTTGGACGACACCCCTTGCGGCCTGCCTGGGGTCGCTGGCCTTAGCCCTGCTTCCCCTGGCCATGGAAGTGCCGGCCTTCGCTTTTGTTTTGGGCGCGGTACTAGGAGTGGCGGGGGCCGTGCTTTGGATTTTATGGGGTGAGCATTACGCCTGCGTCAAAGCAAACTTTTCCATGAGTCACATAGGTCCCGTTTTTGGCCTAACCCTTTTGGGCGCTTTGGCCATTGCCGGAGTGCTGCCCACCTATTTTTCCGCTATTTTTGTTGCCCTGTTACCCTTGGCATCCGGATTTTTTCTGCTGAGCGAACGCGCCGGCGATGCATCGCGCGCGCTTCCCTTACTGCTGCCCAAATCCGCCAACAAAGAAGGGCTTAAAAGCATCGGCATCGTCTCTTTCCTATCCTTTATTGTGGCGGCTGCCTGTTATTTCTTGGTGGCCATCATCCCGTGGGAGGTGCTGCCCACAGACGATGGCAGCTTTACCTTTGGTGTTATCGGGGGCGCCTTTTTGATGCTGGCCATAGCCCTGGTATGCATCGCCTCCAAAGATAAACTTGACATTTTTAAGATGCTACCCTGGTTGTTGGTGTTTGTAGTTGTGGCCTTCGCGCTGTTTTTGGCCGATGGCCTCTTCTTTTTTGAATCCTTCATTTTGGCGCTGGCCGTCTGCTCTATTTTGGAAGTGTTGCTGGTCATGTATTTTGGCATACTCACTTCTAAAGGTTACGTGGCCCCCGCCCTAGCCTTCGGATTTTCCGGCGGCTGCATTCGCGGCGGCATCGCCGTGGGCAATACGCTTGCCATCATCTACGAACACAACCCCGCCTTCGCCGACGCCTTCACCCCGGAAACAGCACTGGCCTTCATCTGTATCATCGCCGTGCTTATCATCCCCTTGGTCCGCCAGGAATATAGCATTGCCACGCTGACCTCGGCACCACCCGAAGCTTCCAACCTGGATAAAACCTGCCAGGAAGTGGCCGAAGAATTCAAGCTTTCCGGCCGCGAAACCGAAATACTCATGCTGCTAGCCCACGGCTATTCCACCGACGGCATTGCCAAAAAGTTGGTTATTTCGCCCTACACCGTCAACACCCACATCCGCCACACCTACGACAAAATGCAGATTCACAAGCGCTCCGAACTGCTTAACTACATCAACATGCAGCGCTCCGATTACTAGCTAAGGGGACGGCGAAACATGCCGGCCAAAAGGTGCACCTGTGGTGCAGCGGGGCAACAGGGCAACAAAAAACTCCGGGGCTTTAAGCTGCAGCCCCGGAGTTTTGCCTGTGTGCACGGTTGGGTTACTTCGCGGGATAAAAACCGCTGGGTTCTTCCGATAAGTTAATCATGATGTTCTTCGTTTGCGTGTAATGTTCCAGCATGACCTTGTGAGTTTCGCGGCCGATGCCGGATTCTTTGTAGCCGCCAAACGGCGCACCGGAAGGAATCTGGTTGTAGGTATTAACCCACATGCGGCCGGTATGCACGCCGCGCGCCACGCGCAGAGCACGGTTGATATCACGCGTCCATACGGCACCGCCCAACCCATAGATTGAATCGTTGGCCATGTCGATCACTTCTTGTTCATCTTTGAACTTGATGACCACGGCCACCGGCCCAAAGATTTCTTCCTGGGCCACACGGCATGCGTTGTTGGGGATGGCAATAAGCGTCGGCTGCAAGAATGCGCCCTTGGCCAAATCACCTTCGGTTGCGCGCGCACCGCCGCACAAAACCTCGCCACCTTCCTGCTTGGCAATTTCGACGTAATCCAAAATCTTATTCATCTGGCCCACATCGATCTGGCTGCCCATCTGGGTGGCGTCTTCCCACGGCATACCCACGTTAACATTATTGAAGGCAACAACCGCATCGGCAATGAAGGCGTCGTAGATATCCTCATGCACGAAAATGCGCGAACCGGCGCAGCACACTTGGCCCTGGTTGAACAAAATACCCAGTTGAATGCCATCAATGGCCATATCCCACTTCGCATCGGGGAAGATGATGTTGGCAGATTTGCCGCCCAGTTCCAGTGTGGCCGGAATCAAGCGATCAGCCGCCGCACGCGCCACTTCACGACCCACTTCGGTCGATCCGGTGAAGGCCAGCTTGGAAAGCTTCTGGTTTTCTAAGATATACTGACCCGATTTAGAACCACGACCGGTGATAACATTGAACACGCCTGCAGGGATGATATCTTGCGTAAGGCGTGCCAGTTCAAGCACCGAAAGCGAGGTGGTTGAAGACGGCTTAAATACCGTGCAGTCCCCCGCCGCAAGCACAGGGGCAAGCTTCCACGCCGCCATAAGAAACGGGAAATTCCAGGGCACGATCTGTCCCACAACGCCCAGGGGTTCGTGCAGTACAAGCGACATCATGGTGGTATCAACCATATCGGCCTCGCCGGTATCGGCAAGCAAGCAGCCCGCGAAATAGCGGAAGTGATCGGCGGAATAAGCAATGTCGATAGCGCGGGTTTCGCGAATCGGTTTACCGTTGTCAAGCGTTTCAATCAGGGCAAAGTGTTCGGCGTTTTGCTCGATGACGTCGGCCACCTTATTGAGAATGATGGCTCGTTGCGCCTTGGTGGTTTGACCCCAGGTTTCAAAGGCTGCCCACGCCGCATCCACCGCAGCATCGACATCTTCGCGCGCGGCATCTTGGATAACGGAAAGTTTTTCACCATTGGCGGGGCAAAACACATCGAGCGTTTTGCCGTCGGAGGAATCGGCCCACTTGCCACCGATATAGAGTTGATAGGATTTTTGAGAAGGGTTTTGCATCCTGTTTCCTTTCATACATGCCTGCAGAAATTCTGTTTGCGCAGGCGGTGTGTGTGGATATGAGATTACATTTATCTCAATCGGAATATACCCCCCTCGCATCGCAGAAGCGGGCAAAAGGAGGGCAATCTCGACCAAAGGAACAAAACGAGGCTGCGGCGGCTGCTAAGCTTCGTCTTCGCCACATGGCGCAGCCGTAGCCGGTGATCGGCGCAAGCGGGCACACCCCTTTTATCCTAGAGTGCCGGGGGCAAAAAACCCTGTGTGTCAGCCAAATACTTCAACTGAGCTTGCACACTCCATTGAGCAGCTGAGCGCAGATGCGGGTCAATACCGGCATAGACGGCCGCCACAACACTGGCCGCATCGGGGCGCACCCCTGCCGCCAAGGCTTTTTGCACCTGTTCAAGGCGGTCATAGCGATGCGCAATGGCGCGGTCGATGTGCGCAAGCGGGTCATCTATGGTGGGGCCGTGCGCGCTGAGCAAGCGGACAATAGCGTGCTGTGCAACGTAGTCTTTCAGCCGCCGCAAGCTTTCCAGATAATCTGCCAGCACGCCGTCGGGGGCACAGATAACGGTAGAGCTCTGTTTGAAAATCAGATCGCCCGTAAGCAGCACCTTATCATCAGATACCTCGATGCCCACCGAATCACTTGAGTGCCCTGGCAGCGATAAAATAGACAGCGCAAGCCCCGTTTCGGGAACCACAAGCGCCCCATCAGGAAGGTTGCCGCTGTTTTGCGAATGGATGGGCGCCCCGCTAAGCTTAGAAAGCCGCCCAGCCACTTCGTTGTGATCGCTATGTTCGTGCGTGATAAGGATGGCCGCAATAGCAAGCTTGCGATTTTTACAGGTGACCACAATGTTTTCCAGATGGCGGGAACTATCCGGCCCCGGATCGACAACAACGCATGCACCGCTGCCCGGCTCGGCGACAATCCAGGTGTTCGTACCCGTAAACGTCATGGGCGACGGATTGTCCGCCACAAGACAGGTGCAGCGCTCAGAAATGCTGCCACCTTTCCAGCTTTCGCTTTTTGCTTGCCCAGCCATGTGCGCTCCTACCTTTAATGCAGCTTCTTCGGTTTCGCTTCGGGATACAGTTTCTCAAATTCACTCAAGTATTTCGACTTGCCGGCAACGTTGGCGCTCGCGATGGGTGCTAAAATTTCCGCTTCGTGCGCGGCGGGATCCCCGTAGCTTACATCGATCACCCAGGCGGCATCTATGGCCGAAACACGGCCGTCCAGCAGGGAAAACAGATGGTCTATGCGCTGGGATTGCTCGTAGTAGCTTGACCCTTGCACACACCCGGCCGCCGCAATGTGGGCGCTAAAATCTTCGCGTGCACCCACGATTTTTGCCTTGAGCTTGGCGCAGCGCGCAGCCGCATCCTTGCGCACACTGGCATCGCTGGCAAGATACCAACTGTTAAAATCCGCTACGATATCGTCGATTTGGGCGTTGTAATCGGCCACGTTGGCATAGGCAATATTCATTTCGGAATAGATTTCATCCAAAGAGGCAGCGGTATCCGCCGCCTCTTTTGGCGGGGCCTTTTCCGCAGAAGAAGGCGCTTGTGCCGGTGGCGTTTTTTCCTGCACCGAAGCTGCGACCTGCGCCGCTTCCCCACCGATGCGCGCAAAGTTTGAAATCAGCAGCTGGCTTGCGAAAAAGAATAGCGCTATAGCCACAATAATCAGCGCTACCAGCAGCAGCACTTTAGGTGTTGTCCACGCTTTGGGCGCCACGCTTTGCTGCACGTAATTTTTTTGGAAGTCGCTTGCCGGGTGCAGCACTTCCCCTGTGGCAGATTCAACTTTGGGCATACGCGCCGTAAGAAAGGGATCGGCCAAAGGCTCGGTTTTAGCCGCCGCTTCTAAGGGCACATTCTCAATAGTCGGCAAGCTCTGGGCAAGATTGATTGAAACCGCCCGCGCGCCACAGGCGGGGCAAAATTTCGCATCATCAGGTAAGGGGGCACCGCACTGAGCACAAAACATCCAAGCACTCCTTCAACAAACAACAACACTGTGCGCCCATTATACCGATAGCCCCCACCCAAACACCCACCCTCGTAAAACCCCCTCATTACAAAGACCCGCCGCCAGGTTGAATTCAACAAAGGCAACAATAACAAAAAAGACAGGCACGCCGCCAGGTTGAATCAACAACGCAAACGACAGGCGGTCTGTGGTGAGTCAGATAGGCGTGAAAGACCGAGCTGCTTGAAGTAAGCGTACTCACGTACGCGCACGAAAGCCGCGAAAGTCTTGAACGCCTAGCTGGCCGCCACAGCCCGCCGTCAGGTTAAGTAATCTTCGTGCAAGAACCTCCATGTAGCATCAAGAATATTGTCGCCTTCGTCCAGCTTGAAATAGCGCAGCGGCAGCGAAAGCTTCTTTGTTTGCGGCATGTAACGTGCGCCATAGCGGCGCCATGCGGTCAGTTGTTCACGCGCGACAACAATGGGGTCGATATTGAGCTTGCCCCCCACGCAGGTGATCGTTTTTATGCCGTTTTCGTTGGCAAACGCCTTGATGCGCGCCTTATCAAACAGGTTTTTCGTGGCCTGCGGCATTTCGGGATGACTGGCAACCACCGTTTCAAACAATTCGCCCACCGCCGCCACCGTGTCGGCCGAAGCTATGCGGCGATACAGCAGCACGCGTTCATCAGCGTCGGGAATATATTCTTCAGGAAGATAGGTGTGAGCAGGCACGTTAACCGTAATATCGGAAAGCGATGCCGGCATCATTTCACCCGCCCCCGGCTTGCCCTCGCGCGTTTCGTTAACGGCTTGCGCCAACATCTGCGCAAATAGATCGAAGCCCACCGCGCTCATGTTGCCGCTTTGTTCGGCTCCTAACAAACTGCCCGCGCCGCGAATTTCTAAATCGCGCATGGCGATGCGCATGCCGCTGCCCAAATCTTTATGTTCGTTGATAGCCATAAGACGCGCCGTGGCCTCTTCGGTAAGCGAAAGGTTTTCGGGGAACATAAAATAGGCGTAGGCCTGCGTGGTCGAACGCCCCACGCGGCCTTTGAGCTGATACATCTGCGCCAAGCCCAAGCGCTGGGAATCTTCGATAACCAGCGTGTTGGTGTGCGGGTTGTCGATGCCCGATTCGATGATGGTCGTGGCCACCAACACGTCGAGTTCGCCGGCAGAAAAATCTTCCATCACGCGTTCCAGCTCTTCTTTGCTCATTTGTCCGTGCGCCACGCCAATGCGCGCTTCACCTGCGGCAGCCGCCACGCGCGCCACGGCATCATCGATGCTGCGCACGCGATTGCTAACGTAATACACCTGTCCGCCGCGCTCCAGTTCGCGCGAGATTGCGCCGGCAACCACATCGGGATCCCATTCGCCCACGTGCACTTCCACCGGCAAGCGATCATCGGGCGGCGTGAGTATCAGGCTCATATCACGCACGCCGGAAAGCGACATCTGCATGGTGCGCGGAATGGGCGTGGCCGAAAGGGTCAGCACGTCAATCGATTCGCGCAGGTTTTTCATCTGCTCTTTGTGGCCCACGCCAAAACGCTGTTCTTCGTCGACGATAACCAGGCCTAAATCGTGTGGGTTCACATCGCGCGAAAGCAGCCTATGGGTGCCCACCAGCACATTTACACTGCCTTCGGCAAAACCTTCCAGCGCCGCTTTCTGCTGTGCCGGCGTGCGAAAGCGCGAAAGCACTTCCACGACCACACCAAAATGCGCAAAGCGATCCTTGAAGTTGCTGTAGTGCTGCTGCGCCAAAATGGTAGTGGGACACAGCACCATCACCTGCTTGTCGCTTTGCGTGGCCTTAAAGGCCGCCCGCAGCGCAACCTCCGTTTTGCCAAAGCCCACATCCCCGCACACCAGGCGATCCATGGGCTTGGCCGATTGCATATCACCCTTCACATCCAAGATGGCAGACATCTGGTCGGGCGTTTCCTGATAGGGAAACGCCTCTTCCATCTCGGCCTGCCACGGCGTGTCGGGCGTATAGCGAAAGCCCTGCGTGGCCGCGCGCCGGGTATACACATCCACCAGGTCAAACGCCAGCAGCTTCGTGGCACGGCGCGCCTTGGAAAGCGCCCGCGACCAATCCGACGTGTTCAGTCGCGTCAGTCGCGGGCTTGACCCTTCCGGTCCCACATAGCGCGTCACGCGATCAAGCTGTTCAACGGGCACATACAACTTGTCGCCCTCGGCGTATTCCAGCAGCAGATAATCGCGCATCACGCCGCCGACATCCTGGCGCACCAAATCCTTGAAAAACGCCACACCGTGCGCCGCATGCACCACGTAATCGCCCGGCTTATAGGGAAAGGTCACTTCGGTAATATCCGTGCGGCGCGCATGGTGCGTCGTGGCAGAACCCTGGGTATCGGAAAGCGACACCAGCGCCAGTTTCGCCTTGGGAATAATCATGCCCAAAGGTATTTCCACATCGACCACATTGACTACGCCACGCTTTAAGTGTGGCGGCACATTGCCGGCAACATCGAGCACTTCAACGATGGGTAAGCTGTGGTCCACAAAGGCGAGTTTCATGTCTTGACGCACGCGAAAATTGGGCGCAGAAAATACGATGGTATAGCCGGTATCAATCAGGCTGCGCATTTTACCGAACAGCTTTTCAGGGTTGCCCGCAATATCGACGCGCTTCACCGGCACATCGGCATCAACCTCGCCACCCAGGCGCATGATGGAAACATAGGTCGCGCGCTGGTTTTTCCCAAAGTCCAGCTCAGATGCAGAAACGTAGTGGCCTCCCACCCCGATGCCCGACCCCTTGGCACGCCCCATAATGTCATCGTAGGCATGCGTAGCATCATCAAAAAGCGACCGCGGTTCCAGCAGCGTGGTCAGGGCTGTGGGGCGCAGATAATCGCCCAGCGTGGCCGTGGTGTCATAGAGGTAAGGCAGCAGCACATCGGCGCCATCGAAGCGCACGCCGGCTTCCAGTTTTTCCAAAATCTCGCGCAGCGCCGGGTTTGTTTCGGCGGGGCGCATCAGCCGCTTACGCACGCGCGCAATACCCGTCTTCGTTAAAATGAATTCTTGCACGGGGAAAATTTCCACACGATCCAGCGTGGCGATGGTCTGCCCCGTCGAAGGAACAATGCGGCGAATTTCTTCTAGCTCGTCGCCGAAGAAATCAAGCCGTACCGGATACACCAGATTGCCAGGGAACACATCTATTGTGCCGCCGCGCACACAAAACGTGCCCGAACCGTCCAGCTCACCGGTATTTTGGTAGCCACGCGCTTCTAAGGCTGCGGCAATAGCCCCAAAATCCTGCACGCCGGCATTGCCCATTTCGGCAACATTCACGCCCGCCACACAGGTGAACGGCTGGGCAGCATGAGAAGACAGGGGCGGCAGCGTGCGCAGCATTGCGCGCGCCGATGCCACCACCAGGCAGGGCTGCTCGGTGGCCAGGGCATGCAGCGCCTCCATACGACGCGCCACCTGATGAAAATCGGCCGGCTTGGGCGCAAAGGGATAATCGCTGCGTTCAGGAAACGAAAGCACGTGTTCTTCGCCCACATAGGCAGCCAGATTGCGTGCAAACAGCTGCGCCGCCTCTTCACCCGCCACCACAACCAAGGTGGTCTGCGGCCTGCGCGCAAAGCGAGCGGCAACCAAAAACGGTCGCGCCGATGCGGCCACGCCCACAGAAGAATCATCGCCAGCATCAAGCTTGGACCACACTTCATCGAGCGCACCCGATTTTTCTAGCGTATATGTCAACGCATCTATCAGCATGTCGTTTCCTTGTCCCCGTGCACGGCGGCATGCACTTTGTATTCGATTCGCCCCATCACAATCAGAAGCGCCCACCAGTGTACTACACTAAAAATTTGCACACGAGAACAGAAGCGCACGCCCAAAGGAGAAGCACATGCCCCGCGAAACCAAGGCAGCCAAACGCAGCCGCGCGCTTGCCGTAGCTGCGCGAATGAACGAACATTACGGCGACGCTCAATGCGCGCTTGTCTATGGAGGCGACCCGTTTCGCCTGACCATCGCCGTGTTGCTTTCGGCGCAAACCACCGACAAAGGGGTTAACAAAGTAACGCCCGCGCTGTGGGCGGCCTACCCCACCCCGGCCGATTTAGCGCAGGCGCACCAGGCCGATGTGGAAGCCATCATTCGCACCATCGGCTTCTATCACACAAAAGCTGCCAACTGCATCAAGTGCGCGCAGATGGTTATCAGTGATTTTGGCGGGGAAATCCCCCGCGACATCGATGCCCTGCAAAAACTGCCGGGCGTAGGACGCAAAACCGCCAACGTGGTATTAAACGAAGCATTCGGCATTGTCGAAGGCATTGCGGTGGATACCCACGTGTTTCGCATTGCACACAAGCTGAAGTTTTCCGCTGCCGAAACGCCGGCGAAAACTGAGGATGACCTGCTAAAGCTCTACCCGCGCGACGCCTGGGGGCCCATAAACCACCAGTGGGTGTTATTTGGCCGCGAAACCTGCATTGCGCGCCGCCCGAAGTGCGCCGAGTGCTTCATTAACGACCTATGCCCCACATGCGGTAAATAAGGAAACTGCGCCAAGCGACGTGCACTGCACAGCGGCGTGCCTACCTACTCGCTACGCGGGGCTATTCCGATATGACGTAGGTGTGTTTGCCCACGTGTTTAGCATCGTAGAGGGCGGTGTCGGCACGGCGATACAGGGCATCGTATTCTTCTTTGGAACGCACGCAGGCGACACCGATGCTTAAGGTCGAACTTCCCGTGTGGCCTTCCATCGCCTTTTCTATCGCAGCAATAAGCGCCTCGCAGCGCGCATCGAGAGTTTCGCGCGAGCCGTTTACCCAAAACATCAAAAACTCGTCGCCACCCAAACGCCCCACTTCATCGCCGGGCTCAGCTGATTGCTTCAGCACATCAGCAACCACCTTCAACACTTCATCGCCCACATAGTGGCCACAGGAATCATTCACCTGTTTGAAATCATCGATATCCGCCACAAGAAAGGCGCTGCGTTCACCCTTCGCAGACGAAAGCACCGGTTCAACCTTACGCCTGAAAGCGGCCGCATGATAAATGCCCGTCAGCGAATCGCGACGGGCCGCCCGAGCGCGATTATAGCCATATATCCAGGCCAAAATAGCCCCTAGCAGCGCCACAGTCAAAACACCTGCAGCAAAAGGTATGGGGTAGCGTTCAACCAGCGCACGCAGGCCTAGTTCTTGATCGGGAAACGAATGCGAATACACCATCGTGCTCAGTTCGGTGGGGGCAATATTTTGCACCGATTTATTCAGAATGCTTATCAAATCAACTGCAACAGGCCTGACAACACCAAAACACATCTGCGTCAGCTTGTCAGAAGAAGGCGCCGTACGCAGGCCGCTGTAGCCCGAAGCGCTTAAGTAATACGGAATAACATAGCTGCTGCCATAGGTAAAATCCGCCTTATTTTCGCTGACCGCACGCAAGCAATCGTCGATAGTGGCATAACCCGTGGCGTCGATGCCTTCCGCTACAACGCCGGGCAACAGTTCGTTGGGCACAGCACAGCGCTTCGTGCGCAAGGTTTCCATCCACACATTTTCACGGAAAGCGGCCATGGTTTGCGAAGAAATATAGGGCAGCGAAAGCGAAAGCTCACAATCTTGCACCAAAGCAAAGGCATCGCTTAGCCCCGCGATAAGATCAAGATCATGTTCGTGCACCTGTTCGTCCACAGGGCGACCATTATCAAGCGCCACATATTCAAAGCGCAATCCTGTAGCGCCCGCTACCTTGGTCAACACATCTATAGATACGCCTGCCAGCTGGCCTGTTTTTTTGTCGAGGTACTGCAATGGCGCACGGTCAGGAACCACCCCCACGCGCAAAACGGGGGCAGATTCGATGTAGGCGCGCTCCGCTTCATTTAAGTTCAGCGAAACGTTTTCGCCGCTAAAATAGGCAGAGAAAAGCTCGGTAGCAAAATTCGGTTCGCTATCTTCGATGCGCGCCAGCGCCGCATCAAGTGATGCGACATGCTCTTCGCTTCCCGGTGATGCGGCAAAATAGAAGGGCTTAGAAGCAAAGCGGGCAATAACATGAAAATCGTTAAATACAGAAAGATCGACACCTAAGGCAGCATGGGCGCGCCCTTCAAAGACGGCCTGGATCAGCTCTTCCTCGCTTGCGCATTCCACTTCTTCATAGCTTATGTTGATAAGGTCGGCATAGGTTTGCAAATCAGCCCGCCGTTGCTTGGCTTTTGTGCGCACCGCAATTTTCAAATCAGGCGTGGAATACAGGGTGGAAGCGGTAATGGATGACCCGGTATCGGGCACAAGCAAGGCCGAAGAGGCCACGCCGTAATTGCGCGAAGGATACAGATACTTTTGCGCCAGTTCTTCGGAATAACTCATGCCACCCAAAAGGTCGATGTTGCCGCTTTCCAAATCGACCAAAGCGGCGCTAAGCTGTTCATTCAGCGAGCCTTCATAGCTAACAAATTCATAGGTCCACCCCGTATATTGCGCGATGCGCTGCAAAAAATCGTAGGTGTATCCCGTATAATCGCCGCTTTCATTGCGGTCTGTTAACTTTGACTGAATAGGATAGCCCACACGCACCACGTGCGCAGCCCCCACTTCTTCCCCGTCTACAGCCTCTTGCGCAACGCGACCCGCTTCTGCAGCATTCCCCGTTGCAGGAAAGGCCACAAGCACGCAGGGCAAGGCGAGTGCAAGGCACAAAACGCAGGTCAACACACGCATGGCGCTCTTTTTTACCCTTGGCCTCACAACACCCCTTAGCTTAAGCTTTTACGTTTTCTTATAAGCGATAGTTCCGTGTATATCTTGAACTTAGTGTAACACAGGTTTAATTATAACTTTACAGGTTAGACTTAAAGGTCAGACAATCTTCTTTCCTTCACGTTCGCGCCGACACGCCGTAATTCACCCACCACAATATCTACCAGCAGCGGCAAAGCTGCGTACACTTTTGGCGTTAAACCCACCGTTAACTGCGCCGGGTTGCGATTTTCTACCTGCATGCCCAAACACAAGCCTTCAGCTTCATAGCCCAAAAGCAGCGCCGCATCAAACAGGTCAATCAACTTCAAATCGTGCAAGGACTGCATGGCCGTGGTGTGGCGCGCCATATCGGCAGGGGCGAAGGTGACGATGGTACCCGGCTGTTCATCGGTGCCATCCACCGCATCCACCGTGATCAAAAAGTCGTAATCACGCACGTGAGTAAGCATATCCATGCCCAAACACCCCACATCAAACAGGGTGACGTTTTCGGGGAAAATAAAGCGCGCCATCAGTGCATCGTAGACAGCCGAGCCTATGCCATCATCAAGCATGAGCTTGTTGCCCACACAAAAGACCGCAATGCGCGCCATCGCAACTACACCCCCAAAGTGGGTCGAATAGCCAGGTTGTAATAGGTGGCTGCCGCCAAAGCAGCCAAGCCAAGCACGACACACACAAGCGCCCACACACCTTCGGTTCGCAGGTAATCTTGCTTGCTTTTGCCCTTGGAAACGGCCCTGTGCGCAGCGAAAGGCTGGGCCAAACGCGCAAACACCACGGTGCCCAAGGTAAGTGTAATAAAGATAAGGCCCGCCACAACAAAGGAAAGCACGCTGCGCTGCGTGAAGGCGGCGTAGAAGGCGTTGTCGGCAAACAGCCAGATGGGATACACCAAAACGGTCGCCCACATCCCGTGTGCTGGCCCCCAGATGGGAGGCAGAAAAAGCGCACCGATATTCAAGAGCGGCATGCCCTTAAGAAAAGCATCTTCTTGCTTGATCTGTTCATCCGTCAATTCATTCATACGCTTTATTATACGAGAGCAACAACCCTCCTGGCCAAAAAATCGCCAAAGAACAACAGCCGCCGGTTGAATCAACAACAAAAACGACAGGCGCGTCCTAGTGCAGGTTGAGTCAACAACAAAAATGACAGGCGGTCTGTGGTGAGTCAGATAGGCGTGAAAGACCGAGCTGCTTGAAGTAAGCGTACTCCCTGTACGCGCACGAAAGCCGCGAAAGTCTTGAACGTCTAGCTGGCCGCCACAGCCCGCCGTCAGGTTAAAAACAAAAAAGACCCGGCAATGCCGGGTCTTTTTTATTGCTTTTAATGCTCGATATTATCTTCCCCGACTATTGTGTGCTTCTCAGGGTCATACACCAAGCCGCCGTGTTCTTCGTGGAAGAACATCAGTTTCGTGGGAGCAAAACCTTCGACGTTGGCCAGATAGATATGGATGAACATGAAGCAGATGAACACGTACATCATAAAGTAATGAATGATGCGCATGGACATAAGGCCGCCCACCAAATCGGTGCCGAACGTGAACAGACCCCATTGCATCGTGGGTGCCCACAGGCAAAAACCGGTGTAGGCCATAACGATGATAAGAACAGGAATCATCACGTAGGAAATCTTTTGCGGCACGCCCAGCTTGGCGCCCAGCGGGTGTTCCTTCTTCATGAACAGGTAATACTTAATCCAGGCACCCAACTGATGGCGATTGTCAGCCTGCGGCAACCACGTTTTATAATCGGTAACCTGCGCACGCGTGCCGCCGTCGGGCGACGTTTTAACCACGAAGGCCAAAATAACGCGCACAATACAGTTGATCAGCAGAAGTGCACCGCAGAATACATGCACGCCGCGAGCAACGCCCATGAATCCACCCCAAAACGGGAAGTGGATGGAAAAGCCAGTGACAATAAGCAGCACCATTGCAACAAGGTTTACCCAGTGAGTAACAACGAAAACCATCGGATGCGCTTCGCGGTAGTGAGCTAAATGTGCCATGTTACTTCACCCCCCAAGGGCTGGTGACGGTCTGGAATTTCTTGCCCGTCGCAGGTTCGCTTACGTGCACGGCACAAGCGGTGCAGGGGTCGAAGCTGTGAACGGTACGCAGGGCATTGATGGGCTTTTCAACATCGCCCACCGGCAAGCCAACCAGCGCTTGTTCCATCGGGCCATACTCGCCCTTTTCGTTGTGCGGAGCCAAGTTCCACGTTGACGGAATGATAATCTGATAGCCTTCAATCTTGCCATCTTTAACGGTTTCGTTGTGATACAAAGCACCACGCGGGGCTTCCCAGAAACCGGTACCGGTGCCGGAAAGATGTTCTGCCGGACGGAAGTATTCGCTGTCGCCGCTGGCCAGAGCCTCGCAAAGTTCGGTGACCCATTCTTTCATAAGGCCGGCGATATAGAGCGTTTCGATCTGGCGAGCACCCGTGCGACCCATGGTGGAAAGCAGAATTTCAACCTTGCCGGGAACGCCGAGGGTTTCAAGCAGGCCATCGATCTGTTCGACCACGAAGGGAACGCCGCGCTTGTAGGCCACCAGCAGGCGCGAAAGGCCGCCCGCTTCCATGCATTGACCGTTGTAAGCCGGAGCCTTAACCCAACTGTAACGCTCATCAACGTTGTATTCGGTGAAGGCAGGGTCGGTCACGTAATAAGGCGACTGATAGGTTTCTTCGCCTTCATACCAGGAACGGCCGACGTATTCGGTAATCATGCTTTCTTCGACATCGGAAAGCTTCAAGCCGTCACCCAAAACACCCGCGGGCAAATAGCGCTTGTTCATATCGAAGCCGGATTCTTCAAACACGCCCCAGGCGATATAGCGCCCGCAGCCCTTGCCCCAGTTAAACGCATCCATATAATAGCTGGCGATGGCCAAGGTATCAGGGATCATGGTTGCTTGCACCCAGGTGTAGAGTTCGTCGGCCAAAGCCTTCAAATCGTCCAGTTTTTCTTCGGTGGGCACAAAAGCGGTGCCGCCCGGACGCAGGGTCATGATGTGGGGCATCTTGCCACCCAGAAGGCCGGCGATTTCGGATGCCTTAGCTTGCATCTGCAGCGCTTCTAAATAGTGAGCGGTGCAGATAAGATCGAGTTCGGCCGGAAGCTTGTAGGCCGTGCTGTCTTCGGCATCAAACCAGTTGCCCGAAAAGATGGAAAGCTGCTTGTTGGAAGCAAAGGTGGTCAGGCGCGCTTGCAGCGCCTTGAAATCGGTATTCATAGAAGTGCCCGCAGCCTGCGCAAGCGAATAGGTGTCGGCTACATCGGCCTTAAGCGCATTGAGCGGGTTAACGTAGTCGAGGGCGGCCAGATTGTAGAACCACAAAATGTGGCTGTGCAAAAACTGGGCACCTTCCAAAAGATTGCGGATGATGCGAGCGTTGTTGGAAATGGTGATGCCATACGCCTTTTCGCCCGCGATGGAGGAAGCTTGTGCGTGAGAAACGGGGCACACGCCGCAGATGCGCTGCACGATTTGTGCGGCATCTTCGGGGGTGCGATTTTGCACGACGAGTTCCATACCGCGGAAGCAACCGCCGGAAACCCACGCGTCGGAAACTTTCCCGTTCGTGACTTCCATTTCAACGCGAAGGTGACCTTCGATACGAGTGATCGGGTCGATAACTGAACGAGTCATTTAGGCCTGCCCTCCCTTCTGGTCATTGTGGTTGTATTTCTTTTCGGCTTCTTTCATATCCGTTTCGGGATATTGGCCGACAGATTTATCGGGATGCTTGGCATCCCACGCGCGTACCTTTTCAAAATCGGCACCGCCATCCATGCGACCGGTGGCCTTCATACCGAAACCATGCACGATTAGGGCAGCAGCCAAAAGCCCGGTTACGGCCAAAGCAATGGTGCCCGGCTGGAACACGAAATCGCCGATGCGCAAATCGCGATGGCGCGTGTAGAACGGCGTGTTGACTTCCACCCAGTTTTGACCGGGATTCATAGGAGCAGCTTCCGTGCAACCGATGCAGGGAGCACCCGCTTCGACGCACCAGGAGCGACGGTGGTTGTAGCGCACCACACCGCAGTTACCCGTGGTTTGCGGACCGCGACAACCCAAGGGATACAGGCAATAGCCCAAGGCTTCTTCGGGTGAGCCGAATTCATAGACGAATTCGCCGTTTTCGAAGTGACCGCGTCGTTGGCAATTGTCATGAATGGTCTGGTTGAAGATAAGGGAGGGCTTGTTTTCCCTGTTAAGCGCAGGCATCTTCTTAAGTTGCACTACATCGATCAACACAGCAACAAGCCATTCTGGGTTAGCCGGACAACCCGGGATGTTGATAACCGGCGTAGCGATGCCCGCTTCTTTCAGATACTTCTGCACGCCCACGGCGCCGGCAGAATTGGGGTTTGCGCCCATCCAGCCACCGTTGACCGCACAGGAGCCCAGCGCGACAACCGCGTTGGCCTTTGCAGCTGCTTCGACCAAGTGGTCGGTGCCCGGCTTGCCCGCAACGCGCAGAGCATTGCCGTTCCAAGCTTCCAGCACAGCGCCTTCGTACACGAGCAGATAGTTGCCGGCTTCGATGGTTTGCGCCTTGGCTTCTTCCATCGAATGACCAGCGGCCGCAGACAGCGTTTCGGAATAATTCAAAGAAATCATTTCCAAAATAACCGTTGCAGGATCTGGAGCATCGATCTGGGCGAAAGCTTCAGTACAACCGGTACAAGAAGCACCCTCAATCCAGATGACCGGGTAAAGCTTGCCTTCTTTAGCACCAATCACGGATTCTGCGAGGGCCTGGGCGATTTGCGGGGTAGCAAGCTGGGATAATCCCGCTGCAGCCGCAAGAGTACCGCAGAGTTTCATGAAGCTGCGACGCGACACTCCGCGTGCTTCGAGCAGCCCCACAACCTCTGATACGGTGGCCTCTTTTTCCATGTGTACACCTCCTCAGGTGTTCTCGAGTAATACTACCTTCGTATTTTCCGGTAGATTATTCTTTTACGACAAGACAAGAGAGCCAATAGGTGAAATTGGCCTGTTAGTGGTACGGTAATGTTACTCTTACCAGGGAAAGTAACACGCAAACGGCTTTTCGCTCTATCCAATCTTGTCTTTTATCTAAAATACCATCATTGTGTGCAAATCGTGCGTACCTTCTTGTCATTACACAAAAGGATCCCGCCGAAACGGAATCCTTTTAATCGAAAAATGCTGGATAAAAGAGAAACAATATGCAGCAAAGCGGTTCTTGGTTAAAGCAATTTTAACCTGCTTGAGCGTCAATACCCCGCAAGGAGTATCTTAGCCTAGTAGTTTTCTGCGCGCAGCTCGAAATACTCACGGCCGTGGGCGCACACGGGGCACACTTCGGGGGCTTCAGTGCCGATGTGGATGTGCCCGCAGTTGCCGCACTTCCACGCACACACTTCGCCGCGCTTGAACACTTCGCCGTTGTTGATGCGTTCGATAAGGGCACGATAACGCGCTTCGTGCAGCTTTTCAACGCCAGCAACGCCGTCGAAGAGTTCTGCCAAATCGGCAAAGCCTTCTTCGCGTGCGGTGGCGGCAAATTCGGCGTACATATCGGTCCACTCATAGTTTTCGCCTGCAGCGGCATCGGCCAAGTTGTCAAGCGTCGTGGGAACAGCACCGCCGTGTAAAGCCTTAAACCACAGCTTGGCGTGCTCTTTTTCGTTGAGAGATGTTTCGGTGAAGATGCTCTGAATTTGTACGTAGCCATCCTTTTTAGCCTGGCTTGCATAATAAGCATACTTGGTGTGCGCTTGGGATTCGCCCGCAAACGCTGTTTGCAGGTTGGATTCAGTCTTTGAGCCCTTCAATTCCATACCGGTTCCTTTCGACGAATGTTCTTATTGATACTGCATCTCAATTATAGGCATCAGCCTAAAAAACCGAGATGCTCAAGCAGTATTTTACACCCAATCGCTATAAGCACGATGCCGCCGGCGATGGTTGCGGGTTTTTCGTAGCGGGCACCAAAGCTGTGGCCCAAGCCCACCCCTGCAAGCGACAAAACGAAGGTGGTGATACCGATAACAACAACGGCAAACACAATATCCACCTGCAAAAACGCAAAAGTGATGCCCACGGCCAGCGCGTCGATACTGGTGGCCAGCGCCAGCATGAGCAGCTCTTTGTAATCCAGCTTGCTGGTGGTTGCGGCAGCGGCATCTGCTGCAGCAGGATCGCCCAGCTCACAGGCACCATCCGCGCACCCACAGCCGTCGCTGTGGAAGGCATCCCACAACATTTTAGCGCCGATGGCCGCCAAAAGCGCAAAGGCAATCCAGTGATCGAAGCCAGAAATAAGCGCTTCGAATTGCGTGCCCAGAGCGAAGCCGATAAGCGGCATCACGGCCTGGAAAATGCCAAAGAGCAGCGCAATCACCACGGCATGGCGCAGATTGAGGCGTTTCATGCCCAAACCTTTGCATATTGCCACGGCAAACGCATCCATCGACAAACCGATGCCGATCAAAAATACTTCGATAAATCCCACGAAACTTCCCTTCTTATTGGTGCAGCGCGCACCCCTTACTGCTAAGCGTAATAGCCACTCTGCTCGCAGCGAAAAAATCCTTCAGCCACCATGCCTTCCACCACACCGCGATAGGTCTGTTCATCAAGCTGTTCGCGCTTGCCCGCACGCTCAAAAGCATCGAGGCGCGCAAACAATTCCCCATCAGAAATTCCGGGATTTGCAAGCACGCAACGCAGGGCTTCGGCACGCTTTTGCCGCCGTGAACCCACATAGCTTGATTGCCGGGTGTGATGAGCGCTTTTGCGGCTGGGATTTACCTGCGTTGCCTTAAGGTGTGCGCCGTAATCGAGCAGCGCATAATACCAGCCGCGCGGATTATCCTGGCTACAGGTAGATTGCACCAGGGGGTAGAGCTCCTTATCGCGTACCGCTTGTTCATCGGGGAAAAATTCGTGCAGAAACACCGTGCGCACGTTGGTTTCCAAATAGACGGAAGGCTCGTTGTAGGCAAACGAACACACCCCAGCCGCCGTCGCCGGCCCTATGCCCGGCAAGGCTATTAAGGCGTCGATGTCGCGCGGCAACTTCCCCGCATACTCGGCAGCACAAATGTCGGCGGCACGTTTAAGCGCTAAGGCGCGGCGGTTGTAGCCCAGGCCCTGCCACTGTTCAAGCACACAAGCCGTATCGGCGGCCGCCAGCGCATCAAGCGTGGGAAACAGCGCCAAAAAGGCCTTCCAATACTTCAACACGCGCACCACCTGGGTCTGCTGCAGCATCACTTCGGAAACTAAAACGGCGTAAGCATCATCCACGCAACGCCACGGAAGATCATTACGCTGGTGTTGCGCGCCCTCGCGCCAGACGCGGGCGATAAAATCATCAGGTTCGATCATTGGTGCGATCAGGCCTTATCCGCCGTACAAGACGTGGCGCATGCCTCAGGGGCACCAAGGAAGGCTTCACTGAGGGGCGCCGCGCACTCCCCCGCACCCGCAGCGCTTTCCAAAAAGGAATCCATGGTGTGCGGCGCAAGATGCATGGCTTGAGCCACCAGGGGATGCGTGCCCCCCATACGGAACAAATCGCCGAGCGTGATGGATGAAAAGTAAGAAAACAAAATTTTGTCGGCCCCTTGCCACACGCGATTGAACACGCAGCTTGACTGCTGGGCGCAGGAATCAAGATCAAGAGAGCACGAGGCCACGCTGGCAGGCCCTTGCAGCGCCGTGATAACATCAAGCATGGTCACCTGGTTGGGGTCGCATTTAAGCGCCAGACCGCCATGTGCACCTCGCGCGGTGACAATGAATCCCGCTGAAGTTAAATCGTGCTGAATGCTGCGCGCAAAAGCGTAGGGAATAGATTCTTCCTCGGCAATTTCGGCGATAGAAACAAAACCTTCACTGCGCTTGTTGGCAGCACGTAAAATGCGACACGCATAATCACAACGACGGGATACTTCCATAGCTTATGCGCCACCCTTTAACAGTGCATCAACATCGCCCATCTGTGCGCTGAACCCGGCGATAACCACATTTTCAAGCTGCTGGTATTCTTCGGATTCAAGCGGCTGGTAAGCGGCCAGCTTTTCATACATATTTTCAACACTGACCGGCAGATAGCTGCGACGGGCAAGACTTTCCTTGTACGCCGCTTCCACCGCTTCTTGCGCAGCCATATAGATATCATAGCGCGACATATTGGCTGAAAGGCGCACAAGATCAGAGGTATCCAAACCGCGCGCACAGGGATGCTCAAGTGCGATGTGCTCCCAAATGTCCGTCCGTTCAGCGGTGGTGGGCAAATCTACCACGATTGGCTCAAAGGGATCGAGTAGGTCAAAGAAAAAATCTTCGAAATCGTTTTCCTGAGAAACGGTTGCCAGCACATAGACTTCCGGGTTTTCCACCGCCTGGGAAATCAGGTTGAGCGCTTCGCGAGCGCCGCGGGAAAGACGCGCCAGAGGAAAACTGTCGAAATCGTCAAAATCACCATCGATAAGCGGTGGCCCCCACAAATCTATATCTTCCAACATCAGCACGCCGGGGCCTTCAAACGCCGTGCGACCAAAGGAAAGGCGCGGCTGATGGTCGGCCGATGCCATAACGCACAGCACGGGCATACCCTGCGGGCCTTCTTCCATATTCATGCGCACCGTGGGCAGCGCAAGCTCGCCGACGGTGGCTGCCATAAACTGGTTGGCATCTTCGCGGGCATCGCTCATGAACAAAAAACTATCGGTAGCGGGCATTTTATTGATGCCGTAGCTTTCGTTGAGCTGCCGCAAAAATTCCTGGTATTGGGCATCTTTTTTGACGCCGATGCCAAAATCTCGCATCGTGGCAATGGCATCCCCAAAACCGGAAAGATCCTTATACATCAGGCCGCGCTGCTGCGCACGCGCGTCTTCGCCTTGCTTGGCAGCAGGGGCCGCAGCCGGTAGCGCGACGGAAGTTGCCGTAGAAGAGGCGGCTTTCTTTTCCTGTTCAAGCGACGCTAATTGCGCCGCCGATTTCATGGCAGGAAAAACCGAATCGGCCGTAAACAGGCCGGGGATTTTCGTCAGATCTTCCACCTTCACCAAACTGGCAGAGCCTTCTGATCCCTCCAGGAAATCATCGGCGATCATATCGGCCATATCCTCAACATCTTCACGCGTCAGGCCAAATTCTTCCAGCTTGTCAAGAGCCAAACGCTGCAAGGCTTCGGCGTTGCGCGCCATTTCATCACCGCTCAAAAACGGTTCAAGCTTCTCGAAAATATATTCGGCCAGCGAACGTTCCTTGCAGCTGCAGGCCAAATTCCACGCGGTGCGCAGGCCTTCGATTGCAGCGGCGTCTGGCCGGTAAGCTTCGCGGGAAGATTTTTCAAAAGCGGCCAGGTAAAGGTGCATGCCCAGCGTTGCATCGCCCGCAGCCACGGCTGCGGCGGCGCGCTTGAGATATTCGGCGGTATCGTTGACATCGTTGTTCTGGCTTGGTGAGCCGCTCAAATCGGTATTACCTTCAAACATCTTGCCCACCTCCTTCGTTGCTATTTTTCTTAATGCGCGGTATTTCACTCAACATTCTAGGTGACGCCACCCCGAAAACAAGCGTGCGAACCAAAAAACCAGCAATTGTTATGGTCCTGTAACGCATACGGTACTAAATTAGGCACATTTGGCTGCCTTACTTCCACTTAAGGATGGGCCACCCAAGCCGCCGCGCCGTATGCGCAAGGGGCCAATCGGGTGTTACCGCAAACGCTTCGGTGGCGGCATAGAGCATCGGTCGGTCGGAATGGTGGTCGCCATAGGCATAGGCCAGCGTCCACCCCCCTTCGCCAAAAAGCTCATCGGCGAAGGCGGCAATAACGCGCGGTTTTTCTTCGCCCTCCACCGGATTTCCTGCCACTTCGTTGGTGTAGTTGCCGTTGGCGTCAACGGTCATGCGCGTAGAAATTTGGTAATCGAAGGGATGCACTTCATGGGCGCGTTCGATGATAGGTTCAAACGTGGCCGAAACAATCAGTACCACATGGCCATGCGCGCGGTGTTCTCGCATGGAAGCATCGCAGCTTTTGCGGAAGCGAGGCGCTATGCGCTCGTCGTAGAATTCGCGCAAAAAGGCATCAACTTCCTCTTTGGGGCGCCCCTCAAATGCAGTAAAAACAAGGGAGCGCACCGAACTTTCGTTTTGCGGCAGGCGCATCTTATAGGCGAAGGCCCACAGCAAAATGCGCAGCAAAACGCTGAACTTAAGCATACCGCGGCGCGCCATATAGGCCACCAACAACACAGGCGAGTTGCCGGTGATGCTGGTGCCATCAAAGTCGTATACGGCAAGCGGGACAGGGGCACCGGGGGCGCCAACCTGTCCTTGCTTGTTAAACTTGCCCGCATCTTCCCTGTTCGTTGCCGCAGATGCTGGGGTGTATGGCGTTGTGTGTTCGCGTTTAGGCACGATACCCTTACTCTTCGACCTCATCAATACAATCAGCAAACTGTAAATTATACAACGAGGCGTAGAAACCGCCAAGGGCAAGCAGGCTTTCGTGGGTGCCCTGCTCCACGATATCACCACCATCGATCACCAAAATGAGGTCGGCGCTTCGGATGGTGGAAAGCCGGTGCGCAATCACGAACGAAGTGCGGCCCACCATCAGGTTGTCCATGGCCTTTTGAATGCGCTCTTCTGTGCGCGTGTCCACCGAAGAGGTGGCTTCATCCAAAATAAGCATGCGGCGGTCGGCCAAAATGGCGCGCGCGATGGTGAGCAACTGACGCTGCCCCTGGCTGATATTGCTGGCATCTTCATTGATGAGCATGTCGTAACCGCCCGGCAGCGTTTGAATGAAATGGTGGGCATAGGCCGCCTTTGCTGCCGCCTCCACCTGTTCATCGCTTGCCGCCAAGTTGCCGTAGCGGATGTTTTCGCGGATAGTGCCGCTGAACAGCCAGGTATCTTGCAGCACCATGCCAAACAGCGAACGCAGATCGTTGCGAGCAAAGCTGCGAATATCGTGGCCGCCTATGCGGATAGCGCCGGAATTTACATCGTAGAAGCGCATGAGCAGCTTCACCATCGTTGTTTTACCCGCGCCGGTGGGGCCTACCAGCGCCACGGTTTGACCCTGTGCCACCTGCGATGAAAAGTCGCTGATGATGATTTTTTCCGAGTCGTAGCCGAAGTGCACGTGGTCAAAGGCCACATCGCAGGCCACATCTTGTGATTGCACGCTAGCGCTATCTTGCGCTTCCTCTTCTTCATCAAGGAACTCAAAGATGCGTTCGGCCGAAGCCACCATCTGCTGCAACACGCTTGAAACCTGCGTCAGCTGCGTGATGGGCTGCGTGAAATTTTTCACATATTGGATAAACGCCTGAATGTCGCCAACGGTGATAATGCCCTGTACGGCAAGCACGCTGCCCGAAACCGCCACGGCCACATAGCCCAGGTTGCCCACGAAGTTCATGATGGGCTGCATCAGGCCGGAAATAAACTGCGATTTCCAGGCAGATTCGTAGAGCTTTGCGTTTGTTTCGTTGAAGGCCGCTATGGCCACTTCTTCCTGATTGAAGGCACGCACGATGGCGTGGCCCGAAAACGTTTCTTCCACCTGGCCGTTTATGGCACCCAAGGTGGCCTGTTGCGCCTTGAAGTATTTTTGCGAGCGCTTCACAACCACCATGATAAGCACCATAGAAATGGGGAAAATAACCACGGTAATCAGCGTCATAAGCGGGTTGATGGAAAGCATCATGATCGTGACGCCGATGATGGTGGTGGTGGACGTAATAAGTTGCGTTATGCCCTGGTTGAGGCTTTGGCCCAGCGTATCGACATCGTTGGTGATGCGCGAAAGCGTGTCGCCGGTTGAACTGCGCTCGAAGTAGCCCAGGGGCATACGGTCGATTTTTGCCGCGAGTTTTTTGCGCAACAGGTAACAAGTGTTTTGCGAAACGGAGCTCATAAGCCAGCCCTGCACAAACGAACACGCGGCCGAAAGCACATAGAGCCCCAGCGTGAACAGCAGGATTTCGGCCACTTTGTTGTAGGCGATGCCACCGGTGCCGGCAATTTTGGCGGCAATGCCCGTGAACAATTCGGTGGTGGCGGTGGATAAAACCTTGGGCCCCACAATAGTGAAAATGGTGGACCCGATGGCAAACAGGAACACGATGACCAGGGCGCCTTTGAAGTTACCCATAAACTGCAGCATCTTTTTAAGCGTGCCCTTGAAGTCTTTCGCCTTGGCACCGCCGCCCATGTGCCCCATGCCGTGGCCACCCATAGGGCCGCGCGCGGGCTTGCGCGGGGGAATCTGTGTTGTTTTGCTTGCGTCTTGGCTCATAGCGCATCACCTCCCTTCAGTTCTGCTGCACTCAATTGGGAAGTCGCAATCTCTAAATAAGTTTCACAGGTTTCAAGCAGCTGAGCGTGCGTGCCGCAGCCCACCACGCGGCCTTCATCTAACACGACAATCTGATCGGCATGCAAAATGGTGGAAATGCGCTGCGCCACGATGATGATGGTTTTATCGGCGGCGTGGGTGTGCAGTGCCTGACGCAAGGCCGCATCGGTGGCGTAATCAAGTGCCGAAAAGCTATCGTCGAACAGCAGCACGCGCCCGCCCGCAGCAATGGCGCGCGCGATGGCAATGCGCTGGCGCTGGCCACCCGAAACGTTGGTGCCGCCCTGGGAAACGGCGGCGTCGAGGCCTTCCTCTTTCGAGGCGACAAACGCTGCCGTCTGCGCTATAGCAGCCGCCGCGTCTATGTGCTCAGCGGGCATGTTTTCGTTTCCGTAGGCGATGTTCGATCCGATGGTGCCCGAAAACAAAAACGCCTTTTGCGGCACGTAGCCCACGTTGGCGCGCAACTGTTTTTGGGAAATATCCCGAATGTCTATACCGTCGAGCGTAATCGACCCACTGCTGACATCGTAGAAGCGCTCGATCAGCTTAACGATGGTTGATTTGCCCGAACCGGTCGAGCCGATAATGGCGCAGGTTGTACCCGGCTGCGCGGTGAAGTTGATGTGTTCAAGCACCGGTTCGCTTGAGGCGTTGTAGGCAAAGGTCACATCGTTGAAGGCCAGCGTTGCGCCGCCCCTAGGGGCAAGTTCGCCATCGCGCGGCGCCTGTGCATCTTCAATAGAAGCCTTGGTATCAAGCACTTCGTTTATGCGCTGAGCGGCCACATCGGCACGCGGCAGCATAATTGAAATCATGCCGATCATCAAAAAGGACATGATGATAACCATGGAATAGGTGATAAACGCAATCATATCGCCTGTCTGAATCGTGCCCGCATCGATGTAGGATCCGCCCACCCACACGATCAGCACCGATACCGCGTTCATGATAAGCATCATCGTAGGCATCATAAACGTCATGATGCGATTGGTGAACAGCTGCGTGCGCATGAGGGTATGACTGGCGTCGTCGAAGCGCGCCTGTTCATAGGGCTGGCGGTCGAAGGCTCGAATGACGGGCAGGCCGGTCAGTATTTCGCGCGACACCAAGTTCACTTTGTCGATTAACACCTGCATGATTTTGAATTTTGGCAGAGCAACGCGCATAAGCACCATGATGACCACGAAAATGATGGCCACGGCAAGTACGATAATCCAGCTCATAGCCAGGTTTGTTTGGCTTACCATGATAATGCCGCCAATGGCCACGATGGGTGCATACAACACCATGCGCAGCAGCATAACGGTGACCATCTGAATCTGCTGAATATCGTTTGTGCCGCGCGTGATAAGCGACGCCGCCGAAAAGCTTTGCACTTCGGCATCAGAAAACGTGACCACCTTCTTAAATAGGCGGCCACGCAGCCCGGCCCCCACCTTCGCCGCTGTGCGCGAAGCGATAAGTCCCACAGCGATGGCAGCCAGCGCACCCAATGCCGCCAACCCGAGCATTTGAACACCCACTCCCAGCAGGTAATTGGTTTGCATACTGCCCAAATCGTAGCCGAGTGCTGTGTATTCGGCACGCACAGCCGTAATGGCTTGCTGCTGGATAAGCGCATCACTCATATCGCCCATTTCGGCTTTGGCTTTATCGACCATTTCAAGTATCTGATCTTTTGTCACAGCGCCGCTTGCGTAAGCAGTCATGAGCTGATCGCTGTTAAAATCGGGAATCTGTGCGGCATACTGCACCATGACCAGCGGCAATGCAAGCACGCTATCAAGGCGGGCCAACGCGGCTGCGCCAGTGGCAGTAAGTTGGTATACCCCCGCATCGTTTTGCGTGTAGGCACTGCGCACAAAAGCTTCATCATCCGCCGGTAAAAACAGACACACCTCATCGAAGGTGGCTTGCCGCATACCATCGGCCGCCACGCGTTCGACACCAGATTGCTGAATGCCCACATCCACGATTTGGGCTGTGTAGTGCGGCAAGGCAAGATCGGTGCCCGCCTGCACGATCAACAGCAAAATAATCAGAGCAACGGCCAGCTTTGATTCTTTCAAAAAACGAACTATGCGCATGGATTATTCCTCACTGTTTCTTTTTTCGTGGAAAGCGATGATGCGTTTGAGCGTGCGCGTTAAATGCTCAATATCTTCTTGCCCAATCTCTTGCGCCACAGCATCCATGTGCGCCTGAAACAGCTGCTGCACTTCGCAAGCTGTGGCCGTACCTTTTTCGGTAAGAACTAACGACACCGAACGGGAATCCTGCGTGCTGCGCTGCCGTTCGATCAGCCCTTTTTCTTCCATCGTCTTAAGCGTTTGAGAAAGCGAGCTGGGCGTTGCGTGCATGTGCTGCGCGATACAGCTGGGACGCAGCGGCTCTTCGGCCTGCTGCTGACGATAGATCATCAGCGCCACACGCGCTTCGGCCGGAGTAACCCCTTCGGGCAAGGCAAGCGCCTGAAGCCGATCTTGACGAAACCGCTGCATAATTTCAAAAAGCTCCCGCATGGCCTCGGCAGATGATGCTGCCATCTTTGCCTCCCTTACTTCCCGTAATACGCTCAACAAGTTTAGTTGCTAAACTATATCACTCTTTAATTATTTTGTATCTAAAAGTTTGGGAAAATAATGAGGCCATTGATGCCCGTGAATGCAAAAAAATGGGCTTGAATTTTTCTCCAGTGTAACACCATAGAATAATGCCTAGCGCACAACAAGAGCCGAAACCTGTAGCAAGGTTCCGGCTCTTTAGTGCTGCATCCCGCTTTACGAGTGAGCGGTGTTTTTTAAAAAAATTGCCTACCCAAGCTCGCTGGGCAGTACAAGACCAGACTCCAGCGCTTGCTTCTTCAGGCCTTCGCGGAAGTCGGGATGCGCGATTGAAATCATTGCGACAACACGTTCGGCAAGCGATTTACCCCACAGGTCTGCCACGCCGTACTCGGTCACGTAATACATGGCCTCGCAACGTGGGCATGTCACAGCCGATGCGAGTGGGAAGTTAAATACCACGTTGGAGTGCAGATTCCCTTCCTTATCGGTGCGTGTGGAGCGAAGCGCCAGGAAGTTCAGGCCTTTGCCGCCACGATTGCGGATAAGGTTCGCACCTTTCACAAAGTCAATCTGGCCGCCGATGCAGCTGTACTGCCACGTGCCAGAGCCTTCGGAGCAAGACTGGCCGGTCAGGTCAGCCATCATGCAGGCATTTATCGCGACGAAGGAGTCTATTTTGGAAACCTCGTTGATGCTCGCCAGATGCGGAACGGAGTCGTAGACGATTTCCTTAGCATCGGTACAGAAGTCGTACAAGCGCTGGGAGCCGAAGAAGCCAGCAGCACGAACTTCCTTGGCCACGCCCTTCTGGCAAAGGTCCACAATCCAGTCGGAAAGGATCTCCGAATAGACGTTGATCTCTTCTTTCTCCATCAAGTAGGAGCCGATAGCGTTGCCAAGACCACCCTTGCCCACCTGAACAGTATCGCCATTTTCGACATACTTCATGATGTTTCCGGCAATCTTTTCATCGACAGGCTCAGGATCGCCGTCGGTGATCACGATGTGAGGATGCGTATTCTCGCAGAATGCGCAGAAACGCTCAACCGGAATATTTAGCAGCTCAGGATCGTCGCACTTCGCCGGTGTATGGCTTTCGTTGATCACGCCGATCAGCTTCGTAACGCTGCCACCCTTGATAATCTCGGACGCCAAAAACGCTCCGGCCGCTCCGATATTAATGAGCCCGTCTTTATCGGGAGTCCCCACCTCAATAAACACGACGTTGATGCTCTGCGCCTTGCTCGCAGTGCTTTGAAAATAGCCGTACGGGGCAGAGATGAACGATACGAGTCCAAGCTTGCGTGCCATATGTTCAACCGGTCCCGGGAAAAACGACATATGGTGGAATGCCTTGCCATACTTCGCATCGGTGAACATCTTGGGTGGTCGGGCGAGCACGTTCGAGTACGTCTTTACATCGTGCAACTCTTCGTAGCGATCCGC
Organism: Raoultibacter sp.; assembly: GCA_036655915.1. Lineage (GTDB taxonomy): Bacteria > Actinomycetota > Coriobacteriia > Coriobacteriales > Eggerthellaceae > JAVWGW01. The sequence continues at coordinate 28,324 of JAVVPE010000007.1, forward strand.
GAGCAGGTCGAGCTGATCATATGGGACATTGATGGTGTTACCAATCCACACACGATCACCCGACTCGATGAGTTTTACAATCTCCTCGCCACTCATCAAGTGTTCCTGATAATAATCTTTCCAGTTTCCCATTGCTGTTACCTTATCTCTCTACGAAAGGGCTAGTCGATGCCGATAACGGAATCGCTCATCGCGTAGCAGCCATCAAGCGACTGTACGTATTCTTGCCAGAACTTGAAATCCTTTTCAGGGTTTACCACAGGACCCATGAGAGCCATGCTCTGAAGGTGCTTAGTCTGAATCTCGCTATTGATGTGATTGTTAACCTGCGTAAGCGCGTACTTGTTCACATCTTTAACGAACAGCGCAAACATCTGGTCGATCAGCTCGTCGTCAACATCATTGAGCTTGGCGCCTTCGAGCACCAGCTGCGCATATACGACCATGGTGAAGATCTCACCGAAATTCAACATGTAGTCCATGTCCTTTTTGATGAGAGCAGGATCGGGTGCATCGGTGGCGAGCAGGGTGCGGAACTCCTCGACCAGCTGCATGAAGCGTTTGACGTTGGGCAGATCGACGCCTTCATACGCCTTGCGATAGTCGGGGAACTGCACCTTGGCAAGGCCGCCCATCGTCTGGTTGAAGATGTTGTTGTCGTCTTTGGCCTCATCCACAATCCCGATCTCGGGATACGCGACATCGGTAAACAGGTAGTTTTGCAGGAACTTGAGAACCAGAGCCATGTTCACGTGCGCCGTGCCCTCGAGACGGAATAGCATGTCCATGGTATTGTACGCATCTGACAGATAGGTATCGGCCTCGTAGCCCTTCGCGCAGACGACATCCATCAGCATGCGGATGACATCGCCACCCTGCGTGGTGGCCTTCATCTTTTGGATAGGATTGAACAGCAGATAACGACGATCGTCTGCACTCATGCTGCGGAAGTAGTCGCGACTGCGCAGCGCATAGAGCTTCATAGCGTTGGTGCGACAGAACGCCTCGGAGAGGAACGAGCGGATGTGTGGGAACGCGGTGACCGGGCGGCCGTAGATGATGCGGCGGTTGGAATGGGTGACCGCTTCGTAGAGCGCGTGCGTGGCGATACCTGAAGCAGCAAAACCAAGCTGGAACTTGCCGATGTTCACCGTGGCCAAGCCATCAGCGAAAGCGGCATCGCCGGACTTGAGGATGTCATTGTCGGAGATGGGATACTCAATCAGTTGATACTCGCCGACGCGGCACTGACCCATGCCGGGGACTTCGATGTCCTTAACGTACTTGTAGTTCGGATGACGGCTGTCAACCACCCAGTTGCAATATTCGCCCGTGGTGGCGTTCTTTCCCATGGTTGAGACCTTGCTGGCGATGTGTGCGTTGCCGATGTAGTATTTGTCGCCGTCAGCGCGGTAGGTGCCGTCCTCAAGCTGTGTAAGACAGGTCTCGTTGGAGTACAGGTCAGCACCGTGCTCCTTCTCGCTCATGCCGAAAGCGAACACGTGGCCTTCCTTGAGCTGCTCAGCTAGATCTTTTTTCTGAAAATCATTATCTCCCATCCAGATGGGGCCGACGCCCAGAATGGAAACCTGCAAAGGGTACTGATAGGACTGGCCATAGAAGCCAAGGATCTCGCTCATCGGGCACAGGCGATACAGGTCAAAACGGGCAGCGGGGTCTTCCCCGTACCCTTCAGCGGTTAGCATGGTTGCAAAAATGCCATGGTCGCGCTGGTACTTCATCCAGTCGGTCTGCCACTTGTCGGCTTTCATGTCCTCACGAATGTCCGCAAGGCCCTTGTGCTCGAAGAACTCCACGGTGTCCAGCATAGCCTGGCGGCTCTTTGCGTCGTACTCTTCGCCCGTGAAGGTTGCAGGATTGAACAAAACATTCTTTTTAGACACTATTCTTCCCCTTTCGGTATGATGGCTTCATGCCACTGCGCACTCGGCGCCAGAATGCGCGAAACGGCGTGCAAATATGAGTTCATCTGCATATTTGCACTTTTAACATCTCAAAAATACCATGGTTTGCTGGGAAAATAAAATTCGAAGTTCGCACTCTTTCATGCGTCCGGCGCATGAAAGGATTGTCGGCGATGGTATCATGAGCGTTAACAAGGGAAAACACGCCCGAGGAGATGCTCGCATGGATATCAAGCGCATTCTTTACTTCAAACGCGTTGCCGAAACTCAGCACATCACGAAAGCTGCTCAGGATCTTTATGTGTCCCAAGCGCACCTTAGCCGCATCATCGGAGAAATGGAGCGTGAGCTAGGCGTCGAGCTTTTCGACCGGGAAGGGCGCGGTCTCGTGCTCAATGAGTGCGGAAAAATCTTCTACGAGTACGCCCTAAAAATGATTAGCTTGTTTAACGAAGCGACGCAGAGAACTCAGGAGGCGCACCTGCGCGCACAGTTTCAAGTTGCCGTCGCCACGAATTCCAGCGCGTACATGCCAGCGTTTTTGTCGAAAACATCCAAGAAGCATGCCAACATGAAGATCCGTCAGTATTCAGGACCTCGCAAGAAGGTTGTCGCCATGCTCAAGAATGGAAGTGTTGACTTCGCCATCACCGCACCGCCACTTGATGAAATAGGCATCAACTCAGTGCAGTTGCGAAACGAGATTCCCGCCATCATCTACCCCAAAGGCCATTGGCTCGAAGACTACGACGTCGTCAGCCTCGAAAAAATATTGAATGAGCCATTCGTGGGCGTTGCGCAAGGCTTCGGGGCGCGAGACACCATCGATGCCTACTATCAAACACACGGGCTATCACCGACGTTTGTTCTTGAAACGGGTGATACGATATCGGTAGAGCGCTACGTGGAACAAGGCCTAGGCATCGCACTCTGCGCAAGAGCCCTCGTGCTTCAAGAAGATCATTTCAAAAATCATCACACCTTGCTCGAAGAGGATGTCCCGTGCATCCTCGGGCTTTCCTGGAACAGCAACCGAGCCTTGAGCAAGGAAGGTGAAGCTTTTTACCGCGAAGCTGTCGAGTATTTTTCCGATTTGGCAAACCTCGATGGCTAACGCTTAGATTTTTTGAAGAAATGCGCCCGATCGGTGCAACACTGGGCGCATTTCAATTTGGCAGAATCACATTTTGCAATGCATTATTTGGCTCTATCGTTTTTTGCATATTCACTCACGCCTATCGTAAGATAATCCCTGGCGTTATTTTCCTGGGGGCGCTTGCCTGGGTCAAGAGTTTTCTTCACAACTCCCGGAATGCCCACCACCAGCGAATACGGTGGAACCACCGCGCCTTCGGTGACAACGGCGCCTGCTGCCACAATGGAGCCTTTGCCGATAACAGAGCTATTCATGACGATCGCTCCCATGCCGACAATGACATCGTCTTCGATACTCGCACCGTGAATCACTGCGTTGTGGCCAATCGTGACTCGATCCCCAATTATCGCTGGACAATCATAGTCTACATGAATCGTGCAATGATCTTGCACGTTGCTCATCTCGCCGATGACGATGGGGGCTACCTCTCCCCTGAGAACCGCATTGAACCAGATATTGCTATCCTTTTTCAAGGTGACGTCGCCACAGATTGTCGCGTTGCTTGCGACGTAAGCGGCATTCTCTATGTTAGGATGCCGTCCTTTATACTCCAACAACATGGCTTTTCCTCCATCCTAGCCGAAACGATATTCAACGCCCATGGTGGGCTGAGGGTTTTGCCACTTTTTAACGATAGTGGCACCGCATGCGATGCGGCAGGTGCCGCACTCGAGACAACCAGCGTAATCAAAGGATTTGTTTCCGTCCCCGTCGCGTCTGTAGAGCGCCGCAGGACACACCATGATCAACTTATCGAACTCCGTATCGTCGGGGTTGTCCACAAGCTCGATATGGGCACTCGCTTCGTCGACCTCGTACTTATTAAGACTCAGATATTCGTCGATATTCGCTGTGAATTCCGTGTTTCTCATAAGGCTTTCATCGCTCCCCTCGCGTCCTTGAGCAGGTTTAGATAGCCCACGTTCTTGACGATGGGTAGCATCTGCTTCTTCATGGGTTGAACTGGCGTGCCGTCAACAATGAACATGCCGTTCATCATATCCCGTATCATTTGTGGGTAGCCATCAAACATGCGCGTGAAACCCTCCATGAAAGCGGGGACCTTCTGGAATTGGCGCAAATCCTTTAATACGAACGAACCCTCCAACGCCGTCACGTAGCCATGAAGACCTGTCTTGGAGGTATCGCCCGCATCAAGAGCCTTGGCAGCCTCTCTTCCAGCATGCATACCCGCCGCGATAGCGAAGTCCATGCCGCGCACTTGATAACCTAGGTTTACGCACATCATGGCGCTTTCGCCAGCCAGGAGCACGCCGTCTCCTGTGAGTTCGGGCATGATATTCACGCCGCCTTCGGGCACCATATGGCCGGAATGCTCCACGATCTTGCCCCCCTTAATAAGCGGAGCCACACTCGGATGTGCTTTGAGATTCTCAAGCATTTGATATACGGGAGCCTTACCATGATTCATGGTAGCTTCGATGCCTGCCACGATGCCGAGAGAGATGCTCTCTTTGTTCGTATACATGAAGCCGCCGCCAAAAGTCCCCTTCGTTGCGTCTCCCGCAAATAGCCACGCGCTACCTTCGTCATCCGATCCCGAGAGCACGCGGTCGGTAATTACAGCTGCGGGCAACTCGATGGTCTGCTTGATACCCACAGCAATAGCGCTCGCAGGTGGCCGCTTGTAGCCTACGGCTTTTTCGGTAAGCAGCGAGTTTACGCCGTCGCAGAGAAGCACGATGTCAGCGGTAATCTCGTCTTCGCCTGCCATCACGCCACCCACTTTGCCCGTCTCGTCAATTATGAGACTTTCGACGGCGATACCATAGATATACTCAGCACCGGCATTTTCCGCCTTCTCCGCTAACCACTGGTCGAAAGGAGCGCGCAGGATGGCGTAGGAATCCTGACCCGCTACATTCATTTCATCGGAAGAAAAGTCAATCGTGAAGTTTGCATCAGGCGCCATCATAGAGATGCGCTCGTGCGTGATCCTGCGCTCAAGGGGAGCTTCTTGCTCGAAGTCTGGAAAGACCTCTTTGAGAGCGTGCGAGTAGACGCGCCCACCGGTCATGTTTTTTGCGCCGGCGAAATTGCCGCGCTCGACCACGAGAATTGATTTACCCGCCTTCGCGAGCTCGTAGGCCGCGACGGACCCGGCGCACCCGGAACCGACGACGATTGCATCGAAATCAGCCATATATATATCCTTTCCTTATCCAAAGAAGGTCGCTGCGCATGAATGCAGATTTACGAGGTCTGCTTTTGGCACGGGGCGACAAACCCAAAGCCCATCGGTGCTTTAGACGTGCAAGCGTCGACGACAGATTGGTAGCCTACAGAGACGCGACGAGTTCGGGCAGAATCGTTTTTAGGTCACCCACGATGCCGTAGTCACACTGCTTGAAAATAGGAGCATTCTTGTCTTTGTTGATGGCAAAGATTGTGCCGGCGCGGTTGCAGCCCACCATATGCTGCATCTGTCCGGAAATGCCAGCACCAACGTACACCTTCGGTGCAAGCATGACGCCCGACACACCGATATACGCTTCGGTCGGCAACCAGTTGACACCTTCAGTGAGGGGGCGTGAACAACCAAGACCAGCACCGATTTTTTCGCAGAGTTTGCGCGCTAAATCAAGTTCATCCTTTTCGGCGAAGCCGCGACCAGCAGCCACTATAATATCGGCTTTGAACAAGTCTGTGCCGCTCTTTTCGAGGGGCTTTGACGAGATGAGATCGAGAGGCTTGGCGGGGACAACCCAGGCAAAGTCTTCTGTGACATTCGCTCCGGAAGGCTCGGCATCGACGAAGGCATCTGCGGTTACCGTATATATAGCTACCTCACCAGTGGGTTTCTGAACGCGCTCTGCGATGCCACCAAAATACAGACTCTTCGCTCCCTCAACACCAAATTCCATAACATCGGTGATGACGGAGGTGCCTGTATGGACAGCCAACTTGCCGGCAATCATCTTCATGCGACGCGTAGGCTCGACCAGCACAAGGCCTGGGCGCTCAGCGTCGAACACGGAGATGACGGTATCAGCTGCATCGTCATAGACGGCACCGTCTGGTAGTGCGATGCGAACAATTTTGTCGGCCGTTCCTTCTTCGACCTGCAAGCTGGCAATGGCCACAAGGACAACATCGTCGGCCATTAAACGAGCTCCCGCAGCCAAAGCGCGGGCCGTCTCGGAACGTTCAGCGAGAACAAGTGCTTTCATAGTACACTCCACCTTTCTACAGAGCCGCTTTGAGTGCGGCAGCAAACTGCTCAACAGCGCCGTCAGTTGAAGCATCGAGAATCTCCAGTTTGCGCTCGGCCTGTTTCGGGGCCTTGCACTCGGTGACTTCGATGGCGCTGGCATAAGAACCCTCAGCATCAGCGACGTTCATGGGCTTCTTCCCGGCAGCCAGGATATCCTTCATGCCCGGAATGCGCGGTAGCGCGATGTCTGGAGATACCGACACAACGGCCGGCAAAGGCACACGCACGGATTCCACCGCATCTTCAAGCAGGCGATCAACTTCCAGGGCACCATCGACGGGAACGATTTTTGAAACACCGTTCACGACGGGAAGCCCCAGCTTTCCAGCCAACTGCACGTCCACCTGCTGCGCATAGTTGTCGGCAGAACCGTCTCCGCACAGGATAAGGTCGTAACCACTGACTTTCTTTGTAAGATCTGCCAGCGCGGCAGCAGTCGCGCGGGCGTCCATGCTAGAGCAGCGATCGTCGGCTACCATGACAAGTTCGTCGGCACCGCGAGCGAGCACGTTTTTCTTGAGCTTGGAGTCATTGATAGCAGCCGCTCCCACTGTAATGGCAACAACCGAACCGCCGTCAGCCAGCTGAGCAGCAGCCTCCAAGGCATTCAAGTCGTATGCTGACACGATGGGGTGAGCCTTGGAAAAATCGAGGCTTCCATCGGCACACACCTGAATGTCCTGGTCGTCCGGGACGACTTTAAATGCAACAACAATGTTCATTGAATCCAATCCTTTCCTTTGTCCTTTATTTTTAAAGCGAAGCTAACAATTTTTGCTCGACATGACCATATGTGCAGGCAATGAATGCTTCATCCCTCTTCCCTATTGCATTTTTTGGTATGGCCGAGACGAATTCCATATATTTTGGCCGCTTTACGCTCGAGAGGTTTTCGCGCAGGTACTTGTCTAATGTAAGCAGATCGATGGCGCAGTTATCTTTTGTAACAATCAAAGCCTTACCAACCTCCCCCCAACGGGCATCGGGAACGCCAATCACACATGCTTCACGTACCGCGGGATGCGCCTCCAAACAGCGCTCGGCTTCTATAGGGAAGATGTTCTCGCCGCCGGAGATGTACATGTTTTTCAGTCGCCCACAGATGCGCACATCCCCGTCTTCGTCACGCGTACCTATATCCCCCGTCCGAATCCAGTCGCCGTCAAACATCTGACGTGTTTCGCTCTCTCGCTTCCAGTAACCGTTAAACGAAAGTGCTCCACGCAGGAGAATCTCTCCTGCCTCGTTGACTTTCGCTTCTTCACCATCATCTCGTTCAATGCGAAGTTCAGTAAACGCCATGGGCTTGCCCACAGAATGAGGTTTCGCGCGATTTTTCTCAAGGGACTCCGCTACATTTGGCACGATATTGTTCGGCCCCGTTTCGGTCATACCGTAGCCAACAAAGAATTTGACACCGCGATTCCAAAAGGGCTCCATGGTCGCTTGGGAAACGGGTCCGCCGGCACCTAGAATCCATTTGAAGCAGGAGAAATCCACTTTACTGAACCGAGGATTTTCGACGATCATCTTAAACATGGCCTCCGTTCCAAGAAACACCGAAGGTCGCTCTTGCTCGACGACATCCAAAAATACATCCGCTGAGAATTCTTTGGACACAACAATGCGACCACCCGAGAGCAATAAGGGAAGCATTATGGTGTTCCACCCCGCCGTATGATACAAGGGCATTCCGATGTAGGCACAATCATCATGAGTAAGATCACAAGTGATGATTTCGCTAACGGCGTTCATAAAGATCGACCGAAACGAAAGTATGCCCGCTTTCGGCAATCCCGTTGTTCCTCCGGTGTGGATGAGCATTTGAGGATTGTCAAACTCTATCTCACAGGGTGGTATCGGCTGAATAACATCTGCCGGTTCAGCATTACTGGTGGTATAGCCATTTTCCAGCTCGCGCATATTCTCCAGGCACACGAGAACACAAGACTCGCCAAGGCTATTACCAATCGCCTTTGCTTTGTCGTAGTGGGCGCTGGAATAGAAGAGTACCTTCGGCTGTTCCAGCTCGGCTAGCGAAACCAGTTCGGAAGCCTTAAGGCGATAGTTATACGTGTCGATAATATAGCCGAGCGTAAATGAAGCCAAAAATACATCCACCATCTGCATAACAGTCGGCGAAACGAAGCCGACAACATCTCCCTTGCGCACACCAAGCGTTTCTCCTAGAAACTTAATCATGCTGGTTGACCGCTGCTCTAGATCGCCCCATGTATAGCGTATGCCGGATTCCCAATCGAACACGGCTTCTCGATCTGGAGTCCTGCGCGCCCGAAAGCGTGCTAAATCCCTGATAAACGACACCATCGCCCCACTCCTCTCAGCACCCCTGCAGTAAAAGAAAGCTTCGGTATTTGCTTGGTGGAAAACGGTGCAGCCACCGTCTTCCACCAACATGTCAGCTTCTGATCTACGAAAGAACTTGACGAGATACAACGATTTTTAGAATTTCATCCGTACCCTCGATGATGGCGCAGGTTCTCGCATCGCGATACAAGCGCTCCACCCCGTAATCTTCGATGAGGCCGTAACCACCACACATCTGAATAGCCCGATCCGTGACCTCTACAGCGACGCTAGTGGCAAACAGCTTGGCCTTGGCGGCCCCTACCGTGATAGAACGGCCTTCGTCGTAGTCGTTGGCCACCTCAAAGAGCAATGCGCGAGCAGCGGAAATCTTTGTTTCCATTTCTGCCGCATACCACTGGAGTCCCTGCTTGGTTGCCAGCGGGCGACCAAACGCAACGCGACCCTTCACGTATTCAACTGACTTCTCAAGAGCAGCCTCCGCGAGACCGACGGCGCAAGACGCAACGCCCAGACGTGCTTCGTCAAGCAGCGAGAGGGCAGCGTGCAATCCCTTGTTCTCCTTGCCAATCATCGCTATAGCGGGAACGCGAACGTCCTCGAAGAACAACTCACCCGTATCTGAGCCGCGCAGCCCGAGCTTATGAAAGATCGAACCCAGCTTCAGGCCAGGAGTATCCTTCGGGACAAGGAAGGCCGAGATGCCGCCATCGCCTGTCTCGTTGGTGCGTGCTGAAATCAGGAAGTAGTTTGCCTGGTTAATGAAGCTAATGAACGTCTTTTGCCCATTGATGACCCATTCGTCTCCGTCTTTGACAGCCGTTGCCTCGATGCCGCTCGCATCCGAACCGGCTGCCGGTTCGGTGAAGGCAAAGCCTCCTGGCGTTTCGAGCAAATCTGGCAGATAGCGATCCTTCTGCTCCTGCGTCCCCATCCTGACGATGAGTGACGCCACAACACAGTTCGTACCGATGAGAGCCATGGTCATATTTTCCTTGGCGACCTCTTTTTCGATGGCCACATGAGCTACCATGCTCTCGCCGAGTCCGCCGTACTCCTCCGGCATCGCCATCAGGGGAAGTCCGAGTTCTTTCATGCGGTCAAGTAAATCGTAGGGGAATATGTCTCGCTCAAGTTCCGTCAGCACACGCGGACGCAACTCGGTCTGAGCAAATTCACGCACAGCATCCAGCATCAGTTCCTGATCTTCGTTCAGGTAGCTCATGGCTCCTCCTTGGATATGAAGCTTGGTCTTTTGTTTTTTACCGCGCGCGTTTGCAGCACCAACAATAACATGGAAACCAGCACAATAAAAATTCATAATGTGCAATGATCGTTCCTATATGCGCATGATTTCATCCTGCTCTACGCAAAATGCTTATGTGAATCATGCATTATAGTGTTGGGGTGATGCGTAATTGTCAAAAGCAGCGCGTAGTCGTGTGCCCAAAAACCCTCGGAGCTTTCTCGGGCAGAGCTAGAATGCTCCGGGAGCCTTCCCTTATTATTCGAGAAAGGAATACCAAGATGCGCTATACCTACCCCGCCCTATTTACTCAAACCGAATTGGACAGCTATGATGTTTTGCTCATTGATTATAGGCAGGCATTTTAAACCAAGAGCCAGAAGAGTAATGAGCCTGGCTCTTGGTTAGAAAAAAACGGAAAGACCCACGATGCAAAAAAGACACGAACGAATTCGTGTCTTCAGGCTTTAAATGGCGGGATGTACGAGACTTGAACTCGCGACCTCTGACGTGACAGGCCAGCGCTCTAACCAACTGAGCTAACACCCCGTGCTTTTGCAGCAGCGATTATTCTACTGGAGATGCCCCTTCAACGCAATACCCTATTTTCAAAATTTTTTCCGCCGGCTTTCCGCCATCTTTTCCCCAAAACTACCGTATCCTTACAACTATGACCCGCCCACTTCACGCAAGGAAGGAACGCCCATGACCCCGGATTGCCCCTTACCTCGTTTTGGCGTGCGCCCTTTCGCCGCCGTAAACGGTGTTGTGCTCTATCGCAGCCGCGCACTCGATAGCATCGAAGCGGATGAAGCGTGCGTCCTTGCTCAGCTGGGCATCACTGCTATTTACGACTTGCGCAAGCAGGCAGAACGCCACCCGGGCGAAGTGCTTTTAGCCAGCAGCCTGGCCATCCACGTGCTTGAAGACGATCTGCAAGACGACGAGCAGCGCACAAACCTTACCCGCAGTTGCAACATCGTAGCTTCCTACGGGCTTCCCGGGCAACGCATGGAACACATGTATACCACCATCGCGCAGCACGGCGCCGCGTTGCGCAGTATCATCGATGCCGCCCTGGCCACCACGGCGCCCCTTCTGATTCACTGCGTCAACGGCAAGGATCGCGCGGGTGTGGTGTGTGCCTGCATACAGCGTGCGCTGGGTGTGCCGATGCCGGCAATCTATAGCGACTACCTAAAAACGAACACACTGAATGCAGACATGAACCGTCGCGACCTTGCGCGCCTGGCCAACACCTTAAGCACCAAAGAACTGGCCGTTATGGCGGCTTTGTTTGAAGCACGACCCGCCTATCTGGATGCCTTTTGGCAGGCCATTGATGCGCGCTACGGATCGTTTGAACGCTTTATGCAGGCAAGCTTTTAGCCCACGCGCACGGCCACAAAAAGCAGCGAGGCTTAAAGGAGCAAGCACGCGAGCAGCCGCGCCAAGGGGGCAGCAAAAACGCTACGCCGCCGCTGCATCACTTTTCTTGGCAACTTCGCGCGCTTCCTCGATTTCTTCGGTACCCTTATTAAGCAGATAGATACCCACAACGATCAGCGCAATGCCCAGGCCTGTATACAGGCTAAAAGCGTCACCCCACACCGCAATACCAATAACGGTCGTCAGCACGGTCCCTGCCCCACCCCAGATGCCATAGACCAGGCCTAGGGGCATCTTCTTCAATATAATGATTAGCAGCGAAAACGATATAGCATAGCCCACCACCGTTAACAAGGAGGGGCCTAAGATGGTGAAGCTTTCGCTCAGCTTTAGCATGCTGACGCCAAAAACTTCTGCGGCAATAGAAATTGCTAACAAAACAAAGGGTGGCATGTTATACCCCTAACTTCAAAACAACGACGCCGGCAATAACGGCAACCAGACCCACAACCTTCTTAAGGTTTAAGCCTTCGTGCCAAAAAACCATGCCGACCACAGCGGTCAGGGCAATCCCTAGCCCCGTCCAGGCAGCATATACAGGACCCAAGGGAAATACCTCAAGGGTGTGCGACATGCAGTAAAACGCAATCACATACCCAATAACAACACCCACAACCGGCAGCTTCTTTTTGAATCCACCCGAAAGCTTCATCATCGAATCGGCAAACACCTCCGCCACCACGGCAGAGATGAGCATGACATACGGATTCATGTGTTTCCTCTTTCATTACCTTATGGCGCGCCCTTGTGCAGACGCGACCCGCTTTTCTTCCGTGAGATAGGCTAAACTATGCCCTAATGGTAGAGTCAAGGAGAATTATGAAAAACGAATTACTTTCCATCGGAGAAGTGGCCAACATGAAAGGCGTCAGCGTGAAATCGCTGCGCTATTACGAACGGCTGGGCATTTTAGCGCCCATCTACATCAACCCGCACAGCGGCTATCGTTACTATTCCATGAACCAGATGATCGACATAGACACCATCATTACCTGTATTGAACTGGGCATACCCTTAAAAGACTTAGCGGATTACACGAAGGGCGACGGATCGCTTGATACCGTCACGCTGCTTGATCGAGGCCGGCGCATTGCCGTGGCCAACCTGCGCAAGGCACATTCGGCGCTCTTTCAAATTGATGACTATTTAGAGGAGGTGGCCGCACAAAAGGAATTTCGCGCCACGCCGGATCACTACGAGCGCACGCTGCCCGACCGCACGGCGCTGGTACTTCCCTGGGTGGGGAAATCCTTTGATGCGAAGCGCTACGCTACCGCCATCACCGCCCTTTATCAGGAAGCCCAACGGCTCGAACTTTTCCCTCTTTACCTGCAGGGGATGCTTTTTTTGCCGCAGGGTGCCGCGTGGGATGTGTGCACCTATTTAGAAGTGCATATTCCCCCGACCGAACCCGCACACGCCGCAACAAAAAAGCCTGCGCGCCTAACCACGCTACCCGGCGGTAGCTTTTCTGGCAAGCATCTAACGCGCGATGGGTTTGAAAACTGCTTTAAAGCAGCGTTTGCCGAAGCCGCCCGCATCGACCCCGCCCAAAACATTGTGGTGGCCACCGAAGTGTGGGAAACCGAACTTAAGGCCGACCACTACACCGTAGAAGTGCTTGTTGGCCTCTAAAAGCATGGAAAAACGGAGCACTTCGGTGCCCAAAGTTGCCAATCTGTCGTATCATGGTTTCTTGTGTAACTTGCCACCCAGAGAAAAGATGCCGCCCATGAGCACACCTACCAGCTTTGATGCCAGCTTAAAACGCAGCGCCGAAATCCGCGCGGATTTACCCCTGCACCCCGAAAAATACACGATGCTCACCGGCGACCGCCCCACGGGACGCCTGCATATGGGGCACTATTTTGGCACCATTAAAGAACGTGTGGCGCTGCAGAATATGGGTGTGAACACCAACATCATCATTGCCGATTACCAGGTTATCACCGACCGCGATACCACCGAAAACATCGCCGACAACGTGTATAACATGGTGATGGATTACTTGGCTGCCGGCATCGATCCGGAAAAAACGATGATTTACACGCATTCGGCCGTGCCGGCATCCAACCAGCTGATGCTGCCTTTTTTGTCGCTGGTCACCGAATCGGAGCTGCACCGCAACCCCACGGTAAAGGCCGAAATGGAGGCATCGGGTCATGCCTTGACCGGCCTGCTGCTTACCTACCCCGTACACCAAGCCTGCGACATCCTATTTTGCAAAGGCAACATCGTGCCCGTGGGAAAAGATCAGCTGCCCCACATCGAACTGACGCGCACCGTTGCGCGGCGCTTCAACGAACGCTATGCGCCCGTCTTCCCCGAACCCGAGGGCATCTTAAACGAAGTCATCGAAGTTCCGGGCTTAGACGGCCGCAAGATGTCGAAAAGCTATGGCAACTCGATTATGCTGTGCGCCACCGAAGAAGAAACGGCCAAGCGCATCAAGAAATCCCCCACCGATTCGCAGCGCTGCATCACCTTTGACAAGGAAGGCCGCCCGGGCGTGGCCGCCCTGCTTACCACCGCCGCCCTTACCACGGGGCGCAGCGAACAAGATATTGCCGACGAAATCGGCGAAGCGGGGTCAGGGGCGCTTAAGGCCTACGTGACACAAAGCGTAAATGACTACTTGGCACCGATGCGCGAACGTCGCCGCGCCTTTGAGGGTGATTTAGATTACATCAAAGATGTGCTGCATGAAGGCAACAAACGGGCAAACGCCATCGCGAATGCCACCCTTGACGAAGTATGCCAGGCCATGGGTATGGTGTACTGATAGTATTTTGCACACAACAGCGGCATTTTGCGCTAGAATACGTATTCGGCGTTGCACACTCTGTTGCAGCGCATCTGCTTGGGGCCTATAGCTCAACGGTGGAGCAGGGGACTCATAATCCCTTGGTTGCAGGTTCGAATCCTGCTGGGCCCACCATATAACACCTGATAGAAGCCGCAAAAGCGGCTTCTATTCTTTCCCGGGCACCCTCCCCCGTGTTACGTCGTGTTACTTCTTGAAAAGGGAGCCTACCATCTACCAACCAAAAGCGCGCGTCCTGTGTCAGCGTTGATGATTCAGTAGCTAAGAATCAAACAGTAAAACTAGCGAAAAGTACGAGTAGCTTGTACAAAAGTACTAATTTTTTGTAGTTTTCACCGGAAATGCTGGCAATCTGCCAAGCTGCGATTGACGAAATGATTTACAGGAAGTAAAGTAGGCGGTGTGATGAGGTCGCGCGACGGTATGTCCGGCGTGATCCACAAGACCGCCGTAAGGCGGTTTTCGTGTTTAAGGAGTAAAAATGGATAGACCCTTCAAAACCGTTGACGAACAGATAGAAATATTGCATTTTCGTGGGATGAGTACCGATGAAAAAACCCCGCATATTCTGGAGCGCGAAGGATATTATTCTGTCGTAAACGGGTACAAAGATTTATTCATTGACCCCCAAGCAAAATCCGCAGCAGGAGGAGAAGACAGGTTTAAAAAAGGAACCGCCTTTTCCGATCTATACCGACTGTTCGAGTTCGATCGCGATTTGCGTATGACAATGTTTAGATACTTCGCCATAGCCGAAGCCACACTGAAAACGGTATGCTCGTATGAATTCGCCAAAGCCTATCAACTGGAAGCTGAGCCCTACCTAGAAAGACAGAACTACCGACTCGGTAGTAGGTTTGACAGGCTCGCAGGAAGACTGATTGAGGACTTTAAATATATACTTGGGAAAAATCCGAACAAGCAGCCGAGATTCCGGCGGCAATACCTTGAGCATTATTTGAACAACCACGACGAAGTTCCTATCTGGGTACTGATGAACTATCTAAGCCTTGGACAAGTTTTCAAATTCTATGATTACCAACCAGAATCTATAAGAAACGCCGTCGCTAAAAAGTTCACAGAACTGTACAACGAAACACACGTGAAGCCAATGCGAATTCATGACAGACAGCTACGACTTATCTATGATCATATCAAGGACTTTCGAAATATATGCGCCCACGACGAAAGACTCTATTGTGCACGAGTAGCACCTTCAAAAGATGTCTCGCTAGCAGACGTGCTTAAAGACCTCAGATTCGTTCTTACAAAACAAGAAAATGCTCGAATGGGTAAAGAGGTTATGCAGCTAATTCTTGGCATAGCAAATGATCTTGAT
>JAVVPE010000008.1:0-43776 GCA_036655915.1 Raoultibacter sp.
ACCGCCGATGTTTTCTAAATCTCCACCGCTTCTGACCGCTTCCATAATCGGAAACATGAGCAGCATTGCTTTGGAGCAAATACCCTGACCATCGGCGTTGACGGGGCAGCCATAAGTGCAGGTGTATGTGTCTCCAACTTCTTCGCCGTTTCGGCAATACCGCTCCGTGTGCTCACTGCGTAAAAACCCCGTTACTTCGATTTCCCATGCGTATTCTTCATCAAACCATTTTTTCATGAGGCAACCTTCCGTGGCTTAGACCAGCTTGCCTTTGCAGTGGTCAATCATGTGTTGCACGATCTGCGCTGTCCAGCCTGTGAAATCTTTCTTGCGCGGCTGCAACGCGCCGTCTATCAGTTCGTCGTAGGCCACTTTTATGCGATCGAAGCGGGTTACTTTGGTTTCAGCTTCCAGGGAAAGACAGCCCTCGACGGCTTTGAAGGGGCTTAATGCTTGCATCAGCCGTGGGTTGTACATGATATGCGGCTGTTCGTTGTCGTCTAAGTAGACGATGACGCGCTTTGCGCAGCCGATTTGGTTGGCGGCCAGGCAGGCGGCCTCTTCAAGTGATGCCAGGGTTTCCAGCAAATCTTGCGCCACTGGTGCGTCTTTTTCGGTGGCTGTCTCGCAGGGCTGTGCGAGGAAAGCTGCGTCTTTTACGAGTTCTTTAATCATGATGCTCCCGTTCAAAAGGGGTTACCTTGGTTTTGACGGCTGCGGCAGGGCGACAGGCCGGTTTTAATTCCGGAAGAATTCTACCACGAAGGGAAATGGGGCAGCGCGCGCTTTTGCCCAAAAACATGCGCGAGCACTGTGCTGTGGGTGGCTTTGGCTGGGGTATTTCAGGGCAGCCGGTTTCGTGGGCTTGTTTTTGGTGTTTTGGGGTGGGGGTTGGGGTGGGAAACGGGGTTTTTGCGAAAATTTGTTTTCTTGAAGTGCCTGATGGGGTGATGAATCTACAGAATATTACCATACTTGGTAAAAATAATCCTTGACTGAGGCCTTTTGCGGTAGTATCTTTAGAAATTGCGACTTTTTCGCAAATCTACTGATTCGCATGAAGGAGGAAAAACCTCGTGGTGCAAGGAAAAAATACCGCTCCCACCAGCCTTTATAGGAATCGCAGAAGCTTTGCTAAGATTCCCGATGTTATGGAGGTCCCCAACCTTATTTCCATTCAGACCGACAGTTTTGAATGGTTTAAGAGCGAAGGGCTCAACCAGGCTTTCGCCGACATCAGCCCCATCGAAAGCAACACCAAAGATATGTGCGTCGAATTTGGCAAACATGAATTTGGCGAATCGAAGTACAACGTCGACGTCTGCAAGGAAAAGGACGTGTCGTATCAGGCGCCCCTCTTCGCAGAAATTCGCTTCATCAACCGCGAAACCGGCGAAATTAAAGAACAAGACGTTTTCATGGGCGATTTCCCGCTTATGACGCCGCGCGGCACCTTTATTATCAACGGCACCGAACGCGTCGTTGTTTCGCAGCTGGTGCGCAGCCCGGGTGTTTATTTCGCTTCCGAGCGCGACAAGACGTCGGACAAAACCATCTACAACGCCAAGGTTATTCCTAGTCGCGGTGCCTGGTTGGAATTTGAAACCGACAAGCGCGACATCCTTTCGGTGCGCATCGACCGCAAGCGCAAGCAGCCGGCAACGCTGCTGCTGCGCGCGCTGGGCTTGGCTGAAACCCGCGAAGAAATCATTGAGCTTTTGGGCGATTCCGAAATGGTTTTGCGCACGCTCGACCGCGACCCAGCCACCACCAAAGAAGAAGCACTCATCGAGCTTTATAAGCGCTTCCGTCCGGGTGAGCCCCCCACAATCGATTCTGCGCGCACGCTGCTTGAAGGTCTATTCTTCAACCCGCAGCGCTACGACCTGGCAAAAGTGGGTCGTTATAAGATCAACAAGAAGCTGGGCTTCGACCCCGACAACGAAAGCTCCACGCTTACCGATGAGGACATCATCAAATCCATGCGCTATATCGTCGATTTACACAATGGTGACGACGGCGCGGTAACCGATGACATCGACCACTTCGGCAACCGTCGCATTCGCACGGTGGGCGAACTGATTCAAAACCAGTTCCGCATCGGCCTTTCCCGCATGGAACGCGTTGTGCGTGAACGCATGAGCATGCAGGAACCCGACGATATTACGCCGCAGAGCCTTATCAATATCCGCCCGATTGTGGCATCCATCAAAGAATTCTTCGGCTCTTCGCAGCTGTCGCAGTTCATGGATCAGACCAATCCGGCTGCGGGCATCACCCACAAGCGTCGTCTTTCCGCGTTGGGGCCTGGCGGCCTTTCGCGCGAACGCGCTGGCTTTGAAGTGCGCGACGTTCATACCAGCCATTATGGTCGCATGTGCCCCATCGAAACGCCTGAAGGCCCCAACATCGGCCTCATCGGTTCGCTGGCGACCTATGCACGCATCAACCCCTACGGCTTCATCGAAACGCCGTATCGCCGCGTTGTGGATGGCAAGGTCACCGACGACGTTGATTATCTGACGGCTGATGAAGAAGAAAACTACACGATTGCCCAGGCCAACGAAGTGTTTGACCCGGAAACGCGCGTGTACGGCAGCTTTGACGACGCCGGCGTTTTCGTGAATGCCCCCCGCGTTTTGTGCCGCACGAAAGACTCGGCCGGCGTGTTTGGCGAGCCTGAAGAAGTGCTGCCCGAACAGGTTAACTACATGGACGTTTCTCCGCGCCAGATGGTATCGGTGGCAACGTCGCTTATTCCCTTCCTCGAACATGACGATGCCAATCGCGCGCTTATGGGATCGAACATGCAGCGCCAGGCTGTGCCGCTGCTGCGTCCCAACGCCCCCTTGGTTGGTACCGGCATCGAACACCGCATCGCTGTGGACTCGGGCGAAATCTTGGTTGCCCAAAATTCCGGCATGGTCGATTACGTCGATGGCCAAACCATCATCGTGCTAAACGACGACGGTGAATACGACGAATACCTGGTGCCGAAGTTCCAGCGCTCGAACCAAAGCGGTTGCATCAACCACAAGCCGCTGGTGCGCAAGGGCGACATGGTCTACGCCGGCGACGTGCTGGCCGATGGTCCTAGCTGCGACAAGACCGAACTTTCGCTGGGGCAAAATCTCATGGTGGCCTACATGCCGTGGGAAGGCTACAACTACGAAGACGCTATCATTTTGTCCGAACGCGTCGTTTCTGAAGACCTGTTAACGTCGATCCATATTTCTGAATACGAAGTGGATGCGCGCGATACAAAATTAGGACCTGAAGAAATCACCCGCGAAATTCCCAATATTTCCGACGACATGATTTCTGATCTTGATGGCGATGGCATCATCCGCGTGGGCGCAGAAGTGTTCCCCGGTGATGTGCTGGTGGGCAAGGTTACCCCGAAGGGCGAAACCGAGCTGACCGCAGAAGAGCGTCTGCTGCGTGCCATCTTCGGCGAAAAAGCGCGTGAAGTGCGCGATACTTCGCTGAAGGTTCCTCATGGTTCCGGCGGTCGCGTTATTGGTATCGCCAGTTCGTCGCGCCTTAATGGCGACGATTTGGCACCGGGCGTCAACGAGCTGGTGCGTGTGTATGTGGCACAGAAGCGCAAGATTCAGCAGGGCGACAAACTGTCCGGCCGCCACGGCAACAAAGGTGTTATTTCGCGCATTCTTCCCATTGAAGACATGCCGTATCTGGCCGATGGCACCCCCATCGACGTCATTTTAAACCCCCTGGGCGTGCCTTCCCGTATGAACGTCGGGCAGCTGCTCGAATGTCATTTGGGCTGGGCTGCCAAATGGGGCTGGGATGATGCAGAAAACTCCGACGAAGCGGTTGAAGGTCCCATTCACGTTGCCACGCCGGTATTCGACGGCGCCACCGAAAAAGAAATTTCGGACGTTATCGAAAAGGCGAACCGCAACCTTATTAACATCAACCATGCCAAGTTCGGCGAAAAAGCGCGCGACGAATTTGTGCCGCAGCTTTCCCGCACGGGCAAAGCGGTTTTGTATGATGGCCGCACGGGCGAACAGTTCCGCGAACCGATCACCGTGGGTCAAAGCTATATTTTGAAACTGGGTCACCTGGTAGATGACAAGATCCACGCGCGTTCGACCGGCCCGTACTCGCTGATTACGCAGCAGCCCCTGGGTGGTAAAGCCCAGTTCGGCGGCCAGCGCTTCGGCGAAATGGAAGTGTGGGCGCTTTATGCCTACGGCGCTTCCAACGTGCTGCAAGAAATCCTCACGGTCAAATCCGACGATACGGCAGGCCGCGTGAAATCGTATGAGGCCATCGTCAAGGGCGAAAACATCCCTGCCGCCGAAGTGCCTGAAAGCTTCAAGGTATTGGTGAAGGAAATGAAATCGCTGTGCCTCAATGTTGAACTGGAAGGCCACGAACATCAGATGATCGATGTGACCAACAGCTACAACAACGAACCCGATGAGGGTAAAGATGCTATTGATGTATTGATGGGGCAAGCTGCCAAGACGGAAGCCGAAGAGGGCGACGCGCTGGCGGATATTGCTGCTGAACTGGGGGAATTGATGAGCGAAGGCTCGCAAGATACCACGGAAACTACCAACGATCTTATCGGTGATGGGAAGGAGGCTTAAATGACTGAATTCGATGTAAACAATTTTGATGCCCTGCGCATTTCGCTTGCGAGTGCTGAAGATATTCGCAGCTGGTCGCGCGGTGAAGTGAAGAAGCCCGAAACCATCAACTATCGTACCTTGAAGCCGGAAAAAGATGGCTTGTTCTGCGAAAAGATTTTCGGTCCCACCAAGGATTGGGAATGCGCCTGCGGTAAATACAAGCGCATCCGCTTCAAAGGAATCGTGTGCGAACGCTGCGGCGTTGAAGTGACCCGTTCCAAGGTTCGTCGTGAACGCATGGGTCACATCGAACTGGCGGCACCGGTTTCTCACATCTGGTATTTCAAGGGTTCGCCGTCGCGTTTGGGCTACCTGCTTGACATTGCCCCGAAGGAACTGGAAAAAGTACTCTACTTCGCCAGCTCTATCGTCACGTCGGTGGACAAGGAGGCCCGCGACGCCGATGTCGATGAATTGCGCGATGAATTAACTGCTGACCTGGAAGAATTGGACGCCGAGCGCGACCGTCTTATCGAAGCCACCCGCAAGCTTTCGGTGGATTACGTGCCCGACGAAGATGAATTCGTTGACGACATCGATGAAGACGAGCGCATGAGCGCCGAAGAGGTCGAAGACGAGCTTGCTGAAATCTACGAAGAATTCAATGAGCGCAAAGCGCTGCGTTCCGATGCCCTCGAATCGTTTTTGAAGATAGAGCCCAAGCAGCTTGTGCCTGATGAAGCGCTGTATCGCGAAATGCGCATGAACTACAACGATTACTTCAAGGGCGGCATGGGCGCCGAATCCGTGCGCGACTTGCTCGACGCGATGGATTTGGAAGCAACTGCTGAAGAACTGCGCGAAGTTATCGCCACCGGCAAGGGTCAAAAACGCGCCAAGGCCATCAAGCGTCTGAAAGTGGTCGACGCGTTTTTGAAATCCACAAACAAACCCGGCTTCATGATTTTGGATGTTGTGCCGGTTATTCCGCCCGATCTGCGCCCGATGGTGCAGCTTGACGGTGGCCGTTTTGCCACAAGCGACCTAAACGACCTGTATCGTCGCGTTATCAACCGCAATAATCGCCTAAAGCGCCTGCTTGACTTGGGTGCGCCTGAGATTATTGTCAACAACGAAAAACGTATGTTGCAAGAATCCGTTGACAGCCTGTTTGACAACGGCCGTCGTGGTCGCCCCGTCACAGGCCCCGGCAATCGTCCGCTCAAATCGCTTTCCGATATGCTCAAGGGCAAGCAGGGTCGCTTCCGCCAGAACTTGCTGGGCAAGCGCGTCGATTATTCCGGCCGTTCCGTTATCGTTGTGGGTCCGCAGCTCAAGCTGCATCAGTGTGGCCTGCCTTCGCAGATGGCGCTGGAACTGTTCAAGCCCTTCGTTATGAAGCGCCTGGTCGAACTGGAATATGCCGCCAACATCAAGGCTGCCAAGCGCGCCGTTGATCGCGGTGCCAGCTATGTGTGGGACGTGCTGGAAGAAGTCATCACTGAACATCCGGTTATGCTCAACCGCGCACCTACCCTGCATCGTTTGGGCATTCAGGCTTTCGAGCCGGTGCTGGTTGAAGGCAAGGCCATCAAGCTGCATCCCTTGGTATGTACCGCGTTTAACGCCGACTTCGACGGTGACCAGATGGCCGTGCACGTGCCGCTGGGCGCTGAAGCTCAGGCGGAAGCACGCGTGCTCATGCTTTCGTCCAACAACATTAAATCGCCTGCTCACGGCCGCGCTTTGACCGTTCCCACGCAGGATATGATCATCGGCCTGTATTACCTGACGGCCGCACGCGACAATTTCCCCGGCGAAGGTCGTGCCTTCATCGATTTCGATGATGCTCTCAACGCCTACGATGCACGCGCCGAAGTTGATCTGCAGGCCAAGATTGTTGTGCGCCTTACGCGTCCGACCGAGGTTGCCGCCAGCTTCAATGTGTTTGAAGAACACGCCAAGGGCGACCGCATCGAAACCACGATTGGCCGTATCACGTTCAACCGTTTGTTGCCGGAGGATTATCCCTTCCTCAACTACGAAATGAACAAGACTGAAATTTCGCGCCTGGTGGAAGATTGCTGCACGCGCTACGACCTTTCCGATATGCCGCCGATTCTTGACGGCCTCAAAGATGCTGGCTTCCACTATGCCACCCGCGCAGGCGTCAGCGTTTCGGTATACGACGCCACGGTACCGCCCGAAAAGGGCGCGATTTTGGCCGCCGCCGACGCACAGGTTGACACCATTGTGGAAGAATACGAAATGGGTCTGGTAAGCGACAGCGAACGTCATAAGCAGGTCGTTGATATTTGGAACAAAGCCAATGAAGAAGTTGGCGAAGCGATGGCCAACAACTTCGACAAGTTTAACCCCATCTATATGATGGCGTTTTCTGGTGCGCGTGGTAACATCAAGCAGATTCGTCAGTTGGCCGGTATGCGTGGTCTGATGTCAGACCCGAAGGGCGAAATTATTGACCGCCCGATCAAGGCGAACTTCCGCGAAGGCCTTTCCGTTTTGGAATACTTTATTTCCACGCATGGTGCGCGTAAAGGTTTGGCCGACACCGCGCTGCGTACTGCCGACTCGGGGTATTTGACCCGCCGCCTCGTTGACGTTGCACAAGATGTTATCGTGCGTGAAATTGACTGCGGCACAAGCGACGGCGTTTCTTATCCGCTGCACGACAAAAAGGGCGACCTCGACTTAAACCTGATCGGGCGCTGCCTGCTCAACGATACCTTGGCCAAAGATGGCAGCATCATTGTGGCTGCGGGCGATTACGTTATCCACATTGACCAGCTTAAAGCCATGGAAATGGCCGGCATCGAAAACCTTACCATCCGCACGGTTATGACCTGTCATGCCGCCGCGGGCGTGTGCCAGAAATGTTACGGCTGGGATCTTGCCACGTCGCGTCCGGTCAATATCGGCACGGCCGTAGGCATTATCGCCGCGCAATCCATCGGCGAACCCGGCACGCAGCTGACCATGAGAACCTTCCACACCGGCGGCGTCGCCGGCGAAGACATCACCCACGGTTTGCCCCGTGTTACCGAACTTTTTGAAGCGCGCAAGCCTAAGGGTCAAGCGGTGCTGGCAGAAATTGCGGGCACGCTGCAGATTGTGAGCGACAAGCAGAACAAGACGCTGACCGTGCACGATCAGCAGGGCAACATCCGCGAATACGTGGTGTCGTCGCGTGCCCAGATGATTCCGGGTATTATCGACGGTTGCGAAGTTGAAGTGGGCGAACAGCTTACCAAGGGTTCGGTTAATCCGCACGATTTGCTGCGCCTGACCGATCCGAATACCACGCTGCGCTATATCGTGGCGCAGGTACAGGGCGTATACGTCAGCCAGGGCGTTGATATCAACGACAAGCACATCGAGGTTATTTCGCGCCAGATGCTGCGTAAGGTTGCCGTTGTTGACGCCGGTGAATCCAGCTATCTGCCGGGTCGCCAGGTCAACCGCTTCGAGTTTGAAGATGCCGCCAACGCGCTTATCGCCGAAGGCAAAGAGCCCCCGGTGGGTCAGCCCCTGCTGCTGGGTATCACGAAGGCTTCACTGGCAACCGATTCCTTCCTTTCGGCCGCGTCGTTCCAAGAAACCACCAAGGTTTTGACGGATGCTGCCATCGAGGGTAAGACCGATCACCTGGTGGGACTGAAAGAAAACGTTATTATTGGCAAGCCGATTCCGGCAGGCACGGGTCTTATGCGCTATCGCGATGCCGGCCTGACCTATCGCGGTCGCCCCGTTAAGGGCAATGCGATTGTCGATGCACTTCCCGAATACGCCCCCGAAGAATTGCGCGATATTGAAGATTTGCTTCCGCAGCCGCAGGATTGGTCGCTTGATGGCGAAAGCTATTTAGGTGCCACAGGTGCCAATTATGGCAGCTATTTTGGCAGCATGTCCTTAGGCCATCGCGCTCCGAACTTAAGCGACGAAGATGCGCGTCTGTATATCTATGATGACCTGGGCGTTTCGCAGCGCTGGGCCAACAAGTTTTCCGAAGCGGGCATTGAAACCGTGGCCGATTTGGTGGGGCATACCGAGGAAGATTTGCTGCGCATTGAAGGCATCGGAACCAAAGCGATTGAAGAACTGAAGGAAGGCCTGGAATCTCACGAGTTGATGCATGTGATCGAAGATGACCTCAATGCGACAAGTGACGATATGAGCCAGCTGCTTGACATGGTCTTTTCGCCCGATGACACCGTCTTAATCGGCGGCGATGAACCGGCTACCTTTAGCACCGAAGGCGAAGATATGCTGGGCGAAGCCTTGCCGCCCCGTTCGTATCAGCGCAACATGGAAGAACTTGATGCCTTGTTGGGGTCGGTGGGCGATTTAGGATTTGGCCTGGTAAATGTAGAAGAAGGCGAAGATTCCGGGGAAGATTCCGCAGAGGAACCCCCTGCATCCCCCGCGTCTGAAGACGAAGAATAGTTTCTAAGATAAAGGGGTGTGCCGTGGTTGGTACACCCCTTTTTTTCGAGAATAGAGGGTAATCGTGCCTGATAAAACGTTTGTCCCTGCACAAGAGATACCTCCGGCCTCCCAAATTGGGGCAACACTCGAATCCCTGGCTGCGACCCTTGCGGCACGGCGGGATGCCGGTGCGCAAAGTTACACGTTTTCCCTGCTTACCGGCAGCGCCGATGACCCGCTGAAGAAGCTGATGGAAGAAGCGGGCGAAGTGGCGCTGGCCGCCAAAGATGTTGAAGCCGTGGGTGCGGCCGCGCTTGATCATTTGCGCTACGAAGCGGCCGATGTGCTCTATCACTTGCTGGTTGTGCTTGAGCGCTACCACATTTCCCTTGACGAATTTTCTGCGGAACTCAATACGCGTATGACTGCGGCCGAGCGCCCTGTAGGCGGCGTGCAGCTCTACGACGAATACGTGAAAAGAGGTAAGTAATGTCCCATCTTTTTGGAACTGACGGAGTGCGCGGGGTTGCCAACACCGAACTTTCTTGCCAGGTTGCCTTCCGTTTAGGGCAGGCTGCTGTGGCGTTTTTGGGCAACACCATTATAGTGGGCAAAGACACACGCCTTTCGGGTGATATGCTGGAATCTGCGCTGATCGCAGGCGTTATGAGCCGCGGCGGTACCGCGCTGCAGGCAGGCATTATCCCCACGCCGGGCATTGCCTTGCTTGCGCGCACGCTAGTATGCGATGGCGGCGTGGTCATTTCGGCATCGCACAATCCGGCCGAATACAACGGCATCAAATTTTTCGATGCGCAGGGCTTTAAGCTGCCCGTTTCCACCGAAGACGCCATCGAAGCATTCGTGCTCGACGGAGCGGCGGGTGAAGATAGCCTGCCCACCGGGGATGGTGTCGGGGTGGCTATCCCTGTGGAAAATGCCTGCGAGCTCTATGTTGCCAACGCGGTAAAAAGCATGACTGACCAGGGGATTACCCTTGATGGCTTGCGCATTGCCCTGGATGTGGGCCACGGCGCGTCAGCCCTTACCAGCGCGTTGTGCTTGCGCCAGTTGGGTGCGGAAGTGGTGGCTATCAATGAAGATTTCGATGGCCTTGATATCAATCGGGAATGCGGATCGACGCATCTTGATCCTTTGTGCGCGCTGGTGGCCGACATTGGTGCCGATGTGGGCATTGCTCACGACGGCGATGCCGACCGCGTGATGCTGGTGGATGCCCTGGGCAACATTATCGACGGCGATGTTGTTGAAGCGGTGTGTGCACTCGACCTAAAAGCAAGCGGCAAATTGACGGGCAACACGGTGGTGTCCACCGTCATGTGCAACCTTGGCTTTACCCATGCCATGCGCGATGCGGGCATCGACGTGCTGCAAACGCAGGTGGGGGATCGCCATGTGTTAGAAGCCATGCGCGAAGGCGGCTATGTGATCGGCGGGGAACAAAGCGGCCACATGATTTTTCTTGAGTACAATTCCACCGGTGACGGCCTGGTGACGGCCTGCCAGTTCTTGGCGGCCTGCCAGCGCCTGGGCAAGACGGTGGCGCAGGCGGCCGAACTTATGCCGCGCTTTCCGCAGAAGCTTATCAATGTGCAGGTGAAAGACAAGCACGCCTTGCCCGATTGTGCGCCCGTGCAAGAAGCGATTGCGCAGGCCACGGCCGAGCTGGGCGAAAACGGTCGCGTGCTTGTGCGCACATCCGGCACCGAACCGCTGGTGCGTGTTATGGTGGAAGCTGCCACCGAGCAGCACGCCACCGAAGTGGCGCAGCGGATTGCAGAAGTGGTTAAAAAGCTAGTTTAACCCGCTTGCCGTTCGCGGGGGTGGGATAATAATTTTCTTGCTTTCGTAACACTTGCCTGATAACCTGTGTTAAGTTTTGCAAATTGGTAACACAGGAGGATACACAACATGGATCACACTTCATCAACGGCGGCGTTTTTCTCGCGTCGCCGTTTCTTGCAACTGGCCGGCGTGGGCGCGGCAAGCGTCACTTTGGGCGGCGTGCTTTCGGCGTGTTCGGCATCAAACGCGCAGGTGTCGGATGCGGCACAGGACGCGGCCCAGGTGGTGGTGGCTATGAACACCAACAGCGAACCGGCGGCCGGGTTTGACCCCTTTGTTTCTTGGGGCTGCGGTGAACACGTGCACGAACCCCTCATTCAATCCACGCTTATCACCACCGATGAAAACCTGGCCTTCAAAGGCGACCTTGCCACGGAATATCACTGTTCAAGTGACGGCATGACCTGGACCTTCACCCTGCGTGACGACGTTCATTTCACCAATGGCGCCCCTTTGAACGCCCATGATGTTGCCTTCACCATCAATGGCATTATTGCCAGCGAAGCGGCCGAAGCTGATCTTTCCATGGTGGAAAAAGCGGTCGTCATCAACGACACTACCCTTGAAGTGCACATGCTTAAGCCCTACAACGCCCTGCTTTACACCTTGGCTGTGGTGGGCATTGTGCCGCAAGGCGCCCACGACAGCGGCTATGGCGATAACCCCATCGGTTCGGGGCGCTATATGCTTGAGCAGTGGGACAAGGGGCAGCAAATTATTTTGATGGCCAATCCCAACTATTATGGGGAAGCTCCGAAAATGCAGCGTGTCATCGTCGTGTTCATGGCCGAAGATGCAGCGCTGGCAGCTGCGAAGGCGGGGCAGGTTGATATTGCGTTCACATCGGCCACCTACAGCAATCAGCGCGTTGAGGGATGTGATTTGTTTGCCTGCAAAACGGTGGATAGCCGCGGCATTTCGCTGCCCACCGGTGCGCCGGGGGCCACGAAGGCCGATAAGGGCAACGAATACCCGGCGGGCAATGCGGTCACCAGCGATGTTGCTGTGCGCCGCGCCATCAATGTGGGCGTGGATCGTCAGCTGATGATCGATAATGTGCTCAACGGCTACGGCTCGCCCGCCTACAGTGTTTCTGATAATATGCCCTGGTCAAGTGCCGATATGAAGGTCAAAACCGACGTGGAAGCCGCCAAGAAAATGCTTGAGGATGCCGGCTGGGTGGCAGGGGCCGATGGCATCCGCGTCAAAGACGGCACGCGTGCGGCTTTTAACACCTATTATTCCTCCGACGATTCGGTGCGTCAGGCACTTACGGCGGAATTTGCCAACCAGATGAAGGGCTTGGGTATCGAGGTAAGCATCAAGGGCGCAAGCTGGGATGACATCTATCCGCATGAATTTTCCGACACCATTTTGTGGGGCTGGGGATCAAATTCGGTGACGGAAGTGTACGAACTCAACTATTCCACGGGCTGGGGCAACTTTTCCAGTTATGAAAACGCTGCCATCGATGGCTATCTTGATGCGGCGCTGGCCACGCCCAAAATTGAGGATTCCTACCCGCTGTGGCACAAGGCACAGTGGGATGGCACGCAGGGTGTGGCACCCCAGGGTGCGGCAACGTGGGTGTGGTTGGCCAATGTTGATCACCTTTACTTCAAGCAGAAAAAACTGCACGTGGCAAACCAGAAGCCGCACCCGCACGGGCACGGTTGGTCGCTGGTGAACAACGTCGACCAGTGGAGTTGGCTCTAGGTAGATGCACGCCCACCCCGTCATAGCGTTTTTCGCCCGCAATGCCGCGAAGTTTGTTTTGCTCATGATCGCCGTGAGTATGCTCACGTTTTTCCTGGTAAGCGTGTCACCCATCGACCCTGTGCAGGCAAACGTGGGGCAGGCGGCCTACATCAACATGAGCGAAGCCAAGCGCGCCCAGCTGGCCGATTACTGGGGCGCTTCCACGCCGCTGCTTGAGCGCTATGTCAACTGGGCGGGGGCGCTGTTGGGTGGCGACATGGGTATGTCGTTGCGCTACAATGCCCCGGTGGCCGATGTGATTGCTTCGCGCTTCTTCAATTCTGTGGCGCTTATGGCGCTGGCCTGGGTAATCAGCGGTGCGCTCGGCTTTGTTTTGGGCATTGTGGCCGGCGTGCAGCGCGGCAAGTGGCCCGATAAGCTGATCAAAGGATACTGTTTTGTGCTGGCCTCCACGCCGACCTTTTGGCTGGGGCTGGTTATGCTCATTGTGTTTTCGGTGGGGCTGGGGTGGTTCCCGTTCGGCTTTTCTGTGCCCATCGGCGTGTCTGCGGCCGATGTGACCTTTGCCGATGCCCTGCACCACATCGTCTTGCCTGCGCTGACGCTTTCCGTCATTGGAGTGGCCAATATTGCTTTGCATACGCGGGAAAAAATGATCGACATTCTGGAAACAGATTATGTGCGTTTTGCCCGTTCACGTGGGGAAAGCCTGTGGGGTCTTGTGCTTCGCCATGGCCTGCGCAACTTGGCGCTGCCCGCTATCACGCTGCAGTTTGCTGCCATCTCTGAAATTTTTGGAGGCAGCGTCTTGGTTGAACAGGTATTTTCCTACCCCGGCCTAGGTCAGGCCGCTGTGACGGCGGGCCTGGGGGGCGATGTGGCGCTGCTTGCGGGCATAGCCTTGGTGTCGGCGGCACTGGTGTTTGGTGGCAACCTGGTGGCCAACGTGCTCTACGGCGTTATCGACCCCCGCATACGCAAGGGGCAAGGCCATGACTGATTACGCTGCAAGCGATGTGTTGCACCTGCCCCGGGTGGCGCGCGTGGCCAACCGCACGCGTACCGCGCTGCTGTTTGCTGCGGCGGTGCTGGCGCTTGTTGCCGTTGTTGTCGGGGGCACGGCAGCAACGGGCGCGGCCATGCAAACGGATTTTGCGGCGAAGAATTTGGCACCCAGTTTCCAGCACCTTTTTGGCACGGATTGGATGGGGCGCGATATGTTTTTGCGCACGCTGGCAGGGCTTTCCACCAGCGTGCTTGTGGGCCTTTTGGCAGCCGGGGTGTCGTCGCTTATAGCGCTTGTATTGGGCACGGCCGCCGCGCTGGGCGGCAAGCGGGTCGACGCCGCCATAACGTGGCTGATTGATTTGATGATGGGCGTGCCGCACATCGTGTTGCTCATACTCATATCGTTTGCGTTGGGCAAGGGCTTTTGGGGGGTCGTCATAGGCGTGGCCATCACGCATTGGCCCAGCCTTGCCCGCGTCGTGCGCGCCGAAATTTTGCAATGCAAGCAGGCAAACTTTATGGAAGTGGCGCGCAAGCTGGGGCAAAGCCCGGTGCGCATCGCCACACGCCACCTGCTGCCCTACGTGTTTCCGCAATTTTTGGTAGGGCTGATTTTGCTGTTTCCCCATGCTATTTTGCACGAAGCGGCCATCACCTTCCTCGGCTTCGGGTTGCCGCCCGAACTGCCCGCCATTGGTGTCATTTTAAGCGAATCGATGGGGTATCTTTCTGCGGGTATGTGGTGGTTGGCCGTGTTTCCCGGGCTGGCGCTTATTTTGGTTGTGCTGCTGTTTGATGTGGCCGGATCCAGCTTGCGCCGCCTTCTCGACCCGTTTAGCGCGCAGGAATAGGGGGAGGCATGGCTGCATTAAAACACCAGGTGGTTGCCCAAAACGCGGCTGCGACCAACGATGCACCAGAGGGCGCGGCTGCGGCCGTGCGCGCGCATGAGGCGCTGGCCCACGCCGCGGCGCAGCGCCATCACCACCACACGCACGCGCCGGCTTCCCGCCATGCACAGGGCCATCACCTGCTGCAAGTGGAAGATTTATGCGTGGCTTTCACGCTGTATGACCCCGATGATCCGCACTTTTTCCGCGCGAAGAAGAAGCGGGTCCAGGTTATCGACGGGCTGAACATTTCGGTGCACACAGGCGAAATCGTGGCGGTCGTGGGGGCTTCGGGGTCAGGCAAGACGCTTTTGGCCGATGCTATTATGGGTTCGTTTGCCAGCAATGCCACGGTGTCGGGGCGCATTTGGTTTGATGGCCAGCTGCAAACGGCGCACTCCCTTTCTCAGGTGCGTGGCCACGGTATTTCGCTGGTGCCGCAAAGCATCAACAATTTAGACCCCCTGATGAAGGTAGGCCGGCAGGTGCGCGGATGCGCGCCCAATCGCGACGCCGCGCCCGAGCGCGCCCGCAAGCAGCGTGAACTGTTTGCGCGCTATGGCCTGGATGCTTCGGTTGAACAGTGCTATCCCTTCCAGCTTTCCGGCGGCATGGCGCGCCGCGTGCTGCTGATGTGCGCTCTTATGGATAAGCCCCAGTTGATCATAGCCGATGAGCCTACGCCGGGGCTCGATTTGGACAAGGCGCTGGTGGCGTTAAAAGATTTCCGCGATTTTGCCGATGCGGGCGGCGGCGTGCTGCTTATCACCCACGACATCGAACTGGCGCTGCGCATAGCCGATCGCGTGGCCGTATTTAAGGAAGGCACGGTTGTGGAAGAAACCGCCGTCGCAAACTTTGCCTCACCCGATTTGCTGGCCCATCCCTTCAGCCGCGCGCTGTGGCACGCCCTGCCCGACCACGATTTTGCCCCCGAGGCAATCCCTGCGCCAACCGCGCCGCCCGCCCCTGTGCCTGTGCCCAAAGGAGGCCTGCCATGCTAGAGGCGCGCGACCTTAGCTTTGCCCACGCAGCGCGCAAGGCAAGCGCCCCGCCGCTGTTCAGCAACTTCAACCTGCAGCTTGCACCCGGCGAGCGCGTGGCACTCAGCGCTCCTTCCGGCGCGGGCAAAACGACGCTATGCCGCCTGCTTGCCGGGTACGAAAAGCCGCAGGCGGGCAGCATCGTGCTTGATGGCAAGCCGCTTGGCGCGCGGGGGGTGTGCCCGGTGCAGATGATTTGGCAGCACCCCGAAACAGCGGTTGACCCCCGCATGCGCCTGCGCGCAAGCCTGCTTGAAGCGGGGCCGGTGCAAGAAGACCTGTGCGCGGCGCTGGGCATAAAAGCCGCATGGATGGCGCGTTACCCCCACGAACTTTCCGGGGGAGAGCTGCAGCGTTTTTGCATCGCGCGGGCCCTTGCGGCCAACCCGCGCTACCTGATAGCCGATGAAATTTCCACCATGCTTGATGCCGTAACGCAGGCAAGCATTTGGCACTTCCTTATCCAAGAGACGGCCGCCCGCAACATCGGCCTGCTCTTCGTGTCGCACACCCCCGCCCTCACCGCCCGCATAGCCACGCGCATCATAACTCTTGCCTGATTTGAGGAGAATTTGTGTGCTTCGGCATAATAATAAAAAAAGATATTTGGAAACGTCGCTGCTTTATGCGCAAACATAGTGTAAAGTACCTTTAAGGCTCTCAGAGGAGGGCGTGTGCTTTAGCGCTTGGAGCGAGAGCACAAGGTTGTATCTTCCGAGGAATCGGAAGAAGGAAAGAGGCTTAGAATGGCTGAAGGTACTGTCAAATGGTTTAACCCGGAAAAAGGCTATGGTTTTATTTCTCAGAATGACGGCGAAGATCTCTTCGTTCACTTCTCTGAAATCAACATGGACGGCTTCAAGACTTTGGACGAGGGCGCTGCTGTGACCTTCGACGTCACCACTGGTCAAAACGGTAAACTCCAGGCAAGCAACGTAGCTAAAGCGTAATTTTATCTGCAAATGCCAAAAAAGGACCCTTCGGGGTCCTTTTTTTGTGCCCTGGGTTTCCTTAGAGCTCCCGGGGGTTCCGCTGCACCCTAGTGCAAAAACATGGCATCGCCAAAGGAAAGCAGGCGATAATCGGACGCGATGGCGTGGCGATAAGCAGCCATGATGTGTTCGCGCGATGAAAAGGCAGAAACCAACATCATCAGGGTGGATCGGGGTACATGAAAATTGGTGATCATCGCATCGATCACGTGAAACTGCGACCCAGGCAACAGGTAAAGCGAGGTGTTTTCGCCCGCACGTGCTAGCAATTTTTCCTGGCTCGCATCCCAGGCGCTTTCTAGGCTGCGTACGCTGGTGGTGCCTACGGCAACAACGCGCCTGCCCGCGCCGTGGGCGTTTTCTACGGCATCCACCACCTGCGGGCTTACGGTGTAGCGTTCTGTGTGGATGGTGTGCTGTTGGGGGTCTTCTTCATCCACGATGCGAAAGGTATCAAGCCCCACTTCCAGTTCCACCGTTTCAAACAAAATGCCTTTGGCGCGGATGCGCTCGATTAAGGTGGGGGTAAAATGCAGCCCCGCTGTGGGCGCCGCCGCCGATTTTTCCCGCTTTGAAAACACAGTTTGGTATAACTCTTCATCGCCCGCATAGTGCTTGATGTAGGGGGGCAGGGGCGTGTGACCTACGGCGTGCAGCGCTTCATCTAACGCGGGCAGGGGGGTGCTTAGGCGCGCCAACCGTTCCCCTTTTTCGGCGCCTTCAACCCAGTCGATGATTTCTGCGCTGAGTACCACGGTGCCGCCCGCGTCGCAGAAATCGACGATGCCTCCCGGCTTCAGGCGCTTGCCGGGGCGCACCAGCACTTCCCAGGTGGCGCTTGTGCCGGTTTTGGGCTGGTGGCCAAACACTTCGCGCAGCAAAAACACTTCGGCTGCGCCGCCACTGCCCCGTTTGTTGCCCAGCAGGCGCGCGGGCATGACGCGGGTTTCGTTGGCCACCAGCACATCGCCCGGTTCAAGGTAATCTATGATGTCGGCAAAAATGCGATCTTCAAGCGCGCCGCTGTGACGGTCCATCACTAGCATTTTGCATTGGTCGCGCTGTGCGGCAGGTTCTTGGGCTATGCAGCGTTCGGGCAAATCGTAATCAAAGTCACTGGTTTTCATGCGGGGTCTTTCCTTCGTGTTGGTCGGGGTTGCGGGCGGGGCTGCTAGCTAAATCGCCGCCGGGGCTGCTGCCCCCGCGCGCTTCGGCACGCAGTTTTTCCTTCAGCGCGTGCTTGGCTTCCTGCTTGGCGGCATAGGCTTGTTTTTCGGCCTTCTTCGCGGCAAGCTGCGCGGCAGCACGTGCTCGCTGTCCTGCGTTCGCATCGTGTTGTGCCTGCTTGATCGCACGCCTTTCTTCGGCACGCTGGGCGCGTTCCTGCGCAGCTTCGGCGGCTGAAAAGCGGCAGCCGCAGTAATTTTGCCGGTACATGCCCAGCTGTTTGCTTGCGCGTGTGGCCTGCGGGTAAAACGGTCTGAAATCCTCAAACACAGCGGCGATGCCCACGCCTCGCGCCGCGCGCCTTAGTTCCTGCTCAATGGCGCTGGTGTATTGGTAGGGGCTTACGCTAAGCGTGGTGGCAATGCCCTCAAAGCCGTGATCGGCCGCATAGCGCGCCGCTTCTTCCAAACGCAGCCGATAGCAGGCAGCGCAGCGCTGCTGGCGTGTGGCCGGCTCCGCACCGAAGCAGCCCACGCGCGCTTCCCAAGTGGCCACATCGTAGGCACCTTCCACAAGGGCAAGGTTTTGGGAGGCCGCCCAGGTGCGCAGCGTGGCCAGGCGCTGGGCGTATTCAGCGGCGGGGTGTATGTTGGCGTTCATGTAGGCCAGGCTAAGCGTGTGGCCCGCCGCCTGCAATAAGCGCGCCGGCTCAAGCGAACAAGGCCCACAACATGCGTGAAGTAACAATTTCATAAGGTTTTTCGTACTCCTTCTTTCCTCGATTATACTAGCACGGATAAGTTAATCCGCCCTTGCCGCCCGTAAAGGAATCACGTATGCCACAGACCACGTACCGCGCCATCTTCTTCGATCTTGATGGCACGCTTTTGCCCCTTGATATGGATGCTTTTATGGGGGGATATTTTCTTTCGCTTGAAGCGTTTGTCGAAGAACACGACCTGGATGTTAAGCGGTTTACCACGGCTTTGCGCTGCGGCATCGGGGCTATGGCGCACAGCGATGGTGCGCACACTAACGAACAGCAGTTTTGGGAAGCGTTCTTCGCTGAACTGGGGGAAGACGCCCAGCAAGCCGATTGGCCCGCGCTGCTCGATGAATTTTACGCGCACGATTTCGGGCAGATAGGCGCGGGTATGCCGCCCAACCCTCTGGCGGCCGAAGTGGTGGAGGCCTTGCAGGCCAAGGGTTATCCGCTGGCGCTTACCACCATGCCCATGTTCCCACCCGCGGCGGTAAAATGGCGCCTTAACTGGGGCGATTTGGACCCGGCGGCCTTTGCGCGCATCACTACCTACGATAATTCCACCGCCATCAAGCCGCACGCTGCCTATTACCTTGAAAACCTGGCCGCCTTTGGGTGTGCCCCCGAAGAAGTGCTGATGGTGGGCAATAATACGCGGGAAGATTTGGCGTGTTTGGGCGTGGGTATGCCCGCCTACCTGGTAACCGATTGCCTGCTTGACCCCGATGGCTTCGACATCGAAACGGTTGAACACGGGTCCTTGCAAGATTTGCTTGCCTTTGTGCGTGCGCTGCCCGATTGCGCCGCCCCGGCCACCTGCATTGCCCCGGCAACCGGTGCCGTTTCGTGCGCCTCGGGTACATCGTGCGCACCCTGCGAAGGATAAACTATGGCCCTGTTTGATTTCACCGTTTCTGCCCAGTCGGGCCACGCGCGCGCGGCATCGTTTGAAACGGCGCACGGCACAGCGCATACTCCTATGTTTATGCCGGTGGGCACCCATGCCACGGTGAAGGGCATCATGCCTTCAACCTTGCACCAGTTAGGATCGCAAGTGGTGTTGGCCAACACCTATCATCTGTCGCTGCGCCCCGGTGCCGACCTTATTGCCGAAGCGGGCGGCCTGCACACGTTTATGAACTGGGATGGCCCCATTCTGACGGATTCGGGTGGCTTCCAAATATTTTCTTTGGCCGACACTCTGAAGCTTGACCCCGATGGCGTGAACTTCCGGTCCATCTACGATGGGGCTAAAATTCGTTGGACGCCCGAAGACAACATGGCCATTCAGCAGAAGTTGGGCGCCGATATTGCCATGCAGCTTGATCAGTGTTCGGCCTACCCTTCGTCGCGCGAAGCCTTGCGCGCAGCCGTTGATCTTTCGGCAAACTGGGCGCGCCGCTGCCTTGCCGCGCACACCCGGCCCGACCAAACGCTGTTTGGCATCGTGCAGGGCGGCATGGAACTTGATTTGCGCATGGATTCTATAAGCCAGCTGCGCAGCATAAACGATGCGTCTATCGCCGCAGGCCACAAGGGATTTGGCGGCTTTGGCATCGGTGGCTATTCGGTGGGGGAAGAACACGATGTCATGTTTGAAACGCTGGGCCAGGTGGCCCGCGCCCTGCCCGAAAACAAGCCGCGCTACCTGATGGGCGTGGGCAACCCCACCACCTTGGTGCGTGCGGTGCGCGAAGGCGTCGACATGTTTGATTGCGTGTTGCCCACGCGCACGGCGCGCATGGGTACGGCCTTTTCTTCCACGGGTCGTATGAACATGCGCAACGCAAAGTACATCCACGATTTCGGCCCAATCGATGCGCAGTGCAGCTGCCCCACCTGCCAGGGTCATTCGCGCTCTTACGTGCGCCACCTGGTGAAATCCGGGGAAATGCTGGGGGGCATCCTGCTTTCGGTGCACAACCTGCATTTCCTGCTTGATCTGATGCGCCGCGCCCGCGCAGCCGTGCTGGCCGGCCAATACGAAGAATTCTACCAAGACTGGATGGCCTCAGAAGCCGCCCGCGATTACTAGGGCATGGGATGCGCACGCCGGGCAAGTCCTAGGGTGCACCTCACTTTAGTGGAGCGCTGAGTTTGCAATTTAAGCCAATTTAAGTCCTTTGCCTGGATTGGCGGGCGACTGTCGAAACTTTGTGATTCATCACTTTGATTCCGCACATTTGTGGCACAATAGGACGGTTCGTATGAAATCAGGCATCTGAGTGTCGGGTGCAGGGTTTAAGGGGGATTTCCCTTTATAACAGAAGTGTAAGAAAGAGGATTTCGATGGTGTCAGCGCAGCAGGGTAAACAAACGAAGAAAAAACGCGCTCAGTCGGGCGACCGCCGCAATATATGGCTTCTTGTTGTCATGACGCTTCTTGTGGTGGGGTCGGTGTTCATGTTTATGCCCCCGCAAGAAAAGATCAACCAGGGCCTTGATATTCAAGGTGGCCTGTCTGTGGTGCTCACGGCTAAAAGCGACACGGGTGCTGCTGTTTCCGCTGAAGATATGGAAAAAAGCCGCGCCATCATCGAAAGCCGCGTCAATGCCTTGGGTGCCTCTGAAGCAACGGTGCAAATGCAGGGAGCCGATCAGGTTCTGGTGCAGATCCCCGGCCTTTCTGACACACAACAAGCCCTTGACACCATCGGCAAAACGGGCCAGCTGGAATTTGCGCGTCTTGATTCTTTCACCGATGAAGAGGTTAAAACCAAGATTGAAAAAGGTGAATATGCCGGCGAAGGCACCATCACCGATGCGCTGGGCAATTCGTTTCCTTCCGGCAAGCAGCAGTATTTAGCCGTTGAACCGGGCACGTATACCCCCGTGGTGACCGGCGCCGATATTACGCGCGTCAACATTGATAAAGAAAGCGAAACCTCCAGCAACTATTCGGTAAACATTGAACTGAATGCCGCCGGCACGAAAGCCTTCGCCGCCGCTTCCAAAGATTTAGTGGCCGACCACGGCAAAATTGTCATCATCCTTGATAACGAAGTGCAATCGGCCCCGGCCGTGCAAAGCGAA
Organism: Raoultibacter sp.; assembly: GCA_036655915.1. GTDB lineage: Bacteria > Actinomycetota > Coriobacteriia > Coriobacteriales > Eggerthellaceae > JAVWGW01. Next base: position 21,532 of record JAVVPE010000008.1, read on the forward strand.
ATCCCTGATGGCAAAGTGGCCATCACCGGTGGCTACACCATTGATGAAGCTAAAAACTTGCAAACCGTGCTGGAAAGCGGTTCTTTGCCGGTCAGCTTTGAATATGCCCAAAGCCAGACCGTGGGGCCGACGCTGGGTCAAGATGCGCTGCGTTCAGGCGTGCTAGTTGCCGGCATTGGCCTGTTGTTGGTTATGCTCTACCTGCTGTTTTTCTATCGCGGCTTGGGGCTGCTTACCGCTGCTGCCATGGCCATATTTGCTGTTTTGTACCTGGGCATTTTGGGTACGCTTTCTCACTTCGGCCTGTTCAGCCTTTCGTTGGCGGGCATCGCCGGCATTGTGCTTACCATCGGCATGGCGGCCGATTCATCCATTCTGACCCTTGAGCGCTTCCGTGAAGAAATTCGCATGGGCAGAAGTGTGCGCGCCGCTTCCATCACCGGTGTGCGCCACGCCATTCAAACCTCGATCGACGCCGACCTGGTCACCCTCGTTTCGGCTTTGACGCTGTTTTTCCTGGCCACCGCTTCGGTTAAAGGCTTCGGCTTGACGCTGGCCATCGGTATCGCCTGCGACATTGTTATGATGTTGCTGTTCAAGGCGCCGCTTATTCGCTTGCTTGCCCCGGGTTCCATTCGCAAACACCCCGGATTTTGGGGTACGAAAGATAGCGTTGCTGCCGCCGAAGAATACAAGGTGCTTGCCGCCGCTGAAGGCGAAAGCGTTGCTGCCGCTGAGGTGGGCGAAGCTATCAGCGCGCAGGATTCGACGCAAGCCGCTGCGGCAAACGCGGGCGCACAGGCCGCTTCGGTTGCCAGCGCCGCCGCACATAAGCCGCGCGGCAAATTTATCAAGCACGATATCAACTTCTTGGGGTATCGCAAAGTGTTTTTGACCATTGCGGCCGTGCTGGTTTTGGCCAGTTTCGCCGTTGTGGGCGTTAAGGGTATGTCGTTTGGCATCGAATTTGTGGGTGGCACCAGCGTTGCCTTCCACGGCACGGGCGATATCACCACCGATCAAATGCGCACCGCCTTCGATGAAGCAGGCGAACCCGATGCCGTCATTCAAACCACGAATGCCGATGGCAAAGCAGGCTTCCTTATTCGCACCACCACAACCAGCGCAGAAGATGCAACGGCTGCGGCAAATAAAGTTGCGGATAAGATAGGTCTTTCTACGGAAAGTTTTGAAGTAACAACTATCGGCCCGGACTGGGGCGTAAGCGTTATCCAATCTTCGCTTATCGCGTTCCTTGTTTCGCTGGTGCTGATTATCATCTATATCGCGATTCGCTTTGAATATAAGATGGGCGTTACTGCCATCGTTGCCCTGCTGCATGATTTGGTGCTGGTTATGGGCATTTATGCCCTGTTCGGGCGCGAGGTCAACCCCAACACCATCGCGGCCCTGCTAACCATTTTGGGCTATTCGCTCTACGATACCGTCGTCGTGTTCCACCGCATTAACGACAATATGAAGGAAACAGACATCAAGTGCACGTTTATGACGATGGCAAACCATTCCATCAACCAGGTGCTTATCCGCACCATCAACACGACACTTTCTTCTTTGATTCCTGTGGCAGCCATGTTGTTCTTTGGCGGTGCCACCCTGCAAGACTTCGCTTTCGCCATGACAATCGGTCTTATCTGCGGTTCGTATTCGTCGGTTGCGGTGGCCACCCCGCTTTACGCCATTTGGAAATCGCGCGAGCCCAACAATAGGAAGCTGATTAAAAAGTACGGCACAGAAGTGGGTCGCTTTGAATTTGCGCATCCCAGTGTTTCCACGCCGATCATCGGCGGCAAGAAGGCTGCTGCAGCTGGGGTCGCTGCCGGGGTTGGGGCTGCTGAGGCAACAGGGTCGGCCGCGGGGAATGCTGCGGGTGCTGCCACGCGCAAGCCGGCGGGTGCTTCTGCAAAGCAGAAGCAGAAAACGACGTATCCCTACAAGCGCAAAAAAGCGCAGCCGCAAAGTGGTGCCGCTGCGTCCGAGGCGGGCCTTAAGCCCGAAGATAAGGAATAGCCATGAAGCAGGGTAGCGCGCCAAACTTTTGCCCCCCCGTTGAAGAGGGAATCATCTTCACCTTTGAAGATGAAGAGGGTGAATTGACTACCCTTGAATTTCTTGGCTTGATTGTACACGGCGAAACCCGCTTTGGTTTTTTCTTCCCTGTTTCAGAAGATGCCCCTGCGGGTTCGTCGGGCGATGTGGTGGTGCTAGAGGTAACCGACTTCGATGAAGATCAGCAACCCAGCGCCTTTGAACTGGTGGAAGACGATGCCGTGGCCCAACAAGCCTATCTTGAATTCCAGCTTGCCACAAAGGATCTTTATAGCTTTTCAGAATAGCCTTTTGTGAGTGGTGCGGAGCGGTGTCTGCGAGCGTCTTCCATGAATCAATAGTATTTGATGATGTGGTTAGGCGCGAAATGCGGCACAATGATATCCCTAAACGCGAAGGGGGAGGGTCATGCTGGGAACCATTCAGGGGATTGTAGGAAAGCCGATTACGTTTCAGGGATATGCAAACGACTACGATAAGGCTATTTCTGCTATTGAATTTTCACTGGACGGCGGGAAGACATGGACGCATCATGCCACGGCTTGTTCAACAACCGACAAGTTGCTCACATGGGAGTTCGTCTATACACCACAACGATCTGGCCACTATCAGCTGCGGGTTCGTGCCGTCAATGAAGAGGGGACGATAAGTCCGATTTCTGATTCTGTTGACTTTATCGTGGAAGAGTGAGCGCGAGCATTCGTTCTTTTTGATGTGCGGGCTACATTGTGTCAGTGTGTTTCGATGGGTTTTTCTGCATCGATTAGATCGATCATTTCTTGTCGTGAGTGCACGTTGAGTTTTTGATAGATGTGATGGATATGGGAATTGACGGTTGCGGTAGAAACCGTCAAGTCGTTGGCTACGCGGGTTGCCGAACGCCCCTTGGCGATCAGAAGCATCACTTCAAGTTCGCGTTCCGAAATTTTTGAATTTGCGGCAAGCTGTTCGCATCTGGTCTTAAATTGCGACGTATGCGGTGGGGCTGGAAGAGTGGCCAAGATATCGGTGCAGTTGCGGTCGGTAAAAACAAAAGTGAAAGCGCTTGCCGTCGCCAAGCCCAGCACGACTGAAAGTAGGGGAATACTTTCGGAGCCCCCAAAAGCGCACAGTGCATTGAGCCCGATGCCAGCTAAAACACCACACCCCCAAGCAATACGTGCACCTCCCATAACAACGAGTGGATCAAGGCTGAACGCTATGCTGATTTCATAGGCCGCAATCATCATGATGAGTTCGAATAAAAAAGCGCTTACATCGAGTAAGCCATGTGATACCAGGTTTCCTTCGATGATATAGGGGATACAGAGCACAACACCTAACAACAAGAGGAATGCTGCACGATAAACAAACGACAGGTCACGTGCATTGCGAGAATCGAAGACAAGCAAGAGGGGCACGAAACAAACAAGCTTGAATATGAGCATACCTAAATTGATTCCTCCGGAATAAAAGCTTAGTGCTGCCCCATTGAGAAGAAGATTGCGCACGGTTTCGATTGCTGTAATTACAAGGAATAGGCAGAGGCAATAGCGAAAAATCAAGAGCTTTTTTCGGGCATCGATGAGATGGGGGGATTGGTGGGGAACATCTGCACTTTTTATCCTGAGGAGGATAACCGAGAAAATCGGCAGAGCAGAAGCGAGAGCCGCCGCTATCCAGTGGTTCATCAGCCCCAATTCGAGCATGTTTGCCAAGGGATAGGTGAGCAATGCACAGACCGCAATACTGATTGCCAGTCCATTCATGTCGCGCGTATTGCAAAAGGCAGTATACCAGGCAAGGAATAAGAGCGAAAATCCGATACCTACCATGATGGCCGATGCGTAAATGAGAAGAAGCGAAAGCGTAGGGGGAAAGAGGGCGGAAAGAGGCCCCAGAAGACTTCCGGCGGCAGCGGTGATGCCGATTGCGTAAAGCGCACTATTCTTTTTGAGCAGTTTAGCTGTGAGGGTATGTCTTATGACTGCGATTCCCGTAAAAATGATAGCGGTGGTCAAGGAAAGCCAACGTAAGTCGGGCGAAGCTGCTTCGTAGCTAAAGGGGTCGGGAATGGCGACACAGAGAATGCTCCATGTTTGACAGAGGGCAAAACCTAATATAAAAAACCAGTTTACTGATCCAAGGATGGGCAATAAGCGGTTTATTCTGACGGGCTTGAGTTCTTCTGGGCATGTGGTATTGCCATGGGTTCTTCGAGTACGACAACTTTTTGCGCTAGACGGCGCAGTATTTTCTCTTGTTTGCACTGCTTTGGTTTTTCTTCTGGTCATTTTATCCCCCTGGCGAGCTTTTTAACAATCAATAGAAACTGTTGATTGTGGGATTATGCGCTAATAATCTACCTCGAAAACCTCGCAAACTTCATCCGTGAACTGGAGTTTCTTTCATTAACCCAACTTCATAAGTTTACCTTGATTACAGATGGGTGTTTTCGCCCTAATCTGAAGAGCATAAGTGTTGCCTTGGGTTGGGGCTCAAGGCAAATCATAGCAGAGACGAGGAGAGGAGATTCGATGAAAAAGCGGTTATTGGCAGGTTTGCTTGTGCTGCTGGCAACAGGCCTCATGGTGTGTTGCCTTTGGGCGTGTGCTGCGCCGCAGCAAGCGCAGCCGAAAAAAGAGTCTGCAGCAAGCGAGCAATCAGCAAATGCCACAGACGAAGCACAGCGTATCAAGATGCTTCCGCCAGAGGAAAAGGTTGCTGCGTCGAAGGAGTTTTACGCCCCGAAGGTGACGACTCTTCCTGATGGTACGGAAGTGCAGAAAACTCCCGCCGATCCTTATATGTGGAATACGGCCATTTTACAGGGAGATAATCGTGGCTGTTTGGCCGAGGGGTGCCATACCGACCTATTGAAGACACCGCAGCTGCTTCCCATGAGTCATCCGGAACTGAAAAATCCGTACAATATCGATCCGTCGATTAAGTTTTGTTATATGTGCCATTCAAAAGCTTTGTTCATGCAGGATAGTATGCATGCACTTCACATGAACAACGATAAGTTCAAGGGCGATTGCAATTCATGCCATTACATCGATCCGGCAACGGGGAACCATATGATGTGGGATTTGGCTAAGTACGATACTGCGTTTATGGGTATCACTTCGATTCCCAATGTAAAGGGCGATTTTTCATTCACTCAAGATTCAATTACCCCGACCGATCAGGTGTTTTATTATTGGGAAAACGCCAACCATCAGGGCGTGACTCCCAAAAATGATACTTCGGCCGATGCCTACAAGAACTGGGAAATAAAGGTGACCGGTGAGGTCAATAATAGCTTCTCGTTCAAGTTGGGCGAAATGGAAGATCAGATGGTTGAAAAAGTTATGAAAATGGATTGCCAGACCAACCCACCGGGTGGCGCCTATATTGCCAACGTTAAGGTTAAGGGTGTGCCGCTGAAGGCTGTGATGGAAAAAGCAGGCATCAAGGATACCGCTACGGCAATGCACTCAATCGCCGATGACGGCTGGGATGTTTACCCTGTTCCAATGAGCTATGTTAATGACAACATTGACAACATTATGTTGGTAACTGAAATCAACGGCGAGAGTTTAGGCATGTTGCAGGGTTACCCTGTGCAGTTGTGGACGCCTGATTTGGCGGGATGTCATTACACTAAACGACCAGTTGAATTGAAGTTTACTACCGAAAAAGCTGATCCTAAGCTCTTTATCGGCTTCACTAACCCCAAGACCGGAGAAATGTTCAATAAGCCTAATACTGCGGTTTTCAACTACACAAACGGGACGGTGTTCCCCGCGGGCAAAGCAATCGAGTTTGAAGGATTTGCTGATGCCTACGATGTGCCGGTGACGGCTGTTGAGATTTCTTTCGATAAAGGTAAAACATGGACTAAGCATGATCTAGGAACTACCGATACGCTGAAATGGGTTAATTGGAAGTTTAGCTATACCCCCGAAAAAGCGGGATCGTACCTGATGAAGGTGCGTGCGATTTCTGCCGACGGCGCTGTCAGCACCGATCCGTCACAGCTGTTCTTCAACGTGAAATAGAAAGGAGAAATCATGAGTAATACAATCAAGACTGTTGCTGGTGCTGCCAGTGTGATTACCCTGCTTGTATCCGGAACCGCTTTTGCGGCGGAGCCGGTTGGTCAGTCAGTGGTTGATAATACCCAGGCGACGTGGACACATGTTGATGGGACGGCCTCTGTCGTTCAGACGCAAGAGCTGGTACCCCATGTTCAGGGTGTATTTGCTTACACGCAAAGCAGCATCACACCCAATGAACGCATTGCGCAAGTGTTTCAGAGGGCGACCAATGCACTTTGCAATGCAAGCACAGAACTGACAGTAACCGCGAATGCGGCAGACTGGAAGATTTCGGTCGTGGGTGATGTTGCCAACGCTTACACTGCGACGCTGGGGGAACTTGCGGTTGACGACGAGCAGACGACGCTTATGGGGTGTGCTTGCGCATCGAACGGTGCGGGTGGCCCAGCGGTAATCAACGCTGAGGTGACAGGTATTCCTCTTGCGTCCATAATTGAAAAGGCAGCCCCGGCTGCGTCGGTAAATACGGTAACGCTTGTTTCGGAGGACGGTTATCGCATGGCTGTTCCCCTTGACTTCGTTATGGCTCGCAAAGCCTTGGTTTCGTATCAAATCAACCAGGATCCTTTGACGGCGTCGGTGGGTGGCACAAATCAGCTCTGGATCGATTCTGTTGCTGCAAAGTATTTTTCCCGCAACATTGTTTCTGTTGAGCTGACGGCTGAGGATGTGGCACCTGCGGTGCCCGGTAAGGAAGCTGATGCCGCCAACCAATATGTCAACCGTCCTAATGTGGGAATCGTAAGTGCTGCTTAGATGATTTTGCGGTGACGAGCTGGATAAACTAGGCGTGTTTTTGACCCCCTGCTTTTAGATGAGCGGGGGGTCAATTGGGTTTTGGATAAGGATTGGAGTATTTAATCTTAAAGCTGAATAGGGGTCCATTCTTCGTGGGTGCAAATCCAGGCTTGAGGTGCTTGGACGGAAAAGAAGACGAGGGTGGGGTCGTGTGCGCCGTCGTAGCTTTCTCCTAGGCCGCGCATATGTTCAAAGCCCGCCTGGCGGATGGTGTCGTTTACGCCATCAACAAGTCCGGCCACGCCGCGCAAAATCAGCCAGCCGTGCCCTGGCCACCAGGCCGTTGCTTCAAACTTGGGGTTGATCTGCAATTCTTCCCACACATCTTTGGTGGTGGCGGTGCAAAACCAGAGGGTATCATCTTGCAGGGCAGCAAAGCTGAACGGGCGCACGTGGGGCTGGTCGTTTACGCTTGTGGCCAGGTACCACGCAGGAATGTTGGTCAGGTAGCTTAGAATTGTTTCGTTTCCGGTCATGATGGATCCTTTCGATTGGGGTGCTGGTTTTGGCTGGTTGGGCAGGTTAATTCGGGTCGGGCTGGTTGAGGTGGGTTGCGCCAAGCGTGCTGGCACTTTTCACTTACAGCCCTATATTGCTGGCGATAACGCAGGCACACAACACCCCCAAGGTGGCGGCTGCCGCAGCATCGACGCCTGAAAAACGCAGGGGGTGCAGGCGCGTGCGACCCGGTCCCCCATGGTAGCAGCGGGCATCCATGGCCTGCGACAGCGTTTCGGCATGGCGAAACGCGCTGGTGAATAGGGGAATAACCAGGGAAGAAAACATGCGGGTGCCCCCCTTAAACGGGCTGTGCGCATAGGCTGCTCCGCGGCTGATTTGGGCTTGATAAATGGTTTGCGCCTCCAGGGCAAACTGGGGCAAAAACCGCAGCGCAATTCCCATAATCATCGCCAGTTCGTGTGCGGGAAAGCCAAAACGGTTCAAGGGTCCTAGCAGCCGCTCGAAGGCTTCTGTGGTGTCAAGCGTTGTTGTGGTCATGGTGATAAGGCTCATGGCAAGCAGCATCAGCACAAGGCGCGAGGCGATAAACGCGCACGAGTGCACGCCAGCTTCGCTGATTGTAATGAATAACCAGCTAAAATAGACGGCGCCCCCCTGCACAACGAACAAGTTCAGCGCTGCGACCACCACGACGATGAAGGCAAGCGGCGCGATCGATTTGAAAGCTTTTCCCAGCGGGATGCGGGCAATAAGGTAAGCTGCCGCCACGAAAAGCGCGCATATGCCCAGCCCGGCAAAATCGTGCGCGCACAATACGATAACGATAAAGGCGCAGGAAAGCAGCAGTTTTGCCCGCGGATCCATGCGATGAAAGGGGCTGGTGCCCGCATAGTAGCTGCCAAAAAGAAGGGGAGTGCTCATAGGGTGGCCTTCGGTAGGGCGGCTAAGGCACGGGTAAGGCTTGCGGTGTCAAACAGCAGGTTTGCGGAAAGGCCCAGGCCCGCTTCGCGCAGGGTGTCGGCCATGCGCTGGGCGGCGGGAACGCCTAGGCCTATCGCGCGCAGTTCTTCGCCGCGCAAGAAAATAGCTTGGGGGATGTCCAGAGCGAATTGCGCCCCTTCTTTCAGTACAAGGATACGGCTGCTTAGCTGCGCCAAATCATCCATGTTGTGAGAAACCATCACGATGGTGAGGCCGCTTTCGCGCAGCTTGGCGATCAGTTTGAGAAATTCCTTGCGCGCAGCAGGGTCAAGGCCCGCCATCGGTTCATCCAAAATCAAGGTTTGGGGGCGCATGGCAAGCACCCCGGCGAAGGCGACGCGTCGCTGTTGGCCGCCCGAAAGCTCAAAGGGGCTTTTGTCGCGCAGCGTGGTGTAATCCAAATCCACTGCGTCAAGCGCTTGGCGCACGCGGGCATCCATATCCTGTTCGCCCAGGCCTAAATTGCGCGGTCCGAAGGCCACATCTTCATAGACGCTTGCGGCGAACAGCTGGTGTTCGGGATACTGAAATACAACCCCCACGTTTTTGCGCGCTGCCGCTGCCGCCTTTTTGTCGGCTATATCCACGCCACCCACCAACACACGTCCGCGCGTGGGGTGCAAAAGCCCATTCATGTGCTGGATCAGCGTGGATTTCCCCGATCCGGTGTGTCCGGCGATGCCCAAAAATTCCCCGGTGTATAAGGTGAAATTGATGGCATCAAGTGCCAAAAGCGCATCGGGCTTGTTGCCCCAGTCCGCCACCTGCGCTGTGGGTTCCTGCTTGGCGGCGCGCGCCTTAGCCTTTTTCTTGTTGGCCACGGGGTCATAGGTGTAAGAAACGTTTTCAAAAGTGATAAGCGGCTCCAAGTTGCTTTCGGGCGCGCCTGCCTGCGCAGCTTGCGTTTTGGGCTCCTGCTGTGTCCCGTGCGCTTCCGACGCGGCATCATCCGACTGCCTCGCGGGTGCTCGCGGCTCAATCAGCGTTTCAAGGGTGCCCGCCAAGCGCGCTTCATCAACCTGTGTAGGCACGGCCACGCCCGCGGCCTGTAGTGCCATCGAAAGCTTGCAGGCAAAGGGAACTTCCAGGTTGAGCTGCGTTAAAAGGTCGGTGCGCGTCAAAACTTCTTCGGGCGTGCCCACACAGGCGATGCGCCCCGCGTCCAGCACAACCACGCGATCGGCTAGCGCGGCCTCTTCCATGAAGTGCGTGATCATCACGATGGTCATGCCGCGTTCGTGCAGCGTTTTGCACACGCGCAAAAGCCCCTTGCGCCCGCGCGGGTCAAGCATGGCGGAAGCTTCATCCAGAATAAGAATTTTGGGGTTCATAGCCAACACGCCAGCGATGGCTACGCGCTGTTTTTGCCCGCCCGAAAGCGCCGAGGTTTCCTTTTTGTCAAATCCTACAAGCCCCACTTCTTCCAGGGCAGCACTCACGCGCCTTTGCAGTTCATCGGGTGCCACGCCCAAGTTTTCCGGTCCGAAGGCCACATCGTTTTCGATAAGGCTTGCCACCAGCTGGTCGTCGGGGTTTTGAAACACCATCCCCGCGTTTGAGCGGATAAGATAGGTGCATTCTTCATCGCTGGTATCGCTTCCCATAACCACCACGCGGCCGGCATCGGGCACCAGCAGGGCATTGATGTGCTTGGCAAGCGTGCTTTTTCCGCTGCCATTGCCGCCGAGCACGCACACGAATTCGCCTGCGGCAACGTGCAGGTTAATGTCGGATAAAACGGAAGTTTCTCCGTCGTAGGTAAATGCTGTGTGTTCAAAATCAATCATGGGTATCCTTTGCGTAAGGCCGGCTATTTGCCTTTAATCTGTGCCTTTTTCGGCGTGATAAGATTGGATATTGCCTTGTACACAACAAGGGTTAGCGCGGCATTGAGCGCACCTTTCACCAGGTTAAAGGGCACCAAGGCGGGAAGGATAAGGGGTAACACCGCATCGGGTGTGCCATACCAAAAAGCAACGCCGATGGTCAGGTTGGCCGCGATGGCACCCAAGGTGGCAACGATGATGCTGATGATAAGCCCAGCCCCCGCGCCTTTGTAGTTGTGCACCCGGCGATACACAAGCGCGGCGGGCACGATGAAGCACAGCGTGGCTATGATGTTCATGATTGAGCCAACCCATTCGCCCAAAATCAAGCCATGGATAACGGCAGCAATGGCGCCCACGGCAACGCCCGCCGCAGGGCCAAACGCAAAGCCGCACACCATAGCGGGCATGAGCGAGGCATCGTAGGTAAGGAAGGCCACGCCGGGAATGAGGGGAATCTGAATAAACGAAAGCAGTGCTGCAATGGCGCACATCAGTGCCATTGTTACCAGTTGGCGCGTGTCCCAGCGATTGGTGTTGGTGAAGCGGAAATCTTGCTTGTTCTTCGATTGATCGGTCATGGCAAACCCTTTCTTGGTAAGGCATTCGGTAAGGTGAAAGGTCTGCCACCTGCCTCAAAAAAGAAACAGACCCGTATGAATTCGTTCTGTTCATACAGGCCCCAAGGGTTTGTTCGCCAAAACAGCAAAAACAACGAACAAGCTCTGCCTCTTTCATCCGGACTGTAACCGTCGGTTTTGGAATCACACCAAATCAGCCCGCAAGCGCATTGCTTGCGAGGTTGTGGACTTATGGCCGCAGCCAATCACCACCGGTGAGGAATTGCACCTCGCCTTGAAACAGAATTCATTGCTTCGTATTGTAACCACCCCGCCGGCATCGTGCAAGGATACCTTTTGTTTGCGGAGTTTTTTGCGGGGATAGGTATACCCTTTGCGAGCCTTGTTGTCGTATAGTGTTTAAGAGGATTTTTAAGATAGGGGAGGAAATCGTATGGCGGACGGGGAAATACCTGCGGCGACGCCGATGGTGTGAACGGCGGGCAGCTGCCCTTTGGCATATTGGTGAACCTTATCTATCCCTTCGTCGGGTATTTCGGCATCGCTTTTATGGTGGTTATTTTGGTGCAATACATTCGCTGGCACTTCGATAAGAAAAAGGGCATCGTGCGCTAGCGCGTGGTGCAAGGTGGTGCAGCCTACAAAAAAGGAGGCCGTCATGGCTGATGTGGATAAAACGGTGTCAAACGCAATGGTGCAGCGCGAAAGCGAGTTTTCTGCGCCAACGGGACGTATTCCCTACTACGACCTGGTGCTTGATCATGGTGAGGGCGCTCTGCTCTACGATGTGGATGGCAACGCCTACATCGATTTGTTGGCAAGCGCTTCGGCCACCAACGTGGGGCATTGTCATCCCAAGGTGGTCAGCGCCATCACTGATCAGGCCAAAAAGCTGATCCATTACACGCCGGCTTACTTGTATCACACTCCCGAAATCGATTTGATGGAAAAGCTGGCTAGCATAGCACCTGGTCCCACGCCCAAAAAGATTGTGTTTGGAAATTCGGGGTCCGATGCCAACGATGCCATCATCAAGTTTGCGCGCGCCTATACGGGGCGGCAAACCATCGTCAGCTTCATCGGCGCCTATCATGGTTCCACCTATGGTTCCCTGACGCTTTCGGCCATCAGCCTTAACATGCGGCGCAAAATGGGGCCGCTGCTGCCCGGCGTCTATCACATTCCTTACCCGGACGCCTACCACGCCGGGGTTGATCACTTAAGCGAACAGCAGCAGGCCGATTACTTCATGGCACCTTTGCTGGAAATGACCCAAAGCTATGTGGCACCCGAAGAAATCGCTTGCATCATCATGGAGCCGATTGCGGGGGATTTAGGCCTGATCGTGCCGCCGCAGGCCTACGTGGATGCGCTGCACGCCTTCTGCCAACAGCACGGTATTTTGTTTGCGGTCGATGAAGTGAATCAGGGCATGGGGCGCACGGGCGCGTGGTGGTCCATCGAACACTTCGGTATCGAACCCGATTTGATGTCGGTGGGCAAATCGATTGCTTCGGGCATGCCGCTTTCGGCCATTATCGGCAAGGCCGATATCATGGATTCCCTCGACTTTCCCGCCCACATATTCACCACCAGTGGAAACCCCATTTGCTGTGCTGCTTCCTTGGCCACCATCGAAGTGATTGAAGAAGAAGGCCTGCTGCAGCGCTCGCGCGAACTGGGTGCTTATGCGCAGGCGCGCTTCAACGAAATGGCGGAAAAATACGCTATTGTGGGAAGCGTGCATGGCAAGGGGCTCAACTTGGGCATCGACATTGTGGAACCCGGCACGCGCACCAAATGTGCGCTCGATGCTTTGAAGATTGTGTATCGCGCCTATGAAGAAGGCGTCGTGATGATCTGCATAGCCAGTTCGATCCTGCGCTTTCAGCCGCCGCTTGTCATCACGCGCGAGCAGCTGGATATCGCGCTTGACGTGCTCGATCGTGTCATAGCCGAAGTGGCCGCCGGCAAAGTCCCTGACAACATAGTACCCGCCGGCAAAGGCTGGTAAACCCTCTGGCGCAGCCGACGCTGATTTTGCTTGGATATTCTTATTGCGTGCAGGCGCGGGCTTTTTGCTCGTGTTATTCAAAGCATGCTAAAATCAAAGGATTGGTAAGCTTGTACAAAGGAGGCATGCGATGAGCCCACAAGCAAGTGCCGCGCTGCGCAGCGCCAATCTTCAAGATGGTATAGATTTCGAGATTGCCCGTGAACGGGTCAATATGATGATTGCGCAAAAAATTAGCGACATGAGGGATAAAGGAACACTTCTTGATCCCTCCATCGAAGACAAGGCGGAACTGAGATCTTTGGAGGCGCTGCGCGGCAATGCACGCAATCGATAAGCTGCTTGTAGACGTGCAATCTGTGCGCATGCTTGCAACCAGCCTTGATTGCGATCAAATGGTTCTTGGTGATATAAAAAAGCTTGCCGCCGATATTGTCGTTGCGGCTTCTGCTGGGTAGTATTGCCTGATCAAGCAGCTAGTTTTGAAAAGCTAGCCCATTTTGTTGTCGGGTTGGTGTTGCACAGTCTTGGCGCGCAGCCTGAAAAGGGGCGTGATATACTGGGCGGCGACTATTTGACGGCGTTTGAAAGAAGCATGAGCTATGATTATCAAAAAATCCCCTGCGGAAATAGAAGCGATGAAGGAAGCGGGGCGCATCAGTGCAAAAGTGCTGCGTGAAGTGGGCGCACGTGTGCAGCCGGGCGTATCAACGCTAGAGTTGGATAACTTTGTTGAAGCGATGATCCGCTTCGAGGGCGGCATTCCGGCGTTCAAGGGCTACGGCGGCTTTCCCGGGTCCATCTGCGCTTCGGTAAACGAACAGATCGTGCACGGCATCCCCAGCGCTAGCGTCATTTTGAAGGAAGGCGACATTCTTTCCATCGACACGGGCGCTACGGTCGATGGCTGGGTGGGCGACAACGCGTGGACCTATGCGGTGGGCAAGATTTCCCCCGAGAAAAAACGCCTGCTCGACGTGACGGAAAAGTGCATGTGGGCGGGCTTGGATGCGGCGCGACCCGGCAATCGACTAGGGGATATCGGTGCCGCCGTGCAGCAGATTGCCGAAGCGGCTGGGTTTGGGGTGGTGCGCGAATACGTGGGCCACGGCATCGGCCGCAACATGCACGAAGATCCCAATGTGCCCAATTTCGGGCGCAAACACACCGGCCTGGTGTTGGAAGAGGGCATGGTGTTGGCAATCGAGCCTATGATCAACATCGGCACCGCCAAAACGCGCCAGATGTCGGACGGATGGCTGGTGTGCACCGCCGACGGTTTGCCTTCGGCTCACTTTGAAAAAACGGTTGCCATCACGCAAGATGGTCCCCTCATCTTAACAACGGAAGAAAAGCATCGCCGCCCGGCCTAGGGCCGGTTGTGGGTGTGGCGCGCGCGGTTTAGGATGGCGCCTGTTTCGCCCGGGTCTTGCGAGGCTGCTGGCGTGGCGGCGTGTTTTGCGCGCCGCATGATGGCTCCGGTTTCGCTGGCCGCAGGGTGTGTGGGGTAAGCTGCCGCAACGGGTGCGTGCTTGGCGCGACTCAAAATGGCTCCGGTTTCGCTGGCCGCAAGGGGCCGGGGCTGCGCGGTGCTGCTTGCTGGCTGCGACGGGCGTGCATGTTTGCCGCGCACGATTGCGGGTGCCGGCTGCGGCTGCCCGCTGCGCACCACGCGCTGCGGGGCGGTTGCCTGCGAAGAGGTCGACGGCTGCGCCGCCGGTGCAGCGCTGCGATGCGGCTGCGCTGTGGGGGATTGGGCGGCGGTGGCTACGGGCTGTTCTGGCGCTGCGGGGTGGGCTTGCGCTATGGGGTCTGCCGCGCCTGCGGGTGGCGCGCTCTGCTTCCGCGAAAACAGGCCACGTATTTTGCGGAAGATGCTGGCAAGAAGGGCGCATTCCGCCACGCGAAACAGTTTGCACAGCGCAAAAGAAAGCACCAGGCCAACGCCGCCCGCAGCGATAACGCTGATAAGCCCCCGCACCATGGCACTCAGCATCCCCAGCGATTCCAAAGCATTGCCCAGCCCCGTGCTGAGGGCAAGCGCCGCCGCCGCGCCCAGGGTGGAAGCTATGCCCACGCGCACGAACAGCCCCAGAATGCTACCCACGCCGAAGCTGCCGATTTTCCGGTGCACGATAGCGGTGGTAGCAATCATCATGGCGGTGTAAAACACCAGATCCGCAACGGGAATGCCCATCAATCCCAAAACTTCAGGCTTGCATAAATACCAATATCCCGCAATTTGGATGGTTCGCAGCACAAGATCGACCAGCGCAAAGGTCATAAATTGTCGCAGGGAAGCAAACACCCGATACATATACATATAGCCTGCATACACGGGCAGACTCAGCGTCCACAGCGCCAAAATAACCGAAACTGACGTGACATCTTCGGCATTGAAGGCACCGGCTTGAAACAGCTGCATCAGGGGGGTAGCCAAACATCCCACCAGGGCAGCCAAGGGGATGATCAGGAAAAACGTCTTGCGCAGCCCGTCGGTAACGTGGTGCTTGAAGCCGCGCCAATTTTCTTTGGCGGCGCATTCGGAAAGTTCGGTAAGCAGCACGGTGGAAAGCGAAACCGCCACGACCCCATAGGGCAACTGATACCAGGTCCAGGCGTAATTGAGCGTGGACGGTCCGTTGGGGCTGGCTTGCAGGCCAAAGGCGTTGCGGCAACTGAAGGTGACCATGGTGCCGATAACGTAAACGAAGGTGGGCAAGGCGATGCGCAGCGCTTCTTTAAGCATGGGGTCGTGCAAATCAATGCGGAAGCGATAGCGAAAACCGCGCTTTATCAGCACGGGTATCTGGGCGCCAAACTGCACCAACACGCCAAACGAAGTGCCCACCGCAAGCCACCACAGGGCAAAGTTTGCGTCGATGTGGGAAAGGGGCACATAGCCAAACATGGTGATGATAACGACGATGTTGTTTATCACCGGCGCCAGCGAGGGCACGATAAACACGCGTTCGGCGTTGAGTATGCTGGTGATGACGGCACCTAAGCCATACAGCAAAATTTGCACAGAGAATATGCGGAAAAAGAAAATCGCCAGTTCTTGGCTTTCGGAATTTTGCACGGTGAATGTTTGCGTGGCGATAACTTGGGGCGCGAAAAACGATCCCGCCAAGGCCAGGGCTCCCAGCCCTATGACGACGATGCTTAATATGTTGGAAGAAAAGCGATCGGCGCCTTCCTTGCCGTTACGTTCTTTGCTCAGCAGATACAGCGGTAAAAATGCTGTGCCCAAAATGCCGCTGGCCGCCAATTCGTAAATCATGGAAGGCATGTTGTAAGCGATTTGATAAGCCGAGGTCAGCAACGTGTTTCCCAAAGCAAACGCCATAGCCCAGGTGCGCAGCAGCCCCGTCATACGCGACAGAAGCGTGGCGGCAGTCATGATGCCGGTGTTTTTTAAAATGGAATTGTCTGCTTCGCTCACAAAGGGTCCCCGTCGCTTCATCTATAATAACTAACCATACTAACAAAGCCGAAAGAAGTGCGCATGCATATCCTCATAGTTCGTAATAACTCCAACACAGAAGCACTCGATGCATCGCTGATGCTGGCAACTTTTTTGGGTGCGCAAGATATTGCGTATACGCTGCTGAATGCGTCGGATATTCCCCTGACAACTTCGTGTGCGGGTGGTGCGCCGGCCGCCCCCGTCGATTTTGATATGGCGGTGGTGCTGGGGGGCGACGGCACCATTTTGCGCAGTGCGCGTTATGTGGGCACCAGCGGCGTACCTATTTTGGGTATCAACTTTGGCAACCTGGGATTTTTGTCCAACCCGCGCGAAGATGGGGTGGTGGCCATTGTGGCGGCGGCGCTTGCGGGCGATGTGGTGCGCGAATGCCGCACAAACCTGCGTATCGATGTCGAATGTGAAGGCGATGCGCCAAGCGGCGCGCAGGCCTTTGGCGAAGAAGTGCCGGGCGCACCCGATGCTGCACCAGCTACGTGTCGCACGTTTTTTGCGCTCAATGAATTGGCAATAACGCGTGGCGCTTCGGGGCGCATCATCGATCTTGACGTGGCAATTGCGGCAGCCTCTATGGCTAAAATGCGCGGAGACGGCCTGGTCATTGCCACAGCAACCGGATCAACCGCCTATGCGCTTTCGGCGGGCGGCCCCCTGGTAGCCCCTGGATTTGGTGGTTTGGTCGTGGTGCCCTTGGCACCGCACACCCTGCATACTCGGGCGGTGGTTACCGACCCCAGCGATGTGGTGGAAGTCAACCTTGCCCCCGATGCGGCCGGGCGCGATGCGGTGTTGTTCGCCGATGGCGAAGCGCTTGCGCTGGATGCCTGCGTAAGCCGGGTTATGGTGTGTAAGGGTGCTGCCCCCACCGTGCTGTTGCGCTATAAGCACGAAGGCTTCTATTCCCACGCTTCCCATGTTTTTTTCCGCTGATATTGCAGGGAAACTCCACGGTTTGTTCCCTAGATTGCGCGCTCGATGCTGGTATCATAGAAGGCTAAACCACCGCATATTTGGGATTGATAAGAGGCACAGGCATGGCATTCGTTCATCTGCATAATCACACGGAATATTCCCTGCTCGACGGCGCCACGCACGTGAAGGATATGGTGCGTCGTGCGGCCGATTTAGGCATGCCTGCCGTGGCCATTTCCGACCACGGCGTCATGAGTGGCGTGCCCGAGCTTTCCGACGCCTGCGATGCGGTCGAAGCGGAAACCGGCGTGCGCGTCAAACCCATTTTTGGGTGCGAAGTGTATTTCACCACCGATGAAGAATTGCGGCGCGACATCAAGCCACGCCTGTACCACCTGCTGCTTTTGGCGAAAACGAACGAAGGCTACCACAATCTTGTGCGCCTTGTTTCGCAATCCCATGTCGACAACTTTTACTACAAGCCGCGCACCACGTTTTCCATGCTGGAAAAATACGGCAAGGGGCTTATCGGCTCAAGTGCGTGCATCGCGGGCATTGTTCCCAAGCTGCTCGATGCCGGGCAGTTTGATGAGGCCGTCAGTTGGGCGCAGAAGCTGGCGAGTGCTTTTGAGCCGGGTGATTTCTATATCGAACTGCAAAATCAAGGCATCGTGACCGATGCGGGCTTGACGCAAACCGACTTAAACCACCAGCTGGTGAAGGTCGCGCAAACGGTGGGTCTTAAAACCATCGCCACCAACGATTTTCACTACTTAACCCACGCCGATGCGCGCGCGCAAGATATTATGCTGTGCATCGGCACCGCTTCCACCTTCGACGATCCCAATCGCATGCGTTTTTCCAACGACCAGTTTTACATGAAGACCGAACAGGAAATGCGCGAAGCGCTCAAAGATTTCCCTGAAGCCTGCGATACCACGGTTGAGCTGGCCGAAAAGTGTAATGTTGTGTTGGAGCGCGACTCCATTTTGCCGCGCTTTCCCCTGCCCGAAGGCGAAACGGAAGACAGCCTTTTTCGCAAACAGTGCCTGATTGGCCTGCATCGTCGCTATGGTGAAGAGCTTTCTGCCGAAGTGATGGATCGCTACGAACACGAAGCGGGCGTTATCATCAAGCAGGGCTTTCCGGCATACTTTCTTATTGTGCAAGAATATATCCAGTGGGCCAAAGATAACGGCATCGGTGTGGGGCCGGGGCGTGGTTCGGCGGCAGGGTCCATCGTTGCTTACGCGCTGGGCATAACCGATCTTGACCCTTTGCCCAATGGCCTGCTGTTTGAACGTTTCCTTTCCGAAGAACGCATAGAAATGCCCGATATCGACGTCGACTTCGAGGATGAACGTCGTGGCGAAGTGCTTGATCACGTACGCGATTTTTATGGCGAAGACCACATTGCGGGCGTTATCACCTTCGGTAAGTTGCAGGCAAAAAATGCGATTCGCGATGCGGCGCGCGTGCTTGATTACCCCTATAACACAGGGGATCGGCTGGCCAAAATGGTGGGCGACGAATTGGGCATCACGCTCAAAGATGCTCTGGCGCAAAACCCCGACCTAAAAAAAGCCTACACAAGCGAACCCGATTGCAAAGAGGTGCTCGATGCCGCGCTTTCCATCGAAGGACATCTGCGTGGCGAAGGTGTGCATGCCTGTGCAACCATCATCTGTCGCAACCCCTTGGCCGATCACGTGCCGGTTAAGCGCGATACCAAGGGCGGCGGCATCATCACGCAGTACGACGGGCACTACACGCCTGAACTGGGACTTCTTAAGATGGACTTCCTGGGGCTGCGCACGCTGGGCGTTATAAGCCGCGCCTGCAACAACATCAAAGATCGCTTTGGCGTCGAAATAAAACCCGACGAAATTCCTCTGGACGATAAAGCGTCGTTTGATCTTATGTGCGGCGGCAACATGGACGGATTGTTCCAGGTGGAAAGCGCCTTGTATGTGGGCTTGTTTGCCCGCATGAAGCCGCGCACCTTTTCCGACATTGTCGCTTCCATCGCCCTTAACCGCCCCGGTCCTTTGGAATCGGGCATGGTCGACGAATTTGTAAACGCGCGCCAGGGCAAGGTTGCCGTGCATTACTACGACGATCGCCTGCGTCCCATTTTGGAAGAAACCTACGGCACGATGGTCTACCAAGAACAGATCATGCAGGTTTCTATGGCTATGTGCGGGTTTTCTGCCGGCAAGGCCGATAAGTTGCGCAAGGCCATGGGCAAAAAAAAGCTCGACATCATGCGCCAGCTGCAAGAAGAATGGAACACCGGTGCGGTCGAAAACGGTTTTGCGCTGGGCATTGCCAAGCAGATTTGGAACGATGCGGAAAAATTCGCCAAGTACGCGTTTAATAAAAGCCATTCGGCTGCCTATGCGGTTATCGTTATGCGCACGGCCTATTTAAAGGCGCATTATCCCAACGATTACATGGCGGCGACGCTTTCAAGCTACATGAGCAATTCTGATCGTCTGATAAAATACATTGCCAGCTGCAATCATTCGGGTATTCCTGTGCTGCCGCCCGACATCAATTCGTCCAACCTCGAATTTACTCCAACCGATGAAGGTATTCGTTTTGGTTTGGCCGGCGTGCGCGGCGTGGGTGAAAAAATTGTTGAAACCATCATTGAGGAACGCAAACGCAACGGCGCTTATAAGTCGCTCCATGATTTTGTGCGGCGCCTCGATACGCACACCTACAACCGCAAAACGCTCGAAGCGCTCATCAAGGCGGGGGCCTTTGAATCGACGGGCTATACGCGCAGGCAGTGCATGTATTTTGTCGATGAAACACCCATGGTTGAGGCGGCGGCAAAGCGCCAGCTAGATCACGATAGCGGTCAGGTAAGCATGTTCGACCTGTTTGCCGACGACCCCGATTCAGGGTTTAACGAAGCGCCCCCCGAGCCCGACGGTATCGAGTGGGACAAAAAAACGCTGCTCACCTACGAAAAAGAAATTCTTAAAATTTACGTTTCCGACCATCCTTTGCGTCCCTACGAAGCGGCACTTTCGCGCATGTCGAAGTTTACTATGGGGGATTTAACCGAACGCACGACTGATATTCCTGCAGCTACATTTGTGGGTATGGTTTCCAGCGTTGCGACCAAAATTACGAAGCGCGGCACAAAGATGGCAAACTTCATGCTGGAAGATACCACCGGGCACATAGAATGCCTCTGCTTCAAATACGACGAATGCTCCGATTGTTTGGTGGAAGATGCCATCGTAAAGATTAAGGGCAAATTTGAAGTTACCGATCGAGGCAGCCAATTGCTTGCCTTTGAGGTGAAGGCGCTTGAATTGGCAGGCAACGAGGCCGATGCGAAACCCGCCCTGCTTGAGCTGCGCATTAAGGCGGGCGATTTTGGGGCGTCTACGACGCAGCGGCTCAACCGGATACTGATGTCGCATCCGGGGCGCGATGGCGTCGTGCTTTTGGTGCAGCAGACCGATGGGCGCAAGTTTCGCGCAGAGCTGCCGATGACAGTGGATTCAACGTCACCCATGCTGCTGTCAGAGATAGGGGATTTGCTTGGGCGTTCCGCCTGACGGCGGGAGGGGGAAACTGCGGTATCATGGGAAGTATGGATGAAATGTATGACAACACTTTAGTGATTACGCTTGCTTATAATGGTGCGCCGTTTGCGGGGTTTGCGCGGCAGCCGGGCTTGTTGACGGTGCAGGGTAACTTGGAAGATATGCTGGCGTTGCTGTTTCGGCGGCCGGTGGATACGACGTGTGCGGGGCGCACGGATGCGGGGGTGCATGCGCGTGGCCAGGTGGTAAGCTTTGACTGCACGGCAGAAGAAGTGGCGTTGCGGCCGCTGGGCACGCTAAGGCGATCGCTTAACGCCTTAACGCACGACGCGATTTCTGTTTCCGATGTTGCGGTAGCCGCGCCCGGGTTTTCTGCGCGCTTCGATGCGACGCTGCGCGAATACCACTATCATCTGTGCGCGCAGGTGCCTCCCCCGATTTTCATGCAGGAGTTTTCTTGGCATATCACCAAGCCGCTTGATGTGGATGCCATGCGCGAAGGTGCCCGCCATCTTATCGGAGAACATGATTTTAAAAGTTTTTGCATGGTGGCATCGGCGATTGGGAAGCCAACGCAGCGCAATGTGCGTGAAATTACGCTGGAAGAACAGCTTATGATGGGGGAACGCATTATCGTCATCAAGGTGGTCGGGAATGCCTTTTTACATTCCATGGTGCGCGCTATCGTGGGCACGCTTGTTGCTGTAGGCCGAGGCAAACGCGATCCGCAATGGGTGGCTTCGGCGCTTGCGGCCTGTGATCGTCAGGCCGCAGGAGAGACCGCTCCTGCTGCGGGGCTGGTCTTTTGGCGCGTTCACTATTAGAATTGAACTTTGAGGATTTTGGAGGAGGAACGGTGTTCAAACCTAAAGCTGAACGACAAATAGCGCAAACTGCTGACAAAATAGTCTCTCAGAAAGAGGGTCTTGACGCCTTGTCGTGGAATCGTGTTATGGAAATTGCCCATATCCTGCAGGGCGGTTGCGACCAAAATGTAAGTATTGACCTGGGAAGTGAGCTTTCCGGTATAGCGCATTCCAATATTTCCCTTTCTTACAAGCTAGGAATTGAGGGCTCCGTGCACACGGGGCAGAATATGCCCTCTGGCATTGAAATGCTTGAAGGCACCCCGCCCGATGCGGGCACCCAGGCGGTCGAGGATGTGCAAGCGTCGGCCGCTGCCGTACCCGTTGCAGCTGCACCAGCCGCAGTGCCCGCTGTGTCCACTGCGCCCGAAGCGGCACCTTCGGCGGCTGATGTGCCCGAAAAACAGCCTGATACACATAATTTAATATTTGGCGATTACGTTTTCCCTGTACCCAATGTGCCGGCAGCAGATCCTCTTCCCGAAGCGGCTACCCCCGCAGTTGTGGAAGTTGAAGCTACCGTAAAAGTGGCTACCGCTGTGGTTTCGGAAAGGGAAGCTGCTGCAAAAGCGGCCGAAGAAGCTCGTCGTGCGGCGAGCG
>JAVVPE010000009.1:0-41389 GCA_036655915.1 Raoultibacter sp.
TCGTGAGCGCGGTGCACCCTCTTGGTTAGCGTCCCATTTTGGGAGGTATTTTTACTGCTTCACTATACAAGGAAATCAGCTTCGTCGCCACACAACCAACCAAGCACACACAACGAAAACCGCAACGCCCCCTACGTGCGCCCCTCACCGTCCAACCCCAAAAAATCACAGTACTTTTCGCAAAATAGCTGCGGCGCAGGACGGGGTTGGCAGGGGTTGCGCTATTGTTCGCTATTTACCAAATCGATCAGTTCGTGGCGCACGTGGATGGCGAGTTTTTGGTAGATGCTTTTCACATGGGATTTCACCGTGTTTTCGGAAACGAAAAGCTTTTCTGAAATGGTGGGCATCGTGTAGCCCTGGGCAAGCAGCTTAAATATCTCGGTTTCGCGCGGAGTGAAACGGTGCGCCTGCGCCAATGCGTCGCAGCGTTCTTCCCGTTGCGTGCGCGGGGTTGTAGCAACTGCCACTGGGGTATCTGCTTCGGGAAACTCCTTGAGCGTTTTATCCTTAAACAGCAACAGGGTAACCATGAACAGCAGATATACCGCCACCAAGGCCACGGTAGTCAGCACCAAATCGCCCTGGTGCAGGCTGCCGGCACTTAAAAATCCCACCAAGGTGCCCGCGAGTTGCGCCACGTTGGTGCAAAAAAACGCCAGCGCGAACAACAGGGTTGAAGGAAGCTTAGTGTCGCGCGCCATATCGGCGAGCATGCACCACAAAATGATGCCGGCAACCATAGAGCCCAACTGGGCAAACGAGTTGACGATGCCGCCTGCGGCATTCCATATAAGCGGTAGCAGCAAAAACCCTGCGGCCGAAAGCGGCAGCGCAATCGCGTACATACGCCCCACGTTGAGCGGCTTTTTCACAAAAATGGCCGGCAGCAGCAGGAACAAAACAACAACGGCGCTGGTGATAAGCGATGTTTGCTGAAATGAGGTAAGGTCAATTTCTTGTTGCCCCGAAATCTGCAACATCAGCCCACCCATGAAGCACAGAATTGCCGTGCCCAAAACGGGATGCCACAAGCGCCTGATTGCGCCTTTCATGACTGGACGCGAATATTCCCATTCACGCAAGGCGGCGCGACCGTCAAGCAGCTGTTTCACAAAAACGACCGAAGCGATAAACAAAACTGCCGCTATGGGCAGCGCCAAAAAACCGGGAAGCAGCGTGACCAAAAAGTAAATGGCTAGGCTTAGGGCGTTGCATAACACCACGTAAAGATAGACCTTGCGCAGCGAAAGTGTGGAAGAAAACTGCGCCCACAAAAGCGTTATCAGCGCGTCGCCCGCACCCAGGCAAATGCCGCCCAACACCAACCAAGGCATTATCTGGTCAGAGGGAATATGCGGCGCAAACTGAAACACCATGCCGGCCACAAGAAAACCGATAAGCGCCATCGCCGCCGAAAACAGGGTGACCACCGCCGTGGAGGGCATCTTAATAAAGCGCACGCATACGCCCAGCAGGCCATAGACCACAACGCGCGCCGACATGGTTGCCATCAGGAAAACCACGTCGAGCGTATGCCCCAAAGGCCCCATCGAGGCAAGCACCGTATTGGAATGAAACGCCATATAAATGAACACCAGATACAGCGCATAACCGCTCAGCAATAGCGCCTGACGCGGCCGCACGCTTTTCAGTATGTCTACAACAGCCACCATATTCGCCCTCCTCCTTCGCCTAGTATATCCGTTTGGCCGGGTGCCTGCGCGAAAAACCGCTTTCAACGTGCTTATTTTCAGGAAAGAGAGCGAGAGGGATGCGCACTCAAAAAACCGCGT
Organism: Raoultibacter sp.; assembly: GCA_036655915.1. Lineage (GTDB taxonomy): Bacteria > Actinomycetota > Coriobacteriia > Coriobacteriales > Eggerthellaceae > JAVWGW01. Next base: position 1,797 of record JAVVPE010000009.1, read on the forward strand.
ACCATCTGCCAAAATGACGGCGTCTCACCCGAAGCAGGTGGGGCGCAAAACCGCTTGGTCGCCTCATTTCACCAGCAAACAGGTGATGATAGCTGCCCCTTATGTGCGTAGTGTCATGGTCGAAGGTTACAAAAAACACCAAGGAGGGAACTATCATGAAAGAATCAAGATTAAGCCGCCGCGCATTTCTCGGGCTGGGAGCAACGGCCGCCGTTGTCGCAGGAGCCGGTCTGGCCGGATGCGCGCCCCAAAGCAAGACTGATGCCAAGGGCGACGCTGCTGGCAAAAATGCCGCCGCAGGCACCCCGCCAGCGGAATACACTCCGAACTTCATGACGGCACCGGCCGTGCCCGCCAACGTTAAAGAAACCAAGGAATGCGACGTGCTTGTCATCGGCCTTGGCCTTGCGGGCTGCGCTGCGGCGAAGGCTGCCGTTGAGGAAGGCGCAAAGGTTATCGGCGTTGACAAGGCCGTTCAGCTTTCCGCCGTATCCATGGCGGGCGACTTCGGTGTGGTTGGGTCAAAAATACAAAAAGAGCTGGGCATCGAGTGGGCCGGCAAAGATGTCGTCATCAATCAGCTGATGAAGGATATGTGCTATCGCCCCACGCCCAACTTTTTGGCCTATTGGTACGATCATTCCGGCGAAGACTTCGATTGGCTGATTGAAGGTGCCGATTACGAAGTGTTGCCCACCACCGCCGCCAACCAGACAACCACCAAGCCCAACTATCTGCGCCCGAAGTGCTTCCCGCCGTTGGAAGGCTACGATTACAAGAGCGAGTATTACCCCTACTTCCACGGCACCTTGACCACGAACCCCAATATGCAGTGGGCGATGGATGCCGCTGCTGCCGCTGCCACAAAAGCGGGTGCGGAATTCATCTTCTCAACCTGGGGCGAACAGCTTATCGCAAGCGATGGCAAAATCACGGGCGCTTACGTGCACGACAAGGACGGCAACTATACACAGATCAACGCCAAATCCGTTGTGCTGACCACGGGCGACTGGGGCAACAACCAGGATATGCGCGATTACTTCGTGCCCTGGGCAAACGAATTCCCCAGCTTCTATACCACCATGGATGCTGCGGGCAATGTGGGCAATACCGGCGAAGGCCACCTTATGGGCCTGTGGGCTGGCGCGCACATGGAACTTGGCCCCCACGCTCCGATGACCCACCACATGGGCGGTGCCTTGGGTGTCGATAGCTTCTTGCAGCTTAATATGGAAGGCCGCCGCTTCATGAACGAAGATATTCCTGGCCAAAACATCGCCGACCAGCTTTCCCGTCAGCCGCTTTCAAGCGACCCTGCCGTTGCCGAAAAGGGCACGAAATCCTGGCAGATATTCGACGCTGCCTGGCCGGAGCAGATTGCCAAAATGCCTGATGGCCATGGATACGTGAACCACTTCATCCCCGATGATCAAGTGGACCAGTACAAAACGGTGCTTGCGGGCTTCGGCCTGGGCTACACCACCAAAAAGATGGTGGAAGGGGCCGAAGGCATCGTGGTTGCCAACACCATCGATGAACTGGCTCAGAAAATCGGGCTGCCCGCCGACAAGGTGAAGGCATCCATCGACCACTACAACGAACTGTGCGCCAAGGGCCACGATGATGATTTTGGCAAAGATGCCCGCCGCCTTTTCCCCGTGGCAACCGCGCCGTTTTATGCCTGTGAATTTGCCGGTGCCGGCATGTTGGTGCTGATGGGCGGCCTGGAAGTCAACAAGGCCTTGCAGCCGCTTGATAAAGCGGGCAAGCCCATCGAAGGCCTGTTTGTTGGTGGCAATGTGCAGGGCGGCCGCTACCTGGTGGAATACCCCGTTACCGTTGCCGGCATATCGCTGGGCACCGCTATGACCTTCGGGCGCCTTGCGGGCAAGAATGCCGCTGGCAAAACGTTAATCGAAGCGACAACGATAGCCTAAAGCACCCCCCTACGTTCCCTGGGTTTGGAAGCAATTCGTAAACCCTCCCCTCCCTCAAAAGGCCGCCCTCATTTGGGCGGCCTTTCCCCTATTAAAGAGCAGCAAGTTCGCTTGGACGCAGTACGCCGCGTTCGGTGATGAAGGCGGTTATGAGGGCGGCGGGGGTTACGTCGAAGGCGGGATTGTACACGGCAACGTGCAGCGCGTCGGCGTCGCAGACTTCGGAGGCCGCGCGGTGCTCGATGGGGATTTCCGCACCACGTGCAAGCGCGTGGTCGATGGTGGAAAACGGCGCTGCCACGTAAAAGGGAAGGTGGTGATAGGCGGCCGCAATCGCTAAGGGGTAGGTGCCTATCTTGTTGGCGGTATCCCCGTTGGTGCAAATACGGTCGGCACCGACGATGACGACATCGATTTTTCCCGCGGCCATAAGACTTGCCGCCATGCTGTCACACTGCAGCGTGCAGGGCACGCCCGCCTGCGTCAGTTCCCACATGGTCAGGCGCGCACCCTGGTTGACGGGGCGGGTTTCATCGGCGTACACACGCTCAATTTTCCCCTGTTCGTGGGCGGCATACACCACCCCCAAAGCCGTGCCGTAATACACCGTTGCCAACGATCCGGCGTTGCAGTGCGTGAGCACGCGGCAGCCTGGGGCAAGCAGCTTGGCACCGTGTGCGCCTATGGCCCGGTTGGCGGCCTCATCTTCTTGCGCCATCTCGCACGCACGCGCAAGCAAAGAACGCTTGAGGGCAGCCACATCATCGGCCGCCTGCGCGCGGGCGCGGGCAAGCTGCATCACCTGCCCCACGCCCCACGAAAGGTTGACCGCCGTGGGGCGTGCAGCAGAAACCCGTGCGGCAAGCTGCGACAACGCAGCCATAAAAGCATCCACCGTCGTGTGCGTGCTTTCGTTTTCTGCCCACAAACACAGTGCCATAGCGCCGGCCACGCCCAAGGCCGGAGCACCGCGCAGCGCCAGCACTTCGATGGCCTCTATCAAGGCATCCGCAGTGGAAATAGCGCACATCTTGCACGTTTGCGGCAAAAGCCGCTGATCGACGATGCGCACAAACGGGTGCGAGCCTGCGGGTGCCACCCACTCAATCGTGCGCGGAATGTTTTTGATTCCCCCAGGCGTCATTAGGCATAAAAAGCAAAGACACGTTTGCGTTCGGCGCCGATTGTGGTCAGGTCGTTGTGACCCGGCAACACGATGGTGGTATCGGGTAGCACGGCCAGACGCTTGAGCGATTTGCGCATGGCGGGCATGCTGCCGCCCTTAAAATCGGTGCGCCCGATGCTGCCGCAAAACAGTGTATCGCCCGCAATAAGCAAGGGCGCGTTCCGTTTGTTGGTGCCAAAACGCGGATCGATAAACAGGCATATGCCGCCTTCGGTGTGCCCCGGCGTCGCAATCACCTTCCAGGGCATGTTGCCAATTTTCACGATGTCGCCATCGGATACCCGCTGGTCAACCTTGCACGGCGGGGCGACCGGGTAAGAACCTTCGCGCGTGGGTTTTTCGATTTCGCCCGCATCATCCTTTGAAGCAATAACGGTGGCACCCGTCGCCTTCTTCAGGGCAGCAGCAACATCAACATGATCGTGGTGGCGATGTGTCAGCACGATAGCCGCAAGCTTGCGACCTGCCAAGGCCTCCAAAATCGCGTTAAGATTGCTTGACGGATCAACCACAAACGTAGCCGCGTCGTCGGAAATAATAAAGGTATTGTTGTCGATGGGTCCCAGGGTAAGAACTTCAACCGGCACACATCCCTTGTCAAGTTTATGAACCAAAGCCATGCTTCTTCCTTTCAATCAAACAATCGTTTTGCTAGTCAGTCCGTTACGACGACGCCTTCTTGCCCTTATACATGCCTTCACCTGGCATCATGCGGCGCGCTTCAAACACGCCTTCAATCGTGCGCACCTTCGTGGTAATTTTGTCGATGGCGGCAACATCGGAAACTTGGAACAAGAAGCGCATTTCCACCATGCCATCACGGTGCGACGCCGTCGAACACGAAAGCACATTGGCGCACATATCGGCAAGCGTTACCGTCACATCGCGCAGCAGGTTCATGCGATCAAGCGCTTCGATGAACACTTCCACCTTATAAGACATTTCGCCGCTGGGCGCCGATTCCCACGAAACTTCGATGATGCGTTCGGGATGTTCTAGCAGGCTTTGTGCGTTGGGGCAATCATCGCGATGCACCGAAACGCCGCGGCCGCGCGTCACAAAACCAACGATGGCATCGCCGGGCACCGGATTGCAGCAGCGCGAAAGGCGCACCAGCACATCTTCGACCCCCTTAACCACCACGCCGTTGGAATTATGCGCCTCGTGTTTTTTCGGGCGCTTGACGCTGGTGATCATGGGCGGCAATTTACCCGTCGACATCGAAGACATGCCCAAACCGGGCGTTTCCGCTTCTTCGGTGCCACGATCTACCAGTATCTTGAGCAGGCGGTTTGATACGTGCGTGGCGCTTTCTTTGTTCGTGCCGATGTTAACCAGCATGTCTTCGGCATCGTTGAAGCCCAAGTGCTCGGACACCGTTTTGATAGCGCGCATACTTTGGGCGCTGGAAAGGCCGATGCCATGCTTACGCATTTCGCGCGAAAGCTTATCGCGGCCCATTTGCAAATCGTCGCTGCGGCTGACCTTGGAAAAGTACGAGCGCACCTTGCTGCGCGCCGAAGGCGTTTTTACCAGGTTTAGCCAATCGCGCGAAGGAGTGGCGCTTTTCTGCGTTAACACATCAACGCGGTCGCCCATCTGCAGCTGGTAACTAAGCGGCACAATGGACCCGTTCACCTTGGCGCCCACGCAATGGTTGCCCACTTCGGTATGGATGGCGTAGGCGAAATCGATGGGGGTTGACCCCGTGCGCAAGCTTATGACCTCGCCTTTTGGCGTGAAAACAAACACTTCCGTGGGCGCCAGATCCACCTTGAGCGATTTGAGGAATTCGCGCGAATCGCGGGTTTCATCCTGCCAATCCACCATTTGACGCAGCCAGGCAAGTTGCTGGTCGAGGTTTTCATCAACCCGCGAACCTTTTTCCTTGTAACGCCAATGCGCCGCCACGCCGTATTCGCTCATGCGATGCATTTCTTCGGTGCGAATCTGCACTTCAAGCGGCCGGCCAGCCGGACCGATCACCGTGGTGTGCAAACTTTGGTACATATTGAATTTCGGCATGGCAATGTAGTCTTTGAAGCGGCCAGGCATCGGATGCCACAGGCTGTGCACCGCGCCCAACGCCGAATAGCAATCCTTGACCGATTTCACGATAATACGCACGGCGATCAGGTCGTATATCTCGGAAAACCCTTTGCCCTTCTGCGTCATTTTTTGGTAAATGGAATACAGGTGCTTCGGGCGCCCCATAATCTGGGATGTGACAGCGACCTTGGCCGTTTCTTCATGCAAGATGTCGATAATCTGTGCCAGATACTCTTCGCGTTCCTCGCGGCTTTCAGCCACCATGCGCGAAACCTGCTTAAACTTATTGGGCTCCAGGTAGTAAAACGCCAAATCTTCCAGTTCCCACTTGATGGAACTGATGCCCAGGCGGTGCGCGATGGGCGCATAAATTTCCAGCGTTTCGCGGCTTTTGAAAATGCGGCGATCTTCCTTGAGCGCGCCCAAGGTGCGCATGTTGTGCAGGCGGTCGGCCAGCTTGATAACGATGACGCGAATATCCTTGCTCATGGCCACAAACATCTTGCGAATCGTTTGCGCCTGTTCATCGGAGAGGCTTTCAACTTCGATGCGCGTAATTTTTGTAACGCCATCGACCAGCTGCGCGATTGCAGGGCTAAAATCTTGCGCCACTTTTTCAAGCGTGACCGAAGAATCTTCCACCGTATCGTGCAAAAGCGCCGCGCACAGCGTTTCGCTATCCATGCGCAAATCGGATAAAATCAGCGCCACTTCCACGGGGTGCGCTATGAAAGGCTCGCCACTTTTGCGACATTGCCCCTGGTGAGCATCGCGCGCAAAGGTAAATGCCTTTTCAAGCAGATTCTCGCTTTCTTCCCCCAAGTAGGCGCCTGTGATGCGCTGCAGTTCAGTAAAACGCTGTTCGGGGGTTTCATCGCCAATGCTGCGGGGAAGATCGCTTTTGGCACCCGACGCAAAATTGACGGCAACGGAGTGAGGCCGACCCATCAATTCTTCGGATTCCTCCGCCTCTTTTTTTGCGGAAAATGCCTCAGCGGGCTCCCCCAACAAAACATCATCCGGGGGCAGTGCCGTTTCGGCTTGGGGCGACGCGGATTTATCCGTTTTGTGGTGGTCGGAGGCGGCCTTCGGCGCTACCGCATCTTGCAGCGCTGCCTTTGCCGCCTTCTTTGCTTTCGCATGTTTTCCTTTGCTCATGCCTTGCCCCCTTCCCGTATTTCATCAGGCAAAATAGGCCGGGAAAGCCGCAGTTGCAGCGTCGATTCCCCCGCCTTGAGCACCCAATCGTGGAACGTTTCTGAAATGGCGATTTCGTCGAGGCCTTCGCGATAACGCACGCTATCGGTCAGTTCCACCTTGGTCTGCGCACCAGACACATGGATGCTGCGCGTTAGGGTGCCCAGCACCGTTGTCGTGCGCGTTTCAATAAGCCCGAGTTCGCGAAAAACTGCAATTCCGCAGGCCACGGCAGCTTCGGGCAATTGCTGCTGAGCCATATGCTTTCCCGCCACGCACGCCAAATCGGCGTCGCTGGCAACGAAGAATTCATCACCCGCAGCTTTCTGCATACGCCGCAGTTCGCGATACACCTGCGCCATGCAATCGTGGTCGGGCGTTGCCTGTTCAAGAATGTCCTTGTTGATGGAAGCATCTGCGCGGCCAAACAGCAGGTGAATAAGCGCCGGCTGCCCATCGCGCCCGGCGCGGCCGCTCATCTGGTTGAGCTCAACTTCGTTAAAGGGCAGGTGATACAGCACCACGTGGCGAATATTGGGAATATTGACCCCTTCACCAAAAGCCGAGGTGGCCACCAACACACACAGAGCATCGGTGCGGAAAAGCTCTTCGATGCGCTTGCGTTCTGCGCGCGAAAGCCCCGCATTGTAGAAGCCCACCAGCGATGCCATCTGGGGAACCTGCTTGCGCAACATGCGCGCAAGAGCCACCGATTGCGCCCGCGAATTCACGTAGATGACCGTTTTTTCGCCACTGGCAACCAGGTTGGCAAGATAGTTTTCGCGCTTTTTAAGGTTGCGCTGATCGTCCACCTTGAGATTTTCGCGCACCGTTTCATCCAAAATTTGGCGCGTGATACCCAGCGTTGCCGTGATGTCGTGGGCAATTTCTGTTTCGGCCGTAGCCGTCAGCGCCAAAACGGTCGGGTTGCCCAGGTGTGCAATCGCTTCGCCTAAGTGGGCGTAAACCGTGCGGTTGCTCGCCTTTGCAAGCCCGATATGGTGCGCTTCATCGACCACCACAAACCCGATGCGGCCCGATGCGGCCAGCTCAACGGCGTGAAAGCTTAAAAATTCAGGAGTGGTCAACACGATATCGTAGGCGCCTGAAGCGATGCCAGAAAATATGTCGCGGCGCTGTTCGGGCGTGGATTCACCCGTAAGCACGGCGCTGGCAATGCCGAAGGTGGCAAGCGTTTCGCCCATGTGAAATGCCTGATCAGCGATAAGCGCCCGCAGAGGATACACAAACAAGCTGGCTGTGTTTTCCGCCAAAGCCACGCAGGCGGCATGCACCTGAAACGTGAGCGATTTGCCGCGGCCCGTGGCCATAACGGCCAAAACTGACTGCCCCGCGTCAAGCGCTTCAAGCACTTCGCGCTGCGAATCATGCAAGGTAGCATCCCCGATAAAAGCCTGGGTGATTGCCGCGCGCAACCCGGCAGGATTTTCTTGGGCGCGCTTTTTCCAGAGTTCCCGATTTTTTTCAAGCGCGGTTTCGTAGGCCTGCACCGCTTCGGCATCTTCGGGGCAATCGGCGCACAAATCGGCATCGTTGGTGGCGTATAGATCGGCCACAAAATCGAGGGACGCAGAATCGAGACAAGCCTGCAGCGCCGCACAGGGTTGCGCGGGAGCCAACGAGGAAAGCATGGCCTTAACCGTGCGGCGACCTCGCCATTCGTCGATTTGCACCTCGAAGGCTGCGTTGACCACACTGCCGCAATGCATAAGCGTTTCAATGTCGGAACAGTGAAACATAATGCCCGCAAGAGAATATTTGCCATCGGTAAGCATGCAAGAAAAGTGATTTTTTTCCGCGCCCACCGCGCGACAATTGGAAAGCAAAATATCGCGCGCAAGATAGCGCGGCAGAGGGTTTTCCTGGCCAAACGGCGCAAGCTTTTGCAAAAACCCTACATTTTCAAGGGAAAGTTCTTCAAGGTCGACACACGCATCAATCTCGATGCGTGGATGAAAGCATTCCGGAGAAAGCGCATCCATGTAATCACACAGACGGCGCGTGAATTCCGGAAGCTTTTCGGCTGGCAGCGTAACGCCCACGGCCGCTTCGTGGCCACCAAAACGCGTCAGCAAATCCGAGCAGCTTTCGACCGCACGAAACAGGTTCACCTGACCCACACTGCGACCGCTGCCGCGCGCTTCGCCCTCTTCGATGGTGAACAGCAACGCAGGCACCCCGTAGGTGTTGACCAGGCGACTTGCCACAATACCCTTCACGCCTTCATGCCAACCTTCCCCCGCCACCACAAGGGCTCGCTGGCCATGGTAGTTTTCGGCCGCCTGCACTTTGGCAACTTCGGCCAGTTCGGCTTCGATGGCGCGACGGCGATCGTTGACCGCTTCCAATTCGGCAGCCTTTTGGCAAGCTTCGTCAAAGCTATCGCTTAGCAGCAGGTCAAGGGCTAATTGCGCATCGCCCATGCGCCCGGCGGCATTCAGGCGCGGAATGATGGAAAAGCTGAGGTTCGTAGCCGCAACCGGCTTATCCGCCGCACCCGCCTGCGCCAGCAGCGCCGCAATGCAGTTGCGTGGAGCATCGTTCATGCGCGCGATGCCTTCGGCAACAAGCGCGCGGTTGCCATCGCGCATCGGCATAAGATCAGCCACCGTACCCAGCGTGGCAAGATCGGTGTATTCGCGCCACAAATGCGGCTTGCCAAAGCGGGCGCCCAGCGCCTGGGTGATTTTAAGCGCCACGCCCACCCCTGCCAAAAGCGTGCTGGGGCAGGTTTCATCAAGCTTCGGATCGCACACGGGCACCCCTTCGGGCACCAGATCGGTCGGTTCGTGATGGTCGGTGATAACAACTTCTATGCCCGCAAGCTGTAAAGCTTTCACTTCTTCTTTACAGGCGACGCCACAATCAACCGTAATCAGGTAATCGGGCTTAAGCTGGCACACGCGTTCGATGGCGGGCGCCGTTAACGCATAGCCTTCCTCGAAACGCCGAGGAATAAAGGGCGACACCTGCGCCGCACCCAGTTCGCGCAAGGCGCGCGTGAGGGTGGCCGTTGCCGAAATGCCGTCAAGATCGAAATCGCCGAAGACGACGATGTGCTTGCGCGCCTTGATAGCTGCTTCCAAACTGTCCACCACAGCAGCAAGACCAGGGATAATGTAGGGATCAAGCCAATCGCGCTCAAGGGACGGGTGCATGAACGCTTCGGCCTTTTCAAGCGTGTCGATACCGCGCGCAACAAGCGTTGCCGCAATAAAGCGCGGCAAGCGCAGTTCCTGCTGCAGGCGCGCAACCGCAGCGGAATTCGTCGCTTTAATGTTGAATTGTGCTGACATGATATGCTAAAACCTCACAGGGGAGTCGCCTTATTTTTCACCTCACATTCTCGCACAACCCAGCCCCCCTGTCACCGTCACCCCCACAGGTGGTTGCCGGCGCGTTGTTTTAGCGAAAAGACTTGTCATATTTTGATAACAATTAGTGTAACTCCCCAAAACCTGCTTTTCAAAATTATTGCGTTGACAAAACGTTTTGATAGCGCAATAATTATTAGAAAGGAGGGTTTATGCTTACCGTTAAACAAGCTGCAAAAAAACTGGGCGTCTCAGAAACACGCGTTCGAGCTTTAATTGCCGGAGGTTCTTTATCTGCTGAAAAATTTGGCCGGACGTGGCTTCTTCCCGAGGCAAGTGTAGAACAGCGCCTTCACGCAAAACCTCAAGCTGGCCGGCCGCAAAAAAAGTCATCACAACCTTTGCCCGGTACACTGAAAAACGCACAGCAGGCCCATCACCTCTACGACCAATGTGAAGAAATTCTCACTGGTTGCTATAACACCGCTTTTCTCGACCAAGCACGCACGGCAAAAGAGGAACGTTTCTTTATTGCTGTCTCCGATTTCTTTTTGCAGGAAAAACAACGAGAACTTATCGACCAAGGCGTTTACTGATGGCTCCCCTAAAGCGTTACGTGCTGTTCGCCGGCATTAATGGGGTAGGGAAATCGACTTTCTACCAATCAGGTAACTGGAACAAAGAAGGCATTCCCGCTAACTGCATTCGTGTAAACTCAGATGAAATTCTTAAAGAAAATAAAGACCACTGGGATAATAAAAAATCCCAGGTCAAAGCAGGAAAACAAGCTATACGTCTCATAAAAAACTGCCTTGCTGAAGGGCTATCTTTTAATCAAGAAACAACTCTAACTGGGCATTTCATCATGCAAACCATCAAGCAGGCACATGAGCTGGGGTACTATATCACCCTTTACTATATTGGCATAGACGATCCCGAAATCGCGAACGCCCGCATCGCACACCGGAAAAGCCTCGGCGGGCACGGAATCGATCCAGCACTTGTGCGGCGCCGAGCGCTGGCCTCTTTCGAGAATCTCGTTCTTGCAATTCCCGTGTGCGATGAAGTCTTTTTGTTCGACAACACCCATCTCATGCAGTCGATTGCAAAGATAGAGCGGGGCGACCTCACTTCTTATAAAATCGAAACCTCCCGCACATCGTGGTCAGACACGCTTATGATGCGCCTGGTGGTGCAAGGGAAATAGGGCCTATGCCAGCACCTTCGCCAGGGCGTTGATTTCCTTGAACACGGCGGCCGCGCCGGAAATGATGCGCGCCTGCCCTTCTGCGGAAACTTCTAGCAGCGTCGGCGCTTGCATTATGTTGTAGCGTCGCGCCAGATCCTGGTTTTCTTCGGCCAGCAGCACTTCGTGGGCGATGCCCGCATCTTCCATCAGCTGTTCGGCGTGCTTGCAGTTGGGGCAGGTGTGCGTGGCCACCATGTAGAGGCCTTCGGGCAAAACACTGGCAACACAGGTTTCCGCCGGTTGCGCAGCCTGTGCCACTTCAAGCACTTCCTCCGTTGCGGCAACCACACCGGTGGCCTGCGCGGCAGCTACCACACAAGCATCAGCCTTCACCAATTTTGACGCGCCCACGTTGTACACCGTGCGGTCCTTGAATTCCTGCGCCTTGCCTTCGTTCCAATTCTTCACGGGGCGATAGTAGCCCGTAATGCGACTGTACACTTCGGTTTCCTCGTGGCAACAGGGGCATTCCCACACTTCGCCCGCAATGTAGCCGTGGTTTTTGCACACCGAATACGTGGGCGAAATCGTGTAGTAGGGCAGCTTGTAGTTTTCGGCAATTTTGTGCACCAGGTTTGCCGTCGATTGCCAATCCGGCAGCTTCTCGCCCAAAAACGCATGGAATACCGTGCCCGAAGTATAGAGCGTCTGCAGATCATCCTGCACATCAAGGGCGCTGAAAATATCTTCGGTATACCCCACGGGCAAATTCGAGCTGTTGGTGTAATACGGCGTTCCGTTTTCATTCGCCGTAATAATGTCGGGGAATTCTTCGCGGTCATGCTTGGCAAAGCGATAGGTGGTGGATTCCGCCGGCGTGGCTTCCAAATTGTACAAATCGCCGTATTCTTCCTGATAATCGCTTAAGCGATCCCGCATGTGATCAAGCACTTCCCGCGAAAACTTCTGCGCGCTAGATTGCGTCATATCGGCCTGCAGCCACGGTGCGTTCATGCAAGCTTCATTCATGCCCACCAGGCCGATTGTTGAAAAGTGATTCTCGAATGTGCCCAGGTAACGCTTCGTATAGGGGTACAATCCCGCATCGAGCAACTTGGAAATAACCGTGCGCTTCGTGTGCAGCGAACGCGCCGAAACATCCATCAAGTGATCGAGGCGCTTGTAGAAATCGGCTTCATCGGTGGCCAAATAAGCAATGCGCGGCATGTTGATGGTAACGACGCCAATAGACCCCGTCGATTCGCCGCTGCCGAAGAAGCCGCCGGACTTCTTGCGCAGTTCGCGCAGGTCAAGGCGCAGGCGGCAGCACATCGAGCGCACATCGGAAGGTTCCATATCGGAATTTATGTAGTTGCTGAAATAGGGCGTACCGTATTTGGAAGTCATTTCAAACAGAAGACGGTTGCTTTCCGTATCGCTCCAGTCGAAATCCTTCGTGATGGAATACGTGGGGATGGGGTATTGGAAGCCACGGCCGTCGGCATCGCCCTCGATCATGATTTCGATAAACGCCTTGTTCACGATATCCATTTCGGCAGCACAATCACCGTAAGTGAAATCCATTTCCTTGCCGCCCACGATAGCGGGCACGTCCTTCATATCGGCCGGAACCGTCCAGTCAAGCGTGATGTTGGAAAACGGCGCTTGCGTACCCCAACGGCTGGGAGTGTTCACGCCAAAAATGAAGGATTCGAGGCATTTCTTCACTTCGTAGAAAGAAAGATTATCGGCCTTCACAAACGGTGCCAAGTACATGTCAAACGATGAAAACGCCTGCGCACCTGCCCATTCATTTTGCATGATGCCCAAGAAGTTGACCATCTGGTTGCACAGGGTGGCCAGATGACTGGCAGGCTTTGAGGTAATTTTGCCGGGGACGCCACCCAGGCCGTCCTGGATGAGCTGCTTGAGCGACCAACCGGCGCAGTAACCCGTCAACATGGACAGGTCGTGCAGATGGATTTCGGCATCGCGGTGCGCGGCGGCCACTTCTTCATCGTAGATTTCGGAAAGCCAATAGTTCGCCGTGATGGCACCCGAGTTGGAAAGGATCAGGCCGCCCACAGAATAGGTAACCGTCGAGTTTTCCTTCACGCGCCAATCTTCAACCTTAACGTAACTATCCACGATAGCCTTGTAGTCGAGCAGGGTGGCACTGGCGTTGCGCACCTTTTCGCGCTGCTTGCGATAAAGAATGTAGGCCTTGGCCACATCGGCATATCCGGCGACAGAAAGCACTTCCTCAACGCTATCCTGAATGGCTTCGACATCGATAATGTTGTCTTTGATCTTGCCTTCAAAATGTGCGGTAACATTGAGCGCAAGCAAGTCGATAGTGGACGGATGATATTGCTTTTCCTGGGCGTCGAACGCCTTGGCGATAGCCCCCGCTATTTTAGCAATGTCGAATTCGGAAATTTTGCCGTCGCGCTTCTTAACTTGATACATTCGCTCTCCTCTGCTTCCCCGTGCGTTTACTGTGCCGGCCAAAGTAAAACAGCTTGCACGTTGCCAACCCATCGGCCTTAGGAAAGGAAGGGTTTTGCGTGAAAGCTCTTCTGCGGTAAGACATACCCTACCAGCCTGCCAGCCCCGCGTCAACGTCATTTTATCAATATGTTGATATTACCCACCAGGGGTGTACAACATATTGTGTTTTATACAGATTACGTGAAAATGCAAGCGTTACCAAAAAGGGCTTGATTTTTAGGAAATATGCCATGCTACAATCAAACGCATGATGAAATTATCCGGATTGCAAAAACTGACTTTGCTCGATTTCCCTGGTAAAACCGCCGCAACGGTGTTTACCCCCGGGTGCAACTTTCGCTGCCCGTTTTGCCACAACAGCGATTTGGTGGTGGGGGAATTTTTTGAAGGCAGCACCACCTTCCCCGAAATTTCCTTGGAAGAATTTTTCTCCTTCTTGGAAAAACGCCACGGCTTGCTCGACGGCATCTGCATCACCGGCGGCGAACCGCTGCTGCAAAACGGTATCGAGGATTTCTGCCGCCGCATCAAAGCCGAAGGCTTTGCCATCAAGCTGGATACCAACGGCAGCTTTCCCGAAAAATTGCGCGCGCTGGTGGATACAGGCCTTATCGACTACGTGGCGATGGATGTGAAAAATAGCCCCGCGCGCTATGGTGAAACCGTCGGGCTGCCTGATTTTGACAGCGAACCGGTGCAAGCAAGCATCGACTATTTGCTGCGCGGCGCCATCCCCTACGAATTTCGCACCACCGTTGTGCGCGAACTGCACGATGCGGAAAGCCTGCGCGCGCTAGCTTGTCACCTGAAGGGCGCAAGCGCGTGGTACCTGCAAAGCTTCATCGATGCGGAAACGGTGCTTGCCGGACCGCAGGTGCTGCACCCCTACACCCCCGAAGAACTGCAAGCGCTGCTACCACCCCTACAAGCCATCATCGGCCCCACCCATCTGCGCGGCGTGTAGGCTGCAAGCAAGCACCCCACAAGCAACAAAACTACTGAGTAAACACACCCCGAGCGGAAAGCCTTTCACCAGGCAATATGCTGTTTTTGCAAGCGTACGGGAAAATAACTCAATGCTTTGAGTTATTTACTCAATGTATTGAGTTATTATAGAAAAAGCAGAAGCGCACCCTAGAGGAGGACTTATGTTTGAACGTCATCTTGTTGCCGAACTAGCAGAACGCCTACAGGAAGAACGTGACTTTATTCAAATTCTCGTAGGTCCCCGACAGACAGGAAAGTCAACCGCCATCAGCCAAATGCTTGAGCATATCGATATGCCCTACCACCTTGTTGCTGCTGACGACCCTTCGCTCGGCAGCAGCGAATGGCTGGCAAGCGAATGGCGCCGCGCCCGCGCCCTCACAGAAGATGGAACGCGCGACGCCCTGTTTATAGTCGATGAAATTCAAAAAGTCCCCCACTGGGCGGCCATGGTAAAAAAAATGTGGGACGAAGACACGCGCAGCAAAATGTGCCTTAAAGTTCTTCTTACGGGTTCTTCTTCCCTTTTGCTGCAAAAGGGAATGGAGGATTCCCTTATGGGACGCTTTGAGGTCATATACAGCCTTCATTGGAACTATCCTGAATGTGCTCAAGCCTTCGGCTATTCCCTTGAGGACTTCCTTTTCTACGGAGGTTACCCCGGCGCGGCAAAACGTAAAGACGACACCGCACGATGGGCTCGTTACCTGCAAACATCCATCGTGAACCCAACCATCGCACAAGACGTACTGGAAATGGAGCGCGTTGAAAAACCAGCGCTTCTTAAAGCCCTGTTCACTATCGGCTCCGCCTATTCAGCGCAGGAAATTTCGTACACAAAAATGATGGGTCAATTGCAGGATGCGGGAAACACAACCACTATCGCACACTATCTTGACCTGTTGGATAAAGCAGGCATGCTGCGTGGTTTGCAAAAATACGCACAGGATACGGCACGCATCAGGCGCAGTTCACCACGGCTGATGGTTCACGACACCTCCCTTATGACCTACTCACAGGGGGCAAGCAGAGATTTGCTACTCTCTGACCCCGAAAAACGCGGACATCTCGTCGAAAGTGCCGTGGGTGCCTATCTTATCGCTCGATCAACGCAAGACGATTTTGACCTTTTTTGGTGGCGCACAAAAAACGGTGATGAAGTTGATTTTCTGCTGAGGAAATCGTCTCTTCTTACCGCAATCGAAGTAAAAAGCGGACGCATTAAAGGAACCAGCGGCCTTCAGGAGTTTCTTAAACTCAACCCCAGCGCATCGTCACTTGTAATCGGCAGCGCCCACTGCTCTCTGGAAGATTTCTTAAGCGGAAACATTCCGCTTTTTGTTGTCTAGGCCAAGAAGGGGTCGCTGCAGCCCCTTCACCGCCAAATAGTGCAAGGGGGCTGCCTAACGCAACCCCCCTCGCTTCCACGCCTAACCGGCATTCCGCAAGTTAAATGAGTCTTTCTACTTTTTAGCAAGTGCGTTTGTGGCCGCATTCAAGCCCGCATTACGCCCAAGCGTCATTACATCTGCAATTGCATTGCCGCCAAGACGATTGGAGCCATGAACCCCTCCAGTGCATTCGCCTGCTGCATACAAATTTTTAATAACTGAACCGGATGAATTGAGAACTTCAGATTTTTCATTTACCCTGATTCCTCCCATCGTGTGATGAACGGTGGGGACTTTCTTGCTTGCATACCAGGGCCCTTCTGTAAGCTGTACGTCAGAACTGTTGTTGGCTTTGAAGCCGAATGGATCTTGCTGTTCTCCCGCTACGACAGCATTGTATGTTTCAATGGACGCCTTCAGTTTTGCCGCATCCATCCC
Source organism: Raoultibacter sp. (assembly GCA_036655915.1). Lineage (GTDB taxonomy): Bacteria > Actinomycetota > Coriobacteriia > Coriobacteriales > Eggerthellaceae > JAVWGW01. The sequence continues at coordinate 18,017 of JAVVPE010000009.1, forward strand.
AGTAGTTGTTGCTAATTCATCAAGAGTTTCTCCGGAAACAACCTTTCCGAGCGTCAACAAATCCTCCATTGACTTCCCACTTGAACCGCGCTTGGATGGCTCAGGATAACGAACTTTATTAACCACAATCCAATACGTTGAGTTTGGCTGCTTAAATATGGCTTTGCATAAAGTATCGCGCGCGGCACCTTCCTCCACGAATCGATCTCCTGATTCGTTTACAAAAATCCTATTTCGACCATTTGTGCCAATTTCCTCCATTAAACCCGACCCCGGAGAGCCACAAGGATGAAGCTGGATATCCGAAAGACCGATAAGCTGTGCGCCAGCAGCTTCAGCGAGTTTCAGCCCATCGCCCTGAGCACACGGCTTAATGTTGCTGCAACCGATCGATTTATCAAGCACAACTTCAGACCAGACGCCTGTATTGACCGCTTGACGATATTCAACGTTAGCACCAAAACCACCCGTAGTAACAACAACCGATTGAGCCTTAACCATGACTTCGCTGCCGTCAGCTCTTGTGCCTTTGACCCCAATAACGCTTCCATCAGAATCGGTAACAATTTCACTGGCCGGTGTATCGTTTAAAATTCGTATGGAGTCAGGATTTTTTGCTATATAGCTGCGAAAAGCGTTGGTATAGCCACTGCCTAAGGGAGCTACCGTATAATGGCTGCGTTCGCCAAGGGACCCCGTGGCAGAGCCAATTTTCATTTTAAAAGCAACTCCTAGCTCTTCCAGCCATTCAACCGACTCCATGGCGTGGTCGGTTAAATAGTGCACCAAAGCAGGATCTCCAATGTTGTGACCACCCTCAAGGGTTGTCGTGTAAAATTTATCAATAGAGTCTTCAATGCCCTGCTTTCCCTGGCGATAAGGATCAACCGCATTAAGCGCTCCATCGGATACATTGGTGGAGCCTCCGGTTATTCCACATTTTTCTAAAATGACAACGCGCGCTTTCGCCTGCGCCGCCCTGATTGCGGCGACACATCCCGCTCCACCTCCCCCGATAATACACACATCGGCCTCGTACTCTGAATCAAGTGGTTCGGCTGCGGGAGCAGAACCTTCAAGAGAAGTACCGCCCGCCTGCTTTATACAATCCTTAAGACCTTGCAGTAGCATGGAGCTCGACAAAGTTGCTCCCGATATCGCATCAACTTCCATCGATTGATTTTTTATTATTTCACGAGAAAGTTTTTCCATTGCGTAGACTCCAACGCCAGGAGACTCCATACTTTCACTCACATTGATATCTGTTAGGGCATGATTGGAAAACGTCGCTTGCATCTTAAAAGGAGCATTGTGTCCCACCACCTCGGCCGTATAGGTTCCTGGAGTAAACACTGCTGAAGCCTTGTCACCTCCTGGCTTTGCGCAGCCAACCATTCCCGCTAACCCTACCGCCAGACCCGTAGCTGCGGCGCCCCTCATAAATGCCCGTCGATCCATATTTTGATTTGCCATACTACCTCCACCCTCCTTATGCATGCCCTGCATGCCTCGATTTCCAGGGAAACAAATCTTCCCATCAAGAAACGTAACAGGCAACGACAAAACACCTGTCAGGCTAAAGGGCTGAAATTCTGACATATCTGCAAAAGGCAAACAAAATCGTGTCGGCCGAATCTATCTACGAAATACATGCTACCTGATAGAAAGCCGCTTTTTTTGCACCACCTCTAAAGTGAATCAAAACGCCAAGCGAAGCGCTGCAGGAAGAATCACTGTTTCATGCAGACACCTGTGCTACTATTGGCTTCATGCCTTTGATATTTTTCCTTTGTTTCACTGATTTGCGGACGCTCGTTAATCTGCAAATATTTATTCCCTATCCCAAGAAAGCAAAAATATGGACAAAGCCATTTCCCCTAGTACACTTTGCTTCTATCTTAAATACGCCACCGGATTTGCAACTTTTTATATCTTTCCCTATTGGGCAAGCTCTTTTACCTACGTAGCCTTTCAGGATATTTGCCTTCTTAACCATTACTTATTTTCCGGTATCGCCCTCATCCTGCTTGGAATCATTTTTTTGCACGACAGAAAGCCTCTTTTGGTTCAAGCGTTTGACTGGGTAAATGCCGTAATGATGATAGCAACAGCAATAGCTTTTGGCCTATGGGCTTATGGCTACGTTGACGCCACAACGCTTATTCCTGCCGTCGTACTAACAGGTTGCTCACAAGCTTGGTTAATCATTCGCTGGAGTACACACTACGGAAATATGGAAACAAAAAAAGTATTGGGAGTTCTTCTTACGGGAATCATCATCGTTTCTGCGTCGAAAATCCTCCTTGAAAGAATACCCTCCACTTTTGCAGTCGGCTTATTCATTTTGCTCTCCCTTGGATGCCCCCTTCTGCTGCATACCCTCGAAGCAAAACCCAGAGTTCCTCACCCTGCTGCGGCAGAGATGAGCTTCAAAGGATTGACTCTTTATTGGCGAACCGCCGTTGCCGTCCTCATTTTTTTTGCAATCTGGTCGTCTCTTAACATCTTCCTTAATACACGCATAGGACACTTAATCATCGGGGCAACATCATCAACTGCCCTTACTCTACTGTCCCAGATTTCCGTTATAGTATTGGCTCTCATAATTTTTTGGTGGGTGTTTATCAAACATCGAAGAGTCAGCTGGATATTTTGCTGGCAGTTAACGTTTTCGTTTCTTGCGTTAGCTTTACTTATTATGCAAGTTTGGGGAATTACTCAAACCGTTCAAGTATTTATCAGTATTGCAGTAGCGCTGGCATTGGTGTTCGTCGGCTTAGTGCTCTCGCATATCGCCTATCACAGCGCCTATCGCGCCCCCGTCCTGTTTGCTTTTGGTTATGCAGCAATCTTTCTTACGATTTGGGCAACGCGAGGTTTCGGTCTTTTGAGTAAAAGTTCTTATGTTAATGACTCCTTTGCCGTGGTTCTCCTTTTCATTATTGTCATTGTATTTGCATTTTGTCTACCTTCCCGTTCTCTGGATTTACAATATCTTTCCGATGACATCAACAATGCTTATTCTCGCTCGACCGACCAGAACCTTTTTGACAATCGAATAAAAAAATTGGCAACACACTATGGGCTTTCAAAAAGAGAACAGGAAATATTAGAACATCTTAGTAAGGGTAGATCAAAGCCCTATATTGCTGAAACGCTCTATATTTCAGAAAGTACCGTTAAAACTTATACAAGCCGTATTTATCAAAAGCTAGAGATACACAATCGCCAAAAGTTGATTGATTTACTCTACGAAGAAGACCAATAAGCATCTGTTGTTACCCTTGGAAAATAATACGATATAGCCCTTAACGTATTCAAGGCATGAGCGTCATGGGTGGCATGAGCCATTTTCGGGCTGAAATGTTTTAGCTGTGCTCTTTGATTCCCTGTTGCTGACTTCGTTTTGAAGCAGCTGCCCCCACCATTTGTGCGCAGGAAACTGCAGCTTGCCGTAAAAGCTTCGCCGCTGAAAACCTTTTTGGGCGCACAGGGTGCTAGAGGCCCAGGGCTTCGGCTAGTTTTAGCCATTCTTCTTCGAGGGTGGCTGCTTGGGCTTCAAGGGTGTGGATGCTTGCTTGCATCTCACCTAGGGCAAGGTAGTCGGAAGGGTCGACGGCGATCATGCTTGCGCGCGCTGCTTCTATCTTGTCGTTAAGGGTTGCCAGCTTGCGTTCGTTGGAGGCCATCTGCTTTTTTGCCTTGTGGGCATCGGCACCCGCAAGGGTTGCGGTTGCGACCGGCGCAGAAGTGGCAGCTTTTGCGGCGCCCGCCGAAGAATCCTGCGAGCCGCCGTGCGTCGCAGCTTGCGCTAAGCGTGCCGCTTCTTTGTTCGCGCGCACCACTTCGGCGCGTTCCGCAGAAAAATCGCGCTCATCAAGCTCGCGCAAATACTCATCGACACCGCCCGGCAAATGGCGCACCTTGCCGTCGAGCAGGGCAAACTGCTGATCGGTTACGCGCTCCATCAGGTAGCGGTCGTGCGTGACCATCAAAAGAGTACCGGGCCAGGCATCAAGCAAATCTTCCATAACGGCCAGCATGTCGGTATCCAGGTCGTTTCCCGGTTCGTCCAAAATGAGCACATTGGGCTCTTCAAGCAAAATGAGCAAGAATTGAAAACGTCGCTTCTGGCCGCCCGAAAGATCTTGCACCCGCGCCTTCAGCTGATCTTTGGTAAATCCCAAGCGTTCAAGCAACTGCCCCGAAGACACTTCCTTGCCATCCACCACAAAGCGTGTTTTGTAGCGCCCCACCACTTCATGCACCCGGTCGGTGCTGTATTGTTCCAGCTCTTCCAAGTGTTGTGAAAGCACCGCAAACTTCACGGTCTTGCCAATTTTCACGCGGCCTTCCGTGGGCGCGAGCAAGCCTTGAATCACGCGCAGAAGCGTGGTCTTGCCGGCGCCGTTTTCGCCAAGGATGCCATAGCGGTCTCCCGGGCCAATCAGCCAGGTCACATCGTCAAGCTGCGTTTTGCCACCCAGACGCTCGCTGACGCCCAACACGTCGATAACCTGTTTGCCCAAACGCGCCATGGCCATCTGCTTGAGTTCGATTTCGTTGCGAAGCGGCGGGTCGCCATCGATCAAGTCGCGCGCAAGTTCCACATGAAACTTCGGCTTCGTTGCCCGGGCACGTGCCCCGCGCGAAAGCCACGCGAGTTCCTTGCGCATCATGTTTTGTCGCTTCTGCTCGATGACCTGCACCTGGCGGTCGCGTTCCACCCGCTGCAGCACGTAGGCCGAATAGCCCCCCTCAAACGGATCGATTTGCCGGTCATGCACTTCCCACATATTCGTGCACACCTCATCGAGGAACCAGCGGTCATGCGTGACCACCAACAGCGCGCCAGCACCCTTCTTCCAGCGACGTTTCAAGTAAGCCGCCAGCCAGGTGATTGCCCGAATATCCAAATGGTTCGTCGGCTCGTCGAGCATGAGCACATCCCAATCGCCTATGAGCAAGCGCACCAAATCGACGCGACGGCGCTGGCCACCCGAAAGGTCGCCGACGCGCCCTTCCCAAGCAAGGTCGCCAATAAGCCCGCTGATGATTTCACGAATTTGCGGATCGGATGCCCACACGTATTCGGGGATGTCCCCCACAACTTCGTGGGCGATGCTCTGCTCGGGATCCAGCGAATCGGCCTGCCCCAGCAAACCGATAGTGATGCCGTTGCGCTGGGTAACGCGACCGGTGTCGGGGGTGACCAGCCCCGCCAACAGGGCGAGCATCGTTGATTTGCCATCGCCGTTGCGCCCAACGATGCCCACGCGGTCGCCTTCGTTGACCCCCACCGTCACCGCATCGAATACCTGTTTCGTCGGAAACTCCAGCCCGACCTTTTCACACCCCAACAAAAACGCCACGTGCGCACCCGCTTCTCTTCCGCTTACTTTGTTCCCCTATTATATCCATCTTAGCGGGCAAACCGCGGGCATGAGTTATCTAGTGCAAAATCGCATCGCGTGGGCTGCTGCCACCCTTCGCCAAACACCACTTCCAAACAGGTACTACATGGATATTGCCTACGCTACCTTGATCGAATACCTGCAAGCGCTCGCCCTACCATCCCAGCATCAGCGTGATGGCGACGATGAAGCCCACCGTAAGCACGCCGCCTCCGATGATGAGCGCCCAAACGGCGGGGCGGGCGAGATTGCAGGTCCAGCCGATGCCGAAGCGTTCGGGCAAAAACAGGTTTGGATCGGCCGGGTTGTAGTAGAAAACACCGAGCTTCCACTGCGCATCGTCGTCGAAAAGCAGCTCATCGGCATCGTTGAAGTGCTTGATCGCGCGAGCGCCCGATTGCCCGTAGACCACCGACACCACAATGGCACCAACCAGTACGGGCACCAGCAAAATAACGATAACCCCCGCCGCCTGCACAAGCGTTATCAGCCCAAGAAACGAAAGGGGTATCAAAATCATGGCTGCACACATCAGCAACCCCGCCGCCAAAAGAAAAATACTTTGGGCACGGGCGAACAAGCCATAGGCAAGCGCAGTTGATGCGGGAGCTTCCGGATCGACGGCCTTTTTCGACCGCAGCATCGTCCAGTGGCAAAAAACAAAGCAAACAACAAAAAACAGTTGAATCGCCACCGGAAACAGAACGACCCCCAGGCCTTTGGGTGCCCAATCGTTCACCTGACCATCCAGCCCAACGTGCATCGGCACCATGTCGGGCAAAGAATCATAGCCGACGAGGCCAATGGCGGCCGTGATAATAAGCAGAGGAATATAGAGCAAGTTCCATTTAAGCGAGATCACCTTCGGCAGCGATGCTTCACCGATAAGGGCGGCACTTTCTTGCAGCTCGACAACCCAGCCCTGGTCACGCTTGATTGCCTGCACGCGGCGGCGATAATACAGCATGAGCGCGAACGAAAGCCCCATTTGCGCAAAAACGCCAATGACCAGCGCAATCAGGCCAAGCTCTTCAAGACCCCCCGCAAAAAGCGCTGCAATAATGCCTGCCAGCACCAGCGCCGCAACCACAGAAATAATGCTGTAATGAAGTTTGAAGCGGCGCAAGCGCGCGTCACGCGCATACGCTTGAGGGATGGTAACCGCGAAACATTCGCGCTTTTTCATAAGCCACGGCGTCAGAGCCGTTAGGGCTCCCACCAAAAAAATAGTTACCAGAAACATCAAAAGCAAAGCTGTATGCATGTCCATTTTCATTCCCTACTATTCCGAAAACGCGCGCGCAGCTTGTTGCGCTGCCGCATCCTTAAATTCAACTTCACTGCCGCCGCGCGCCCGATGCGCCAACGCCAGCGCGTAAAGCTCTTGGGCCATGCGCGCATCTTCGGCCGCACCACGGCCTTGCAACGCGTGGCTTTCGGGGTCGGCCACAAACGCGCCACTACGGCCGCGCATCAGCAGATACCCTTCATCACGCAGCACCGCATAGGCCTTGTTCACCGTGTGCAAGTTAATGCTCAAATCGCAGGCCAAGCTGCGCACGGAAGGCAAAGCTTCACCCACCGCCAGTTCCCCCGTGGCGATAGCGGCGATCACCTGTTCGCGAATTTGCAGGTAAAGCGGCTGTTCTGAGGATTGTTCAAGACGAATAATCATAACCGTACACCTTCTTTTTTATTGCCGAACATCGCATCATCATTCATAAAGGGCCACCTTGGCCACGCCGGCATAAAGCAGGAAGGCGGCACCCAACAAAGCAGCGCGCCCGCCACCAGCGTAGCCCCGCAGGTGATGCTCACGTTAACGGCAAGCTTCGCGCCAAGCACCACGCGGGGTGCCACCGGGGCCGAACACATCAGCCACCGGCTGCCTCCCTCAAGCGATACGGAAGCAGCCGTGGTCGAAGAAAGGCCAATGAACAGCGCGCATATCCAGGGAATAAGCGCGTGGACCGGCGGCAGCACTTCCGGGGGAATACCCACAAGCGCCGCTTCCAGCAGCTTGTTTATATCGAAAAAACAGGTTGCCAGCGCCGCAATCACCAGCAAAACGACGCCGATGCACGAATTAAGCAGATAGACCGGTGTCGACGTCAGGCGGCGCAGTTCTTTTTTGAACAGCGCACCACCAGGATGCCCCCCGCGCGCTGAAGCGCGTTTGCCCGCCGGGGTTTCAAACGAATAGGCGGTATGCACCGACCCTGCCGCCAAGGCCGAATTGATGCGCGGGAAAAACCGCGCAAAAACAAGCACGAATAAAGTGAGGGAAAGCAGGGATGCGCCAAGGAAGAGCACAAACGCACCCCCGTCACCCGCAACAATCCCCTGTGCCGCCCACAGCGCAGGCGGATAGATGCCCCCTATAGAACCTGAAAGCATACCGCCCAAATTGGCCAAGTTTTCCAACTTATTGGGCGAAACCGAACCTTCCGGCATCGCAAGACCAAGAGCGAAAATTCCCAAAACAACCGCCACCGACAACACGATAGTAACCAGATTGGCATAGCGAAAGCGCGAGGCGATGGCAGCCACAATAGCCGACACCACCAGCGTTAACGCCATGGGCAAAAGGGGCGCTGCTACCACGACATACGCCATCGCCACCCATGTGCCAACACCTGCCCCCGTTGCTGCGGCAAAGGCAACAAACGAGGGGACCATGATAATGCAGGCGAACAGCAAATTGACCGCATAGAGCGCCGCAATGCGCGACACCACCACCGCCGACACCGACACTGGCAGAGACATTACCATGTCGTAATCTTTGAAGTTGAACATCATGCCGTTCGCCTTCAAAAAGGTGACCACAACACCTGCCAGCGACCCCGCAAACACCACCACAATGGGCAACTGATCGACAAGGCCAACCTGCACGAACACCGCGGCGGTCATGCAGCTATACGCCACAACGAAGCCAAACACCGCCAGGCTGCCCACCGCGAAAAGCAGCATTTTGCGTTTTTCGGCCGCACCCTTAGAATGCAGCACCTTGTTGATGCCGAAAAATCCCAACAGCTGGATTTTCAGCAACAAGAAAAGTTGACGCATCGCGGCCACCTACCTTCCCACTTGCGCAGTGCCGGCAGCAGGTGTGCCCGGGACAGGCGAATCAACCAGGTCCAAAAACACGCCCTCCAAACCTTCACTGCCCGCAATGTCAGCGGTAAGCCCACTGCGCACCAGGCGGCCAGCATTGATAATGGCAAGCTTGTTGCAGAGTTTTTCAACCACTTCCAACACGTGGCTTGAGAAAAAGATGGCGGATCCGCCCGCAACTAGTTCCTGCATCATATTCTTCAGATGGAATGACGCCTGCGGGTCAAGGCCCACGAAGGGCTCGTCGAGCACCAGCAGCTTTGGCTGATGCAGAAAAGCGCCGATCAACACCAGTTTCTGCTTCATGCCGTGGGAATACGACGAAATCAAATCGCCCAAACAATCACTCAGGGAAAGCAGTTCGCTATATTTTTGAATGCGCTGCTGGCGCACGGCAGCGTTTACCGAAAAAATATCCCCCATATAGGTCAGGTATTGGATGCCGGTCAGAAAATCATAGATATCAGGATTGTCGGGCACGTAGGCCGTAATGCTTTTGCACGCGACCGCATCGCTTTTGACCGAGCGCCCTTCAATGGTGATGGCCCCGCCATCAAAATCCATAACCCCCACCACTGCACGGATCAAGGTGGTCTTGCCCGCACCGTTATGCCCGATAAACCCATATATATCCCCCGGCATAACCGTCAAGCTTACATCGTCAACCGCACACTTTTCCCTGTAATGCTTAGTGAAGCCATCAACGCTCAAAATCGGCTGCGCCCCAGACACAAGCGAAGCGGCCGCGGAAGGGTTGCCTGGGGCAGTGACATCGTTTTCGGTCTCCATACTCAATCCTTTCTTTGTTCTATCTATACTATAACAGATAGAACAAAAAGGAAAGAAGGATTTCACAACTATTTAGTATAATTTGAAGTAGTCTAATTGAAATTATACTAAACAAATTCTTTAAGGATAAAGCGGCTAAAAAGCGATGCGGCCTTCCAGCACATCAAGAAGCTGCTGCTTATCGTGGACATCGATCTTCTTGTAAATATGCGTCAGGTGCGTATTTACCGTACCTTGGGAAATATCGAGTTCTTCGCAGATGCGCGGCGTGGATCTTCCCTTGGCTACTAAAATCATCACTTCAGCTTCTTTGGCGGAAAGCTTATAAGCGGCAGCAACCTCTTCGCATCGTCTTCTAAAGGGGCGCGGACCGTCTATGGTTGATTCGTCTTGCGTCAGCTTTATAACCGCGTTTTCGCTAAAGAGAAAGAGGTAGGCGAAAAAGAGCGCGCAGACGCAGAGCAGCGCCGTCAAACTCAAAAGCTGGTACGTCATATCCACGTATGAAAGCAATACGCTCCCTAAAAATGTACCACCCAAGCCGCCTGCAACCATAGCGCCAATGCCGCAGCCAAAAACGACAATCGCCGAAAGGTGATACGTGCTCGCCGTGCGCGCAAGCATAACCCACACCAATAAAGAAACGATACAATAGCCCACCAAAGCAAGCACATCGACCACAAAGGTGCCCCGCTCCATAATGGGCAACAGCAAAAAGACAAAAGCCGTAGCAAACAGGACAACCCGATAGGCAAAACCGTAATCGGAATTTTTGCGCGCAATGACCGTCACACTCATGACGGCCGCAGAAAGCAGTGTGGCAACAAGGAACACCCACGGATATAAATCGACATCCACCACAGGATTAACCGCAATAAACAAAGAACGCATGAGGCTTTCAGCAAAACCAAAGATACCGACGGAAAGCAACGCCTTGATTAAAAAAGCACTTTTATTCAGCTTCACCGGCTCTAACAACGAAGGCTTGCTCCACACCCCCAATACCTTAAAAAGGATAAAGGCTGAAACAAGCGGCAATACCATAGTAATAACTACCGCAAGCAGATGGGGCAGCACAATGATAAGGGGAAACACCAAAGCCGCAACAAGAAAGGAGGTAAGAGCTTCCACGGCAGCTTGCTTTGCGTTGAGCCGCGTATAAGCCTCACCCCAGGCAAGGTAGAAAAACCCCAAACCAACCCCGGAAATAACCGACAGGATTGAACACCAGGGTTGCCTAAACCAATCTGCTTCAACCAGGGCCAACAAAGCCGTTACCAAACACAAAACAAGAGGCATGGCCAGGCGTGCAGCCTTGTGGCTCAAAAGCTGCCTGAGCGGTCGCGCGCAAAGGGCACACGCCACCATCAACACGACCAAACCCAAGGATGACCAGGTTTCGGTGCTGTTCAAGTGGGGAATATCGTTGCGTACCGAAAAGTGAATCACCGTGCTAAAGAACATCACATAAGCCCAGGTACGCGTCAAAGCAAACCCCAGCATGCGACTATTGAGAATATCCGCCAGCGAAACACTGCCCAAATACGCCTTAAACGCACCTGTAGTACTTCTCTTTTCCATAACGCCCTCCCCTCGCACTTGCGCAGCGGCCCCCTTGCCGCAGAAAGAAGGATAGCACGAAAAAACCGATAGCCGAAACTACCGGTTTTAATTCCTGTTCCGCAAGGCATTCAAATAAGGAGGGGTGCCGCTCGCCGCGGGAGGGGGCAGCGAGCGTATAAGCCTTGGCGGAACAGACGCATGCCGTATCGCAGGCAAAAGCAGCCTACAAAGCAGCGTTTTTAAGGAAATCGTCATCCATCGCGATGTGCTGCCGTGTCAAATTACTGAGTGCTTTGTAATACTCCGTTTTTACCTGCTTGTCGAAGTCATCACAAAACAGAGGCACCCACGGCACTATATGCTGTGTAAAAAAATCTTTCTGTGCGGCCACGTGGTGCGCAAGCATTTCGCAGTTGCCTTCTTCAGCGGCAAGGAAGGCTTTTTCGCACAGGTATGCCATAAACTCAAACTCTGTCGCCAGATGATCTTCTGGCTCGCTTGTATCAGTTGTTGCCACCAAGCCTTCCCGACGATACGCCGCCACAACTTCGTCGCGCGCATCCTGCATCAGGAGCTTTTCGGGGCTGGTGTACACCGATTCGTAGGGCGCTACAGGCGATGGACCCATATTAAGAAGTACCCGTACATATTCTGCACCCAAATCAACCTTCAACGCTTCCAAGTCGGCATCTTGCAAGCCAGCAACAAAGGCACTTAAGGCGTCCTCTTCGGACGGCCTTGCTGTCTTGAGCGCCTGAAGAAAATCAACCGTAGGAGCCGCCCGGTAGACCTGCGATAAAAAACGATAGCCAAGCATGCGCTCTTCCATGACCCCTTGCAGTTCCTGTTCGTCCATTGCCCTCTCCTTAAATAGAAGCCGTGTCGCTTAGGACCAACAGGCCAAGCGACACGGCATAGCAGCAGGTGTATATCTATTTAAGAAAGATATACGGAAGGCCCGGTAACGCCTTCCATCTGCGCGCCGCCCTTCTTTTCAGCCAAAGCTGCCATATCGGTCATGGTGCCGAAGTGAAGTGCCTTAGTAACGCATGATTTCACGCAGTGAGGCTCTTCGTCGGCTGCACGCCCTAAGCCCAGGCAGGCATCACATTTGCTCATAATTTTATCATCAAGCTCGGGCACCGCGAAGGGGCATGCCTTGACACAGGTACCGCATTTGATGCATTTTTCAGTATCGACAACAACGATGCCATCTTCTTCGCGCTTGCTAATTGCGCCTTGCGGGCAAGCCTTAAGACACGCTGGATCGGCGCAGTGCATGCAGGAAAGCGAAGTAAACTTGCGCTTCACATCGGGAAACGTTCCGATGTCTTCCTCTTTTACCTTTCTGCGCGAAACGGTGTTTGCCTTAATTTCGTGCCACTGTTTACAAGACACCACGCACGACCAGCACTTGATGCACCTGCTTGTATCGACATAGAAGCCGTATTGTTTGGTCGCCATTGTTTATCCCTCCGATTTCGAAATCTTAACCAAGGTCTGCTTCGACATGCCTGAATGGAACGGATCGAAATTCTTCATCTCGGCATCATAGAGTACGTTGACTTCACTACCGCCATCAAGGCCGCCATAACCGGGAAGACCCAGTTCTTCGCACGATTCCCACCAGCCACGCTTCGTCATCAAAACGTCGGGCGCAATCGCCTCAAAGTACTTTGCCACCATCTTAATGTTGCCGTGCGGGGATTCGATCTTCATCCAATCGCCATCGGCAATGCCATACTTCGCACCCGTCGCAGGATTGATCTTCACCCAAGGCTCGGGCTGCAATTCGCGCAAATAGGGCACATCATGGTAGTAGCCGTGATTGCACAGGCGATACGCATGCACATCGGAAATAACTAAAGGATATTCCTTGGCGATATCGGGCGTTTCGGTAAGGCTTTCGACAGGACCATGATAAACAGGGAGGAATTCCAGCTTACCCGTTTCCAAGGAATTGGGTTTGCCGCCAATCCATTCGTTGTAGCACTGCACTTTTCCGTTGGGCAGCGCCGCGAATAGCTTCGCATAGTTTTGATACTCGGGTTCGGTTGGTTTGGCACCATCGGTGCGCTCTTTGAAAATACCTGTGTTTGCCGCGCGCAAATCTTCAAGGGATATACCCGAAGGTTCAAGCTGTTCGTTGAGGCATTTATCAAGATCGCCATCCCAGAAATCGGCACCATAACCCATCCGTACAGCAAGATCGAGGTAGTACTGCCAATCGGAGCGAGATTCGCCCATAGGCTCGGCAATAACCTGATTGATACCGATAAAGGTGCCCGCTGGCGTATTCTTCGTGGCAAACTGGTCGGCAGCTTCATACTGCGTGCAAGCGGGCAGCACGATGTCGGCATAATCACACGATGAATTCCAGGCAGTATCCATAACCACATAGAATTCTAGCTTCTTTAAAGCCTCTTCAATCTTCTTAGGTTGGCGCGTTGCGCTCATCGGATTTGAGGATTGCCCAAACACAAAACGCAAGGGATACGGCTCTTCTGAAATAATGGTCATCAAGCTTTTGAAATAAGCACTTGTCGGGCCCGATTCCTGGGTTTTCATCGTCTGGAACCACCGCGGCGTTTCAGGAGCAGCCAACTTGGCGACACCTGCCATATAACCCTTTTTTGTATCTTCTTCGCTTGCTTGCAGCTTATCGGTCAAAAGGTCTATGGGCTTCGTTTTGATAAGCGGATCGGGCATAATCATGCCAGCGCCACCGCCACCGGCGATATCAAGGTTGCCCGTAATCGCTTCGATGAGGCACACGCACGCAACCGTCCAGTGACCATCGTTGGACTGATCGCCAATGCCATTACCGATGTTGATACCCATCGGCTTTGTCGTTCCCATAAGACGCGCCACTTCTGTAATTTTGCCAACAGGAAGCCCCGTAATGTTTGCCGCCCAATCGGGGGTAAATTGCTTTACGTGCTCAGCCAGCTTATCGAATCCATTGCACCAATTCGCAACGAAATCCTTGTCGTAGAGTTCTTCGCCAATGATGACATTAAGAATAGCCAGCGCCAACGCACCATCGGTTCCCGGACGAATGGGAAGCCAGATGTTAGCCTTTGATCCCAACCCTTCCTGCATGGGTCGAATGTCGATAACCTGCGTGCCCGCCTCGATCGCATCGAGTCGTTTGTAGGGATCCCCCTGGTTAACTGCGGAGTTTTCCGAATTAAAGCCCCATACAACCAGCAGTTTTGTCTTGCCAATCTGCTTGGGGGCAACATCGGTTGCACCCGCATGCGTCGGTCCGCCAAGCGTAATAAGACGCGAGAACTGGCGCTGCGAATTGCAAATAGCACTATGCAGATAGTTGGGGCTGCCGTGCACGTTAAGGAAACGACGACCCATGGTGCTTAAGACCGCATAATACTGCGGCGACAAAACACCGTAAGATTCCGGGCCGTACTTTTCTTTTTGTTCCTTAAGCTTCGCAGCGATGGTTTCCATAGCTTTATCCCAGGAAATTTGCTCAAATTTCCCCTCGCCCTTTTCGCCCACCCGCTTCATGGGATGCAAAAGACGATTGGGCGAATAAAGCGCCTGCATGGCAGAATTACCCTTAGCGCACAGTGTCTTGCTGCCGCGTCCAAAGTTGTTACAGCCGTCAGGATTGCCTTCAACATTGGTCCAGCGACCATTTTTAATGGTGCACAGCGTTGAACAATGCGTGCGAGCAGGCCCGCACATTTTGCACCAGGCATGCTTGACTTCGATAACGTCTTGGGCCGGCGTGGCATCCTTTGCTTCTTCCAACTTCTTGGGTGCGCATCCTCCCAGCATGGCGGCAGCACCAAGAGCTGCGGCTCCCCCAAAAAAGGTTCGCCTGGTCATTTTTGTTTGTTTCGTCATAACACCTCTCCTCGATTCTTCTCCCTAGTTACGCACACGAACGTAAACTCCCCTCTTTCCTTCATATAAGCTTCCCCGCCTTTTCAAAGCCCGCATCGCAATCGATCACGCAAGCTTTGTCTTAGCGTAGGCGCTGCGGCGGCAAAGCGGTATCGTATATTTCTGATTGAAAGGGTTTTGCGCATCATAGGTTTCTTATGATTAGGAAAAAAGACACGGGGATACCGGCATATAGGCAGAAATATGCTCCGCTTTTATGCGGCAAACTTGGGAAGGCGATGCCAAAAGAAAAGGGGAAGCGCTAGCGTACGCGCCAGAAAATGCAGGCTAGGGTGGCGGCGGCGAGCAGGGCGGAACAGGCGAAGGCGAGTTGGTAGCCCAGCGCCGGGTTGACAGCAACAGTTGCCGTCGTCGTGATAATAAATACCATGGCGGCCGTGCCCAAAGAAGCGCACACCTGGCGCACGGCAACGCAAAAAGAACTGCCGTCGGTAACAATTTCTTGTGGAAGCTTTGCAAGACTCCACGAGGTCAAAGGGCCGATAAGCCCCGCGATGCCAACATTGCGAATCCCCTGCCATAGCATCATCTGGGCAAGCGAAGTGTGCGCGTCCATGAAAACCATCCCCACCGCCCCAAGCACCAAAAACACTCCCGAGCACAGCACCACAGGACGCACCCCCACGCGATCGGTTAAAACTCCTGCAAGCGGGTTGATGACAAGCGCGGCGATCGTCCCCGGCAACAAAACAAAACCCGCTTCGAGCGCCGTTTTTCCGCACAGGCCTTCAACATACAAGGGCACAACCAAGGTGATGCCAAGAAACGAGGCAAAAAGCAAGCACTGCGCAATAAAACCGATAGTGAACTGCCGCGAAGAAAAAATGTGCAAATTGATCAGGGGATCGGGCACGCGGCGCTGCCGCAACACGAACAGCACCAGGCTGACAATGCCCACCACAAGGGCCGCCCACACCACGGGGTCGGTTAAAGAAAAATTTGAAGCGTTGGAAAACGCAAGAAGAAGACCGCCAAAACCCAGCGTTGAAAGCACGAATGAGAGCGAATCGAGGGGCATCGAATCGGGAGGAACTTTTTCAGCATTAACGCAAACTGCCGTTGCGACAAGCAGCATCCCAGAAAGCACGACGAGGATAACAAAAAAGCTCCGCCATCCCATCGAGCCAACTAAAGCCCCACCGATGGTCGGCCCAATACTGGGCGCAAAGCCTAAGGCAATGCCCGCAATCCCCATAGCGGTCGCCCGGCGATTTTTCTGAAAGCGCGTCACTGCAATCGTCTGCACCAAAGGCAACAGCATTCCTGTCGAAATCGCCTGCAATACCCGCCCTAAAAGAAGCAGGGGGAAATTCCAGGCAATAAAATCAAGCAGCGCGCCTGCGAGGAAAAACCCTTGCGCTATAAAGATCAAATTTTTAAGAGAAAAACGCCGCGCGAAAAAAGTAGCAAGGGGCACAACCGCGCCAAGCGTAAGCATATAGATGGTAGTAAGCCATTGGCCCATACTCATGCTGATGGAAAATTCCGAAGCGACATCTGCAAGCATCGCATTTAAGGCCGTTTGCGAAAGATTACCTAAAGCGGCCCCCAACATAACGATGGTAAACAGCGCGTATACCTTCGCTCGATCGTTTTTAATGAGGGCGCGCATCATGCATGCCCTAGTTAAACTGCTGCTGGGTTTTCTCAAGCCCGTTATCGAGCAGGTAAAATACTGCTTCACAGCCCCGTTGCTGGGCCGCTTCAAAATCATCGGCCGCTTCCTTTTTTGGAAGGGAAAGCACGTAATCGGCCACGTTCATGCGCCCGGGCGGGCGGCCGATGCCGATACGCACCCGAAACCAATCGCGCGTGTTCAGCTTATCGCACAGCGAACGCAGCCCGTTATGCCCCGCATGTCCTCCCCCGAATTTTACGCGAATGGTGCCGGGGTCAATGTCGAGTTCATCGTGGATAACAATGACGTGATCAGGCTCGATGCCATAGGCGTTGCACAGCTGCTTGGCAGGACCGCCCGAAGTGTTCATGAAGCTTTGAGGCTTGGCCAGCAACACATCCTCGTTGTGATAGACCGCCTTAGCCGTAAGCGCGCCGCACTCTGTTTTCCAGTAGCGGGCACCCAGCGCTTCCGCAATGCGGTCAAGCGTGTCGAAGCCGGCATTATGCCGCGTGTGTTCGTAGTCTTGCCCCGGGTTGCCCAGGCCGACAATCAGATACACGACGATAATCTACAGCGCGAAATCGGGGTCGAACAGCGCCGCAACCGAGCCGTTGCCATACACGTTCATGATGGCGCGCGCCAAAAGCGGAGCCACCGAAATAACCTTAATCTTGCCCGTTTGGTATTCCTGCGGCACGTCGATGGTGTTGCACACCACAACTTCTTCGATGTCGGCATTTTCAAGGCGTTCGTAGGCGGGGCCGGAAAACACGGGGTGCGTCGCACACACATACACTTTTTCAGCACCCTTGTTCTTCAGCGTTTGCACCGCGGCACACAGAGTGCCCGCCGTATCGATCATATCGTCGTTGACCAGGCAAATCTTGCCTTCAACATCGCCGATAAGCGCCGTGATTTCGGCTTTGTTGTGGCCGGGGCGCCCCTTGTGCATAATGGCCAAATCGGCTTCCATGATGTCGGAAAGTTTCTTGGCTGCCTTGGCACGACCCACGTCGGGGCTGACGATGCACAGACGTTCCTTGTCGAAATTCTTCGCCTTGAAGTAATCCGCCAAGATGGGCAGCGCGGTCAAATGATTTACCGGCGTGTCGAAAAAGCCCTGGATCTGCCCTTGATGCAAATCGATGGTGATGGTGCGGTCGACGCCCGCCACCGTCATAAGGTTGGCGATAAGTTTTGCGGTGATGGGTTCGCGCGAAGCGGCCTTGCGATCTTGGCGCGCATAGCCGTAATGGGAAAGCACTGCCGTGACCGTGCGTGCAGAAGCGCGTTTGGCGGCATCTACCATAATAAGCAGCTCCATCAGCGAATCGTTGACGTGCGCACCGGCAACCGATTGGATGATGAACACATCGGCACCGCGCACGCTTTCCAAGTAACGTGCATAAATTTCGCCGTTGGCAAATTTTTCTAGCTTCACGTTGCCCAGGGCAATGCCCAAGCATTCAGCGATTTCTTCCGCCAATTCGGGGTTGGCAGATCCGGAAAAAACCGCCATGCTCTTTTGCATATCTGTCATTACGTGCGCTCCTTCGTTATGGTTTACGATTGCTGTTTGGCTCGTTTGTGCTCTTCCCAATCAGGAATTTCAATCTGCTTGCTGCGCCCCAGGCCTAAAGCGCCTGCGGATACATCCTTGGTGATGGTCGACCCCGCGCCGACGATGGCACCCGCGCCGATGGAAACCGGAGCGACCAACATGGTATCGCTGCCGATGAATGCCCCATCGCCGATAGACGTTTTGTGCTTGTTTTTGCCATCGTAATTGCAGGTGATCGAGCCTGCCCCCACATTCACATCCACACCGATAGTGGTGTCGCCGATATAGCTGAGGTGGGGAACTTTTGAACCGTGGCCCACCGTGGAGTTTTTGATTTCAACGTGCGTGCCCGCCTTGGCGTGATCGCACAAATGCGTGCCAGGGCGCAAATAGGCGCGCGGCCCGCAAGCCACTTCGTTATCGATGCGCGCATCGATTGCTACCGTTTCATCAATGGTGCAGCCCGTGCCCACAAGGGTGTTGGTAAGGCGGCAGTTGGGACCGACAACGCTGTTTTGCCCCACTTTGGTGCTGCCCATCAAAAAAGTGAGCGGCAAAAGTTCCACATCGGGTGCAAGCTCAACATCAGGGCCAATCCACACCAGCGACGGATCGGTCATGCTAACGCCTGCCACCATGTGCGCTTCGTTGATGCGCTGCTGCAGGCACGCCCCCGCTGCAGCCAGCTGCACGCGTGAATTGATGCCCTGGCACTGATCGGGGTCATCCGTTTTCAGCGCGCACACCGCATGCCCCGCACTGCGACAAATTGCCAACACGTCGGTCAGGTAGTATTCCCCTTGCGCATTATTGGTGTTTACCTGGGAAAGCGCCTCAAAAAGACGCTCGCTATCAAAGCAGTAAAAGCCTGAGTTGCATTCCGTGATAAGCGCCTCGGTGGCGCTGCAATCCTTTTGTTCCACGATACGTTCAAGGTTTCCCTGGCCGTCGCGCACAATGCGACCGTAGCCCGTGGGATCGGCGGCTTCCATGGTAAGCACGACCATGGCCGCACCCGCCTGCTCACGCGTGCGCACCAAAGCTTCGATAGTTTCAGGCGCGATAAGCGGGCAATCGCCGGAAAGCACCACGACAGAACCCGTTTTACCCGCAAGCGCGTCGCGGCACACAGAAACAGCGTCGCCTGTGCCCCAGCGATTTTCCTGGAACACGATGTGGGTATCGGCTTGCACTAGGGGAATAACCTGCTGGCGTTCGTGGCCCAACACACTGATGATTGAAGAAATACCCGCCTGATGAGCCGCATCGACGACCCAGCGAATCAGGGGCTTGCCCAAAAGCTCGTGAGCGACTTTCGGTTTCTGTGATTTCATGCGAGTACCCGCACCCGCAGCAAGAACTATGGCAGAAGCTTCCATACAAGCCTTTCGCTTTTTAATCGGATACAGCAAGCGCCGCACACAGCGCATCGAGCAACATGATGGCAAAGTGTTGCGCAGACCGCCCCGCCCCCGCATCTTCCCACGTCGCTGAAGGCAGTTCCAAAATAATGCGCGGCGGCGTAAGCGTGGTGGATTCAAGCGCCGAACGCAGGCGCAAAGCAAGCGTTTCTTCCTCTTGGCACAACACGCGAGGAACGCTTAAGGGAGTTTGCTGGTCAGGCAAAACGATATGAACCAGCAGCATATCGTTGCCGGGGGTGGCCGAAAGCGAATCGGCGCTAATAATTTTTGAGGCCGGGTTAGTGGCCAGGGCAAGATTGGACATGCGCGATGCAACACTGCGCGTAAATTCGTCGGTGCCAAACAGGCACAGCGCCTTGGTTTCTAAAACGTCGGCCGCGCGCGCAAAACCAAGATGGGGCGCAAGCTGCGAAGGCCTTTTGCCTTCCCAGGAATGATGAAGGCTGTTTATGGCCGCATAGGTGAGTGCCCCGGCGATGCCATCGGAAGGAAGCCCCAGGTTAAGCTGGAATTTACGCAGCGCCAATTCGGTGTAGGCACCGAAGATGTGGTCATCGGCACCACAGGCAAAACCCAGTGCCCCTAAAATGGTTTGCAGCTGGGCGACATCGTTGCCGTGAAAATACGGCATGCGCAGATACAGCGTGCGGTCGCCCAAGCTAAAGCTTGCATCGACCAAGGCAGCCCATACCTTTTCAGTAACCACGCCCTTGGCTTCAATGCCGTTTTCACGACAAAAAGCGACAACCGCCGCGACCGTTGCATCATCAAAAGTTGCGCTTACCTGGTCTTTTGCTAGAAACCCTAAGGCGGCAAGTTTTTGCTGGACGTCTTCGACGCCAGCACCTGTGTCATGTTTCTGAATCGTAATCATGCCTACATTGTAACGCACAGCCCCGCCACGCAGCACCGACACAAACCAATGCTTTTCGTTTGTTCACAAATATCCCCGCGGGTGGCACCAGGAATACACAAGGGCTTGTAGTAAAATGCAAAGAACGTTCATTGGAGGTTGCATGATTCCCCATCAAGACATTTCCTTGCTTATAAACGAGTTGCGAAAACTCCCTGGAGAAACCGAATTAGTCGAATTCAAGCAAGACAATAGCGACCCCGAAATGATTGCTCGCGATATTAGTGCCCTTGCCAATTCAGCCGCGCACCAAGGGGCTTCTTGTGCGTATATGATCTGGGGAATCGAGGATACCACTCATGCAATTACGGGGACAAGCTTCGACTGCAAAACCAAGAAACGAGGCAATGAAGAGCTGGAAAACTGGCTGCATCATCAGCTATCGAACAATGCATCGTTCAAATTTTCCCAAACAAGCATCAACGACAAGCCCATAGTTCTTTTAGAGGTTCAGCCCGCTTTCTGCCACACAGTAGATTTTGAATCATTTGCCTATATTCGCATTGGAAGCTATACGAAAAAGCTTAAAGATTACTCAGCTATCGAGGCCGAGGTGTGGAACAAGATTATGAAATCAAACTATGAGGAAGTGCTTGCAAAAGAGAATCTTTCGGTAGAAGAAGTTCTCCGTTATCTGGATTATCCCAAGTATTTCTCTTTACTAAAGACGCCCATCCCCCAGCTGCAAAAAGAAACTATCCATTATCTTTGCGAAGATGGAATTTTGCGCAAGCAGGATAACGGCCGCTTTGCCATCACAAACCTAGGAGCTTTGTTATTTGCTCATGAATTGAAGAGCTTTCCTTCTGTAGCGCGCAAGGCTCTGCGCATCATTCAATACCAAGGTTCGCAAAAAGTGGAAATGGTACGGGAGAGAACATCCGCCAAGGGATATGCCTGCGATTTTGAATCTGCCATTGAATTCCTTATGGCAATCGTACCTGCACGCGAGCGGATTGACTCAGCTCTGCGCCAAAAACAAACCGAGTATCCCGACCTAGCCATAAGGGAAACGCTTGCCAATACCCTCATTCATCAAGATTTGACGCTTTCAGGCAATGGCCCTCTTGTTGAAATATTTGAAAACAGGATTGAGTTTACCAATCCCGGCTGCCCTCTCGTCGAAATACTTCGCCTTGTTGATAATCCCCCTAGATCACGAAACCAACAACTCGGTAGCCTATTGAGGCGGTTTAATATCTGCGAAGAAGCAGGCACGGGATGGGATAAAATAATATACTCTTGCGAAAAATTCTTCCTGCCCGCTCCTCAAATCACGATATATCAAGAAAACGGCGGGAACATGAAAGTTACCCTTTTTACTTACACTCCGTACAGCCTTATGACCTCCGAAGCCAGGATTATGGCATGCTATTGGCACGCCTGCATCCGCCATGCCGGCAGCACAACCCTAAACAACCAATCCCTTAGAGCGCGGTTTGGAAAAGAAGCTCCAAGTGCCTCGACCATTTCGCGCCTGATTCGAGACACTATTGAGCAAGGACTTATTAAGCCAGTCGATCCGCATACGGCACCAAGATATATGAGTTATGTACCAAGCTGGGCCTAGTTAACTTGCACGCAACTTTCATGGGGAGCGACCCTGGAACCCGAAAACACACTATGTTGTGGTTTCAGGTTCAAAATTGACTTTTATCCCCTAAATCTAACATGCGCGTAACTTTCACTTGGCCCCTGCGCCCCAAAGAGCGACTACTTCAAGCGGTTGACAAACCAGTCGGCCATGGAAATGAGTAGATTGCGTGCCATGGATGGACCAATCATGTCGGTCAAGCGGTTTTTGGCGATGCTTGTCAGGTTTTCGGCGTAGCTGCGTGCGTATTCGATGCTGCCCGATTCTTCCATGATGGCTACCGCTTGCGCAAGCACGGCAGGGTCTTTTTCCTTCGAGGAAAGAATTTCGATGAGGCGATCGCGCTGGGGCGAATTTTGCAGCGCATGTACCACCACAAGCGTGCGTTTGCCTTCGGTGATGTCGTTGCGGAAATCCTTTTCCATCGATTCTTCCGAACCGATAAGGTTTAACAGGTCGTCTTGGATTTGGAAGGCCAGCCCGGTATCAAGCCCGTAGTTGCGCAGGCCTTCAATTTCGGCTTCCGTGCCGCCACCGATGATGGCGCCCACAGCAAGGGGCACCGCCCCCGAATAATGAGCCGTTTTGTGCGTGGCCATAACCAGATAATCCTGCGGCGTAATGTCGTAGCGCCCGTCGCGTGCCCAGCCGATGTCGAGCGCTTGGCCCTCTATCGTGCGCCGCGTCATGGCGGTAAGTTCAGAAATTACGCGCACCTTCATGTGGTCATCAAGCGCCTTGTCGGTAACAACAGTGCCATTGACCAGGGAAAGCGCCAAATCGCCCGCGTTTATGGCCAGCCCGAAGCCCTCTTCTAAATGCATGCACGGCTTGCCGCGACGCAGTTCGGCTTCATCGGCAATATCGTCATGGATAAGCGCGGCCGTATGGAAATGTTCGATGGCTGCCGCGGCCGAAGTCGCCTGCGTCATATCGCCCCCCACAGCCAAACAGGCAGCAAAACAGATAAGCGGCCGATGCCGCTTGCCGCCATTTTCGCTGTACTTTTTAAGGGGATCGTAAAGATAACGATTCATGTCGGGGTGCGTACCTGAAGGGATGTAGGTATTTACCAAATCACCGACTTCATCAGCGTAACAATCAAGATACTCTTCAAAACTTGAGGGCGGGTTTTCGACCGCCGCAATGATTTCATTGATGGTCATCATAGTGCCGCTGTTCGCCTTTTTCTACTCTTTTGTGCTGGTGGATGCCGTGTGCAGCGCCATTTATTTCTATCGGGAAACCAAAACCACTTTCCCGCAGTGCATAACCAAACTGGTAGGAGCGGCGGGACTCGAACCCGCAAGACCGAAGTCGGCGGATTTTAAGTCCGCTGCGTATGCCAATTCCGCCACGCTCCCCCAACACTCTTCGCCCGCGCAATGCGCGGTAAAATCAATGATAACAAAGGTTCCCGCACTTTTTCCCAAGGAATCATCGAGCGGCG
>JAVVPE010000010.1:0-40064 GCA_036655915.1 Raoultibacter sp.
TTCCATTCGAGGAGGTTGGTGCACTATGGTGGAAAATGGAGCAGTTCAAACAAGGCGGTCATTCTTGAAGTCAGCCGGGGTTGTTCTTGCCGGTGCTACGGCGCTTGGCGTTACGGGGTGCGCTGCACAAGGGGCGCAGGACAGCCAAGGGACGACAAAGCAAAAAGTCTCGTGGGACGAAGAGTATGATGCGATTATTGTGGGGGCTGGTGCTGCGGGGCTGGCCACTGCGCTTACCGTCGCTACGGAGGGTGGTGAGACAACAGCGCTCTTGCTTGAAAAAAGCTCAGTTGAGTCGGGTGGTGGAAACAGTCAATTTTCATCGGGAATGTGCATATTCACCGAACAGCTCGACAACTTTTATGAATACTTAAAAGAACTAAGGGGAGAGTTTACCTCAACGCCTGATGAGGTTCTTAAGGCCTTTGCTGTAGGTCTATCTGAAAACTATACCTGGCTCAAAGATATGGGTGCGAAGGAAGAGGATTTGCTCTATATCGAAAACTTCGAATGGAAGGAACTGCCTCATTCGCAGACCCATAAAATCGTTTATTTTAACCCGAAGAACGAAACCGGCCCAAAGCATCTGGTTTTCTTTTTGCTCGATAAAATTAAAGAATATCCAGAGCGAATTTTTGAAAAGACTGAATCTCAGCTTGTCGATTTGGTCCAGGATCCCGAGTCGAAAACTATCCTCGGGGTTGTTTATACGCAAAAAGGGAAAACTATCTATGCCAAAGCTAAAAAAGGCGTTGTGATGACCTGTGGTGGGTTTGAGAGTGATGCAACAATGAAGCAGGATTATCTCAGTATGCCCATTTCCCACGCTGCGGCAGGCATTTCAAATACGGGGGATGGGCACAGAATTTGCAGTAGGATTGGTGCAGATTTTTGGCATATGAATAGTTTTGCTGGCCCCTGGACGAACGGTGTTGCGCTTGATGGATCCAAGATGCTTCCCTACAGAGGGTTAAGAAAGGCACAGGGAATCACGGTTGGCATCAATGGTCGCCGGTTCTATATGGACTGGGAAGGCAGCACCATGTTTGAGGCAGACATCAAACAAGGAGATGATTTGTCTCTGCGTTATGGCTGCCGCCATGGCGCTCAAAACTTTGGTGGCGACTATGCTCATTTGCCTTTACCGAGCACCACGTGGTTTGTCTTCGATGCAACGGGGCTGGCAAATGGCGCTTATTTAGGGTCAAAGACGGGGTCGGTCACTTCACAAAACAGTAAAAATTCCAATAATGCGGCTGACCCTGTCGCGGATGGTTTTGCTTATAAGGCGGATACCATAGAAGAATTGGCTAGTCAGATGGGTGTACCTGTTGGCGAACTCGCAAAGACGGTAGTAGTCTGGAACGAAAGTTGCGCAAATGGGGAAGACGAGTATTTTCATCGCCCAGGAAGTGTCTTGCAGCCTATAATCCAGGCACCTTTCTATGCAGTTAAGTGCGTACCCGAAGTGCTTAATACTGACGGAGGGCCGCGGCGTGGGCCAGCTGCAGAAATAATTGATACTTACGGCAACCCTATTCCTCACCTGTATTCTGCGGGAGAGTTTGGTTCAGTATGGATGAATAAATATGAAGGGGCGGGTAATATTGCTGAATGTTGTGCGTTCGGACGTATCGCAGCGCGTAGTGTCCTTGAAAATAACTAATTCATTCTTGATGTTTTAACGAACCTGACGCGATGCCGCTATGTGTTTATGCATTTCGGCAATACATTTTGGCTCTACCCGTCAATTTTGGGAGCAAACTACTTAAGCCACTCGACGCCCTCCCGTCGAGTGGCTTTTTAGGGAAAAGCATGCAGTAAGCTTCTCTTTGCACTAAACGAGGGCAAGCTTGCGATTTCGATATGCGTGGCACTCATAACGGCTTTGGGTTGCTCGTGTCGTTTATAATGGGTTACGACAACACGACGGGGTGGCGTGCCCGGTGGGGCACTCGGGAAGGATTGCGCGCGCATAATGGCTGATCAGCAGGGAAAACAACGCAAGCCGACCTTTATTGAGCGTACGGTAAATGGCTGGTTCAATCGTCTTTTGGGGGCGGCTTCCGAAGGGTCGTTTGGCGCCCAGGAAGAACAATACGCCGCCAATCGCACATCGCGTGACTACATTTGGAACACCGTCGGTATCACCGCTTGGGGCATGGTATTTCCTGCCCTTACTATCGTGGCCACGCAGCTTGTGGGCGTGGAGCAGGCCGGCATGTTTTCGATGGCGTTTGTGGTGGGCATGCTGCTTATGATCGTTGCCAACTACGGGGTGCGTACCTACCAGGTTTCCGATATTGAAGAGGCGCATTCGTTTTCCGATTACCAGATAAATCGTCTGATTACCTGCGCTATCATGCTGCTTGTCGGCGGCATTTACTGCGCGGTGCGTGGCTATGGCGAAGATATGCTGGTCATCAGCATGGGCGTGTATTCCTATAAGATGATCGACGGTTTGGCCGATGTCTATGAAGGGCGCTTGCAGCAGATGGGCAAGCTTTATCTGGCGGGCATTTCTCAGGCAGTGCGCTCGATTTTGGTTCTGATTGTGTTTTCGTTATGCCTGCTCATCACCCATAATTTAGCCGTATCCAGCGTTGCAATGGCGCTTGCTGCCCTGGTTTCGTTTGTGCTTTTTACGCTGCCCCTCGCTTTGCTGGAAACGCCGAAATCCCGCACCTTTAATGCGGGGTGCATCCGCGCGCTTTTTAAGCAGTGTTTCCCCTTGTTTTTGGCTCTGTTTCTTTATGCGCTCGTCGACAACATGCCCAAGTTCGTTATGGAAGGTGTCTTAAGTTACGATAACCAACTGTATTTCAACGCGCTTTATTTCCCCGCGCAAGGGATTTTGCTGACCATTGGGCTTATCTATAAGCCGCAGCTTGTGCGCATGACTAATCTGTGGGCTGATGTGGAAAAACGCAAGCGATTCGACCTTATGATGGTGGTGGTGCTTGCCCTTATCATCGCGCTGACACTGGGTATGATTTTTGTCATGGGATGGATTGGTATTCCCGTGATGAGCTTCATGTACGGCATCGATTTCGAGCAGTTTCGGGGGCTGTGCTTCATCATGCTGGTGGCGGGCGGCGTTACGGCGGCCATCGATTTTCTTTACCAGGTAATCACCGTGCTGCGCCAGCAAAAAGCGGTGACGAAGCTGTACCTGATCGCCTTTGGTTTCTCGCTGTTTATACCCATCCTGCTGGTGCAATTCACCGGCCTACCGGGCATCGTTATCGGCTACCTTATCGTGATGAGCATCCTGCTGGTGTTGTTGGTGTGGGAATACCTGCGCATCCGCCTGGGCTATTTCCACGAGGCCAAAGCGCAATCCAAGCAGGGGGAGCCTCAGTTGCGCCCCAGCGAACTGCGCGCACAACGCGATCGCCTCAAACAACATCGCGGCAGCGGCGTAAACAAGGATTCCTAAAACCATTCGTTTTCCGCAACCTGTCTTTTAGTACTGTAGATGTATACTTAGGAACTTAGGAACTTTACTTAGGAACTTAGGAACTTTTACTCATCCAGTACCTCAGTAGTAAAGAAAGCGAACAGCATGAGCATTAACAACGATGAAGAACTGGCTTGTGCGGTAGATCGCATGCGCGAAGCGGGAACAGACCTTGCGGAATGGGAGCTGAAAAGCGCTGCGGGTGGGTTTCCCAAGACGACCACAGACACGATATCTGCCTTTGCAAACACCAATGGTGGTTCGATTGTTTTTGGGATCACCGAGAAGGGGTTTCATTCCGTTGATTCTCTCGATGTGAAAGAGATTCAAGCAAAATGTGCTCAGGCTGCGCGCGAACTTGTCGTTCCTGCAGTACCTATTGATATTGAAGTGTTGTTCTATGAAAGCAGACCGGTAGTGGTTGCAAATATTCCAGAGTTACCTACTAGGAAAAAGCCCTGTTATGTGAAAAAGCTAGGTCAAGTCGATGGCACCTACATCAGAGCTGGTGACGGTGACCACAAAATGTCTCTTTATGAGATTGATCGCTTTATCGAAAATCAGCAGAGAAGCGCGCGCAACGATGCCGTTATCGTTCCCGAAGCTACAATGGGCGATTTTGATCCAAAAATCATGAGCGAATGGTTGTCGCTCGCTCGCTCTTCCTCTTTTGGGCGGATGGATAGCATGGATGATGCGACCATTCTTGCCAATAAGCGCGTGGTCGCAGTAGATGATGAAGGGGTTGTTCGGCCGACAGTGGCTGGCCTGCTGGCTATGGGCTCCTATCCCCAAAAATACTTCCCTCGGCTTGATGTGGTATTTACAAGTTACCCGGGTACATCGAAGGGCATTCCAAACCAGTCCGGTAGCCGCTTTACCGATGCTGTGAACATTGACGGCCCGATTCCTGAGATGATTGTTGCAGCCGTCAAAACCGTCTCGCGCAATATGAAGCATGGAGCCATTGTAAAAGGGGCTCTACGCGAAGATGTTCCAGATTATCCGCTTCCCGCCGTTCGTGAAGCGGTTGCAAATGCCCTTATGCATAGGGATTATTCTGCTGAATCGCAGGGGACGCCAGTGATCGTAGACCTTTATCCCGATCGACTTGAGATAACGAACCCGGGAGGTTTATACGGCTCGTTAACCGTTGAGTCTTTGGGAACTAAGGGCACTACAACATCACGAAATCAATTCATGTCAAGGGTGCTGGAGGATGTCTCTTTCACCGATTACGACGGCAGTACTGGACACGTTGTGGAAAACCGTGGAAGTGGGTATCCCACTATTACTGGCGAACTAGAAAAAGCGCTCATGGCAAAGCCAATTGTTCTTAGTAGTCTTGATGAGTTCAAGATTATATTCAGGCATCGCAGCATGACCGAACAGGAAGGTGCTGGATACTCGAAGTCGAATGTTGAAGAGGCGATTATTGACTATTTTACCAAGCGTGAAAGCGTTTCGAAATCGGAAATCGCGCGCGCTGCGGGAATCTCGCCTAAGACGGCTATGGTGTATGTTAATCGATTGATAGACGAGGGGATAGTCGAGGGCATTGGTTCGAGGAATAGCCCGAAGCGCCGCTATCGCATGTCTTGACACTTAGGAACCTACTTAGGAACCCACTTCCTAAGTTCCTAAGTAAACTTCCTAAGTTCCTAAGTAAACTTCCTAAGTACTCATAACCCACACGGCGCAGTGTAATCACGAAACGCTCTTTTTAGCAGCTAGCACCGCTTTCCTCGCATGTTTTGGTGGGGTGTAATCTGCGGCAAAAATAAGCAGATTTGTTGAAGAGGCGCCGTTGGGCGAAAAATCTTGAGGGGCGATTATTGATAAAACCGTATTTTTGCGAACCGTTATGCAATTAGGGGAAAATCCCCCCACGAAGTTCGCTGCGTTTACCGGGTGCACCGCGCGGGAAAAAATCGGCAGCGCCAATCACAACTAGGCCAATTCACCAGGTGAAACAGCAGCATTTTCCCCCTGCCACCGCACGACAAAACGCAAGCAATCACCCCGCAGCAAGTTCGCAATTCCCCCCGCTTCATTCATGTTTTACGGCGATTGACAATTTTTGCGGGGTAGGGTCTAATGCACCTGCAAATGCATCCGTCAACAAATAATTAAAGAGGGGTACTTACATGAGCGATGACAACGTAGTAGTAGCGCGCAACACGGAAAATGCACCGACCAGTTCTCTGTACGCGCAAACGGCAGCTTTTTCTCATTACAACAACCTTGCGGCTCAGTTGCCTATCGACCCGAAGTCGGGCGCTTTGGTGCCTGGTGGCGTGAAATCGCAGGCCAAGCAGTGCTTCGCCAACATTGAAGCCGTTGCAAAAAGCATCGACCACACCTTGACCGACGTGGCTCGCATCACCATTTTCCTCGCTGATATCGAAGATATGGACGCTGTGGACGAAGTATACAAATCCTTCTTCACCACCTATGTTCCTTCTCGCACGGTCGTGGCTGTTGCCGCCTTGCCGATGGGCGCGCTGGTTCAGGTTGAAGCCCTTCTTGTCAACGGCGAAGGCACCATCCCCAACGCACCTCAGGCGGGCGACCTTATCAAGTACACCAACAATACCGCCAATGCCCCGATGAGCGTTCTGTCCACGCAGTCTGTGGCCTTCTCGCACTACAACAACATCACCGCCCAGCTGCCTCTTGACCCCAAATCCGGCCAGATCGTTATCGGTGGCGTGCAAGAGCAGACCGCACAGTGCCTGAAAAACATCAAGGCAATCCTGGAAAGCATCGACGTTCCCTTTGACGACATTGTCAAAATCACCATTTTCCTGAAAAACCTCTCCGATGTCGAAGCGGTCAACGAAGTCTACTCACGCTTCTTCCCCGATTCCGCCATCGCTCGCGCCGTAGCCTATGTGCCCGCGCGCACCGTGGTTGAAGTTGCTGCTCTGCCCATGCACGCTCTGGTGCAGGTCGAAGCCGTTGTGTCCCATGGCGACGGCACCCCTCCGCAGGCTGTCGAAGCTCGTCACGGCCTCATCATCGAAGCTTGCAACACCGAAGCCGCACCGCTGTGCCCGCTTTCCTCACAGGCTGTTGCCTTCTCGCACTACAACAACATTTCGGCTCAGCTGGGCATCGACCCGCAGTCGGGCAAGCTGGTTGCTGGTGGCGTGAAAGAACAGGCCATCCAGTGCTTCAGCAACATCAAGGCCATCATCGAAAACTGCGATCACGTTATGGAAGATGCCGTTAAAATCAACATCTACCTGAAGAATATCGCTGATCTTGATGCCGTCAACGAAGTGTACGCAAGCATCTTCCCCGCGGCCGCTCCTGCGCGTCGCGTGGTGGGCACCGCAACCCTGCCGATGGACGCTGTCGTTTCGATCGACGCCATCTTCGGCAACGCTGAAGGCACCCCTCCGGTTGCCTAGTGTCTAGTTTTGCCTAGGGAAGGGTAGGGCGCAAAAAGCCTCAACCCTTTCAGCCTCGCTCGCTTAGACGCAGGCTAGTGCCGCCCTCCGGCGCACCCAAGCCTAAGCCCCCTGCACCACCAACAAAAGCTACCCCAGAACCCCGGGGTAGCTTTTGCTTTTGCCAAAGGGGATTTTTTCGCCTGCATCGCGCAGTCATCCTAACAACTTTGCGCCACACCAAAACCTTTCTCCGGTTTTGGTTCTAAGTGTTGCGCCGCACCCCAGCAAACCGTAGGGATCAACCTGCGAATCTACCCCCCGCCGTTTTTCGCTAAGATATTAAGGTATTTTATATGCGGTGATTGACGAAACAGCGCCAAATAAGTAAAGTGAAGCAAGTGATACGGCTTGGATTCTCTACGGAGGCCAAGGCTGAGGAAGGTCGCTTACTTTTATAGTAGGTGGCCTTTTCTCATGTTAGGAGTAGTTTTGTCAAAGCCATTTCAGACAATTGCTGCTGTGCAGTATGTCTATGGAAAAGGCAAAGTTTCCGCAAGGGAGCTTGCTGAATTGACGGGAAGAAGTGGGCGTACAGCTAGCACGACCTTGAAAGGACTTGCGGAAAAGAATATTCTCAAGTGGCACGGAACAAACTTAAATGATCCTTCACAGTACTATACTTTGACGAGTATTTCGGAGTAATTTCGAACCTTTTCGAACCTTTTCGCAGTTCTTTCAAAGCGGGTCCAAAATACCTGCTTACTTAAAGAGAAATGAGGGGGAGCTTGTAACCTCTAGTGCAATCCCAGATCAAGAAGCTACCGTCTAAGAAGGGCACCCCTAAAGAATAGGGGCTATGTCACTACAAGAAATATACAACGAAAAACGACCGTTTATCCAGTTGGGCAAGGGTAAACGGTCGTTTGTTACTGCGGAAAACAGGATGTTAAGCAGCAAAAATTTTACGCGAATTGACCCGCGCAGTCACCCCAACAGCTTTGCACCACACCAAAACCTCTCTCCAGTTTTGGTCCAAGTGTTGCGCACCACCCCATTCCTGGTGTTGTGATCTTCTTTGCCGTGTGCTAGGATAAATTGAACACAAAAGCAGAGATGCTTTTATCGTCCCGGGGCGCCTGCGTGCCGGGACGATTTTTGTATAGGGGAGAGATATGGACTATCGTGATCCCGGTTGCCTGGATGCCGTCAATCAAATTGCGTACATGCGCGATAAAAAAGGGGTTGCCTTCAAGCAGATGTCAGAGGCGGAAGCGCTTTACTATCTAAATAAATTGAGCTATTTCTATAAAGTAAAATCGTTTGCAAAAAATTTTGATAAATACAACATCGACGAATCATTAAAAGGTGTCTATATCAATCTTGATTTTGGCTATTTAGTTGAGCTGGAGAGATTGGATAATCTATTTCGTGAAACGATTTTGCGTCTGACTCTCGATATCGAGCACTCATTAAAAACGAGGATTAATGCGTCAGCTATGAAATGCGCGATTTCTCCCATTTCTTTAACAGAAGCTTATCTGGAGTTTTCTCGTGAATCGACGCTTGTCGAACAATCGAGAAATTTTAGCGCCCTTAATGTCGAAGAGGCGATTCACGATATAAAAAAGCTTTTTTTTGAAATAGATATCAACCATCCATCCCGTGCAATGGAGAGCCTAAATGCTATGGCGGATTGCATCGGGGAGGTAACTTTGCACCGCGATCCTGATTATGTTGCCAAGTCTATACGCGGGCTGTCTTCCTCAAAATATTCAGGGGGTATCGTTCGGAAACACCAGGACAGCGTAATGCCATACTGGTGCATGCTTGAGCTAATCTCGTTTGGCCCTCTAATTTCGCTCTACAAACAATGCTTCAAAAAAGATGGACTGATTAACGACGAAGACGAAGCGCGCGTTTGTAAGGACATCAAAAATATGCTTCGCCAGGTTCAAAGCCTGCGAAATGCGGCCGCGCATGGAGACTCTCTTCTCAACACTCTTTCAAGTTACAGTTCTTCGAGTTCCTTAAAGGGTATTCGGAGAAAAATGATAGAACGTGGAATGACCAATGAGATAGCCAATCGGGTCGCTTCTGTTCCTGTAGCGCTTGAGTTCACATCAATTCTCATGTGTTATGAAATATTGGTTCCGGATTCAGACAATCGCCAGAAGGCTGTCTGTAGATTGTCTGACTTGGCGACAGAGATGCAGGAAAATAAATCATGGTTTGAAAAGTGCTATCCAATTAAATCCTTTCTTGATTACATGGATTACATTCTTCCTAAATATGCGGAGCGTTTTGAGGGCGGAGATCAGCTATTGAGTCCTCTGTCGTCAACCCTGTCTCGGGTTGGAATATGTCAGTGATGGCGGCACGCTTGATGGAGGGTTCCTTGGATGCCAATAATCCTCAGCTGTACGTATCAGAGGGCATCAATCCAAGTGATTTATTCTTTGTGGGCGCGAAAAAATAGGCGATTTTCGTCTTCCTGTTTGGGGCAAATTTAACGTGGTGCATCCCCTGGCGCGCATCCCCTTTTCTGCCCGGTTCACCTGGGGCGGGGTATGCATAAAACTCACTGAAAATATGTGTTGGAAATATGGAATAAATATTATATTATAAGTAAAGATACTTCGTGGAGAGTAGGGTTTTACAAGGTAGATAGGGGGAAATAACTCACGATGTTGTGGTTGGCACGGGCATTGCCCCCGAAATGTTGAAGCGAACTGGGCATTTTCTGCTGCCATGCGGGGCACTCGAAAGCGTAAAATGGGTGTACACCTTCGGCAATGGGAATTGCCAGGGGAATAAATAGGATGCTAGTGCCAGCGTTTAGGGCTATGCTGCGACAGAGAAAAGGGGTCGCAAGTTTTGGCTCTGGCTTTGGCGTTGTTTGCTTTACAGGCAAATCACCTGCGGAAACGCAGGTTGATATAGAAGTACGACCCCGCGCCAAGCGGGCAGGCACGAAAGCTGGAGGGCACACAGCCACACCCATAGTGGGGGGGTGTGCCGCAAAGTATCGGAAACAGACGTGAAAGTTTGGAAACATGACAGACGAAGATACACAATACGATAATCAACCTACTTCGGGTGAATCCGGGCGCCAGCAGGCACCTGCCGACACCATGGGACAGCCTCTCGGGACAGACGGGCCGGGTTCTAACACCCGGCCATCGTCGCAATCGTCGCAGCCGCAGCAAGCCCTGCCGCTCGACCCCGACGCTGCCGCCGCGCCCGCAACCGCCAAGCCAAAAATGGCGCGCAAAAAGCGCAACACCATCATCGCGGTGGTTTTGGTGCTGGTTTTGGCCCTGGCAGGCGGCGCAACCTGGTGGTTTTTATCAAACCCCGCCAACAACTTCTTTGACCCCAATGCCAAAACGGGGCAGGCGCCCTACAAAACGCCGGAAGAAATCCAGGCGGAACTTAATCGCATTGTGGAAGAAGGCATGTTCAACATATCCATTGCCAGCGTGATTGAATTTGAAAACGGCACGGCGCCCGGCAAGGCCTACATCGAAAACATCCCGGCCAATCACTACAACATGAAAGTGGCCATCACCTTGGATGATTCGGGCGAAACCGTGTATGAATCGGGCGGCCTTGCCCCCGGCAGCTTTATCGAAGACATCACCCTTACCAAAGACCTGGATCCGGGCAGTTACCCTGTTACGGCCACGTTTTCTGCGATCGACGCCGAATCCCTTAAAGAAGCAGGGAAGGCCGCCGCTAAGGTGACCTTGATTGTACGGGGGTAAGCGCAATGAACGCAGGCATACGCGTAAAACAGAGCAGAGGTGGTTGATTGCATCATGATTCAAACACCTGAACACACACGCACAAACACGTACAAGCAAAACATGGTGAAGATAAGCAAAGGAGGACAAACCATGAGGAAAATCATACTAGCCGCAGCCCTAACAGCCGCCCTAACCCTAGGAGCCGCTCCCGCTTTTGCTGTGGGGGGGACAACAAATATAAAAGTTACGACGGATGCCACTGCAATTTCAGTAACGGTACCCACGAGCTTTACTGTAACCGGCCCTGCCGAGGGGGGCAATTTAACAGGGGTGCCTGCGAAAACAGTACACAAAATAACCAATCTTTCAACCTATCCCATTTATGTGTCCGACATTAAAGCAGAGAAGCAAGGCGGATGGGAGCTTGCATCTAGTCCTCTCACGTCGGCCACGACTAGCGTTGCTGGTGTAACGGGCGATATTTATATGAAACTTACTCCCGATGGTGCTACTGGCACGGTTGACCCTTGGGTGCTCAAAGCTGTGGGAAGTGCGCCGAAAGGCTGGACAGTAGCGGGCAAATCGGTTGGTGCAGCGTCTGGTGTTGACCTGCAGATTGCTGTTGAGGGCTCTATTTCGCCCGTGAAAAAGGTTGTTGCAACAGATCCTGCCGTAAATGTTGTGTACACCGTGGCACCTGGTACTGCACCTGCAACCCCGTAGCCCAGGTTTTCGGCTTACGGGTAGTAGGCGTTGGGTGGGTGTAGGAATAAGAATAAAGGTGGCGGGTGTGTAACAGCTGGCCGCTTGCAAGCATAAGCAACTATTACGTATAAGCAAGAAAGAACATGGTTAATCACACGAAGGAGGACATACCATGAAAAAAATCATAACCGCCGTTGCCCTAACAGCAGCCCTAACCCTAGGAGCCGCCCCCGCTTTTGCAGCACCAGCCGTAGGCGCCGACACCAAAGTAACCGCAGGTGAAGCAGGAACGGGCGTAACTACAGTCAAGGTGGAAACCACCGTGTCGCAAATCAATGCGACCATTCCGATAACAGCAACGTTCGCCTTGCCTATTCTCGGGAGCGATTTTATTAAGACAACAACAGGGGTGGTTCCGAAAACCTATGCAATGAAGAATCATTCCACGTTTGCACTTAAGGTGACTAATGCTAAAGCCGCTGCGGAAACCAATTGGATTTTGGCTGCTGCCTCAACAGGCTTAAAAGACAAGGATGCAACTGCTGGCAAAACGGGTGACATCTTCCTTACGCTGACGCCGGCGGTAACTGGACAAGGTGACGCATGGACCGCTGTCGCTGATCCGGGTAGTAATCCAGCGTGGACAATTCCTGCAGCCAAAAAGACTAGCAGTGACCCAGCCGACGAAGGAACGTTGCTGCTGGATATTACGGGATCCCACTCCAACCTTTCTAAGGCAATCGCTACTGCCACCCCTGAAGCGGCAGTAGTGCTGACGTATACGGTGGCTGCGGCCTAACCTTACTTCGCATACTTCTGCCTGGCCTTCCCCTGGGCTGGGCGGTGGGTGGCTGGCACCGCGTAGGATGGTTCTGCGCGGTGCCAGCGTACAACTTTACACGACAAGCGCTTCCCCTCGGGCTTAGCCTAAGGGGAAGAAGGCTGATATAAAAGGATCCTCCATGCAAAACCCCGGTAACGAAAAAGATACGCAGCATTCGGGTGTGGAAAAAGAATCAAGCACGCCACAGCACACGGCCCCTTCCCCGCGGCCCAGCGTTCGCCCGCGCAACGACGATACGCCAAAACCCAGCAACACCTCGACGGCCTCAAGCCACAGTGCTGCTTGGGATGAAGAACATAAAAGGAAGCAGCCGCTGGCCTTCTATATTGCTATTGCGGTGGCCATTCTTGCCGTTATTGTGGCGGGTGTGCTGGTTTTCAACGTTGTAACCAATGCCACGCTGGCACGCGACCCCAATGCCACGTTGGGGCAGCTTGAAGGCAAAACGCCCGAAGAAGTTCAGGCAGAACTTAATCGCATCGTGGAAGAGGGCATGTTCAACATATCCATTGCTTCCACCGTTGAATTTGCCGATGGCGCTTCTGAAGGCGAACTGCGTATCGAAAATATTCCGACCAACCCGTACCTGATGAAGGTGGAAATTTCTCGCGACGACAACGCTGAAGTGGTGTACACCTCGCAGATGATCGAACCGAACCACCACATTCAAAAAGCGAAACTTTCCGTGGATTTAGACGCGGGCACGTATCCGTGTACGGCGGTGTTTTATGCCTATGACATCAAAACCGAAAACCTGGTGGGGCAAGCGGCGGCCAAGCTTACCCTGACGATTTTGAAGTAAGAGGCAATAGGAAGAAGGAAAAGATTATGAGAAGGTATTTACATAACGGCTTGGTGGCATTACTGTGCGTGTGCCTTCTTGTATCGTATACCCCCCTTCCTGCATCGGCCAACCCCAGCCAGGCAGGTGGCGCAGAAGCTACCGCCGCGCAAGATATTGCTGGTGGCACCGGTGGCGCTGGCGCTGCTGCTGCTGCGGAAGGCCCTTCGGTGGGCGAACCGGGTGCCGTGGATGCTAATGGGAAAGCTACCACGACGGTAAGCGTCATGACAACCGGGTTCAGCTTGCTAGGGCAAACGGAAGATTTTGCCGACACCATCGACACCATCAAGACCAAACCGATCGACCTAAATGTTGTTACTGCGGGCGGTAAGGGGCCTTATACCTGCGAGTGGACGCGCACGGTGGACGGGGTGAAAGATGCTGGTTTTTCAGACGCGGGCACGCAGCTTCCAGCCGAAGGGAAAACCACGTTCACCTACGCGCTTTCCAAGCATACCGATACGCTGAAACCACAAACATCTTATGTGTATAGCCTTAAGGTGACCGATACGGGCAACACAGCTGGCGCGCAAAACACGGTGAGCGCTTCCATAGCTTTCGGCACCACGGGCGTGAAGTATGGGCCGGCAACGCTGAAAGACAACACTACGCCGGGAACAAGCGATAAGTTAAGCGCCACCTTTACTTTGGTGCATCCCCAGGCTGCATTGGCGGTTGCCTCCCTTGCCAAGGGGTCGCCCACCTATGATATGTTGCAGGGTGCTGCCGCCGGTAAGCCGCTTGTTAGCGGGGCGGTCTATCAGGCCGATCTTACCGGTGTGCCTGCGGGCGATTTGCCGTTTTTGGATAAACAGGTAAGCGTGGCTATTTCTGGCCTTGACACTGTTACTTATGCAGGAAAAACGGTCACGGTGGTGGGGCTGGTAAACGGTAAAACCACCACGCAGGAAATTGTTGTGTCTGCGGAGGGCACCGCAACATTTAACACCCCTGCGCTGGGTGCCTTTGCCCTTGCGTATGCGGATCCTGGTGCTAAAACGTATACGGTCACCTCTTCTGTGACGGGGGGGGGTGGCACCGTTTCCCCTTTGGGTGCAAAACCCTATCCGGACGGTGCAACACCCACCTACACGGTTTTGCCCAATGCGGGCTATGAAGTAGCTGGCGTTACGCTTGATGCGGGCACACCGGAAGAGACACCCGTCATCCTTACCGGCAACAGCTACACATTCCCCGCCCTTGGCGCCGACCATGCCCTTGCAGTGGCCTTCACGAAGGTTACGCCTGACCCGGCAATAACCTTTACGGTTGATGCAAAGGTTACGAGTGGCAACGGCCAAGTTAAGGTTTCTGGGGGCGCTTTGGGTGTTACCTCCTCAGACCCGAAGGTGGAAAAGGGTTCAAAATCCACCGTGCAGTTTGTGCCCGATACGGGTTTTGTTATTGATGCCGTCACCGTTAAGGTGGGGGCGGGCGTGGCTACGCCCGTTGTTGTGCTTTCTGACAGGTACGACATAGCGGCTGTGGTTGACAACACCACCGTGGAAGTCACCTACAAAAAGGGCATCACTCCGCCGGTGATAACGCACACCATCACACCTAGCGTGGCCGCAGATGCCCACGGCAGCATTTCGCCTGCAAGCGTGCAAACTGTGCCCCATGCGGGCACCGCGTCGTTTGTTGTACAGGCAGATGATATGTATGTGATCGACGCCATCACCGTTGATGGAACGCCCGTGGCCACGCAGGCTACCGGCAAAGCTGCCTTCACCTACGAATTTGAAAATGTTTTGGGCGATCACACTATTGCGGCCACGTTTAAGGCTGATACACGCGCAACGGTTACGATAACGGCGAACTCTGGCACCAACGGCAAAATTTCACCGGCGGGCGATCGCGTTTTGTATAAGGGCGACCCAGCCACCTATTACCTTTACCCCGACACGGGCTATGAACTGGGCGCGGTATCGCTGGCAACCACCGGCGCCACCGGCCCCGCCACCGATATCACCTCGCAGGTAAAGGGCGGGGTTTTGGCGTTGACGGCCGCGCAAACGGCGGCAAGCGCCACGCTGGATGCTTCTTTCAAAAAGTCTGCCTTGCCCGACCTTCCCGAAGGGGATAAAGATAGCTATTACGCCCTAACGGCGGTCGCCCACGAAAACGGCAGCATTTCGCCCGCGGGCACCACGCGCGTTAAGGCCGGGTCAAGCCAGACCTTCTATTTCACGCCCAATGAAGGCTTCACCGTCGATATCGTGAAGGCCAATGGGAAAGTGGTGGATTTTGCCGGCTTAAGCTATACGCTGCCCGATGTGCGCTGCAACACCACGCTTGAAGTGTTCTACCGCGCGCTTGGTGGCGAAGAAGTGCCACCCGTTGTGCCGGTTATGCACACCTTGACGGCGCAGGCGGGCAAGGGCGGCAGCGTGTCCCCCGCCCCCACGGTTGCGGTGCCTGAAGGCGGGTCCATGCCGATTACCATCGCGCCTGAAAGCGATTATGCCGTTGCCACCATAAGTGTTGATGGCACGCCAGTTTATACAGCCCCCGGGAAAAGTGCTGCTGCGGCTTCGGTGCTAGATGCCATCGGTGCAGCGTTGTTTGGTGCCGAACCCTTGGCACAAACGCCGCCAGCAGCCTATCTGTTTGAAAATGTTAAAGCCGATCATACCCTTGCCGTAACCTTTGCCTATAAGGGCACGGCGCCCGAGCCCAGCTATCACCAGATAGATGCCCGTGTTGAAGGCGGCAACGGCACCATCACCCCCCAGGGTGTTTCTAAGGTGGCCGATAAGGGCGCGCAAACATTTTCGTTTGTGCCCGCAAGCGGGTATGTGGTTGACCAGGTTAGAGTAAACGGCATCCTGGCGCCGGGCCCTGTTACAGGTAATTTCTATACGGTTTCCAACATTATGGCCGACACGAGTGTTGTGGTTTCATTCAAGCCGCAATCGGGTGCTGTCGACCCCATCACCTATACCATTTCTGCCACCACTTCTGCGGGCGGTGCCATTTCGCCTGCGGGGGATTCAGCGGTTGTGGCGGGCGCATCGCTTGGTTATATGTTTACGCCTTCGACCGGATATGAACTGTCTGGCGTGTTGGTGGATGGCACGGCAAACGCTGATGCGCTTGCGAAGGGCAGCTATACCTTTACAAACGTGACGGGTGCGCACAGCATCAAAGCCTTGTTCAAGGCCACGGGAACCACCCCTGTTGACCCCACCGATCCCGACAAGAAGTTTGTAACGCTAAGCACCATCGCTAACGAGGGTGGCAGCATCACCCCTGCCAACCCCCAAGTTGCCGTGGGTTCAACCGCGGAATTTCGCGTGTTGCCCGACCGAGGCTTCGAGCTAAAATCCTTGCTGCTTGATGGTGCCGAAGTGAAAGACCAACTTGTTGGCGGTAAGCTGACGCTTGAAAACGTATTGGTGGCACATACCCTGGCCGCCACGTTTAGCGCGCTGCCCACGCCCCCGGCCGATGAATTCCGCAGCGTTACCGCTACGGCGGGCGCAAACGGCAAAATTTCCCCCGCGGGGGCCGTGCAGGTTAAGCTGGGTGCCACCCAGACCTTCACCTTTGCACCTGATGCCGGTTTTGTGGTCGACCAGGTTACGGTTGATGGTACCCCCGTGCCCAACACGGCCAATGCTTCCGATTACACCCTGGTCAACATTCAAAAGAACAGCAAGATAGATGTGAGCTTCCGCGCAAAAAAGACGACGGATCCTGATCCGGCGGCCACCCACACCATTAAGGCTACGGCCACGGGCGGCGGCTCCATTTCGCCTGCCGGCGATGTGCTGGTTGCCGATAAGGGAACGGCGCAGTTTGCGTTTAACCCCGATGAGGGCTACGAGTTGACCGCATTAAGCGTGGGCGGCACGCCGGTGCTGGACCCGGTACCTTCCGGCTATACCTTCAACAATGTGGTGGCGAATTCCTCCATCGCGGCGACCTTCGCCAAAAAAGCGCCCGTAACGCAGAAGTTCAACCTGAGCACCGAAGTGGTGGGCGGAAACGGCAGCGTTGCACCTGCGGGCACCACCAGCGTGGTGGCGCATACCGCGCAGACGGTGTACTGTTACCCCGATGCCGGCTTTGCGGTTTCAAGTGTGATGGTAACCGCGGGCACGGGCGCACCTGTTGAAATGCTGGGCAGCCTGGTGGGCGGCACCGCGCTTACTATTGACGATTTCACCATGGATACAAAGGTAGCTGTTAGCTTCGATAAGGGCACCACGCCTGACGTAAGCACTTATAAAGTGAAGGCCAGCGCCACAAAGGGCGGCACCATTTCGCCTGAGGGTGAAACTACCGTGACCAAGGGCGGGTCGCTTGCCTTTGCCTTGACCGCGCAGGCGGGTTATCACTTGCAGCACATTGTGCTTACACGTGGCACCAGCACACCCCTTACGGTGCCGGTATCCGGTGCTTCTTACACCTTAGGCAATGTTACCAGCGATTGCAGCGTTCAGGCTGTGTACGCAGCGGTGCCCGAGCCTCCGACGTCGTATTACACGGTGAATGCTTCGGTGGCTGCCGCAGCCGATGGCAGCAAGGGCGGCAGCATTTCGCCCGAGGGATCGGTGCGCGTGGCTTCCGGCAACGTACAGACCTTCTATTTCACGCCCAACAGCGGGCAAGTTGTCGATAAAGTGCTGGTTGATGGCGTGCCGGTGCCGGGTGGCGCAGGTGTGCTTTCCTACACCTTGCCGGCGGTAACGAAGGACACGACCCTGACTGTTTCGTTTGTTGCGGGCACCACGCCGCCCTTGCCCACGCAGTATCCTCTTACGGCCACCGCTACGGCGGGTGGGACAATTTCGCCCAGGGGCGAAACCCAGGTGCACCAAGGTGGGCAACTGCTGTACACCTTTGCTGCCGAAGAGGGCTATACGCTTACCAAGGTTGAAGTGGATGGCGGGTCTGCCAAGGGCGGCAGCGATTTGAGTGCTGAGCAGCTGGCGCAGGGCTTCTACCGCTTTGTTGGTGTGAACGCTGCGCATACCATTCATGCCACGTTCGCGGCGGATGCACCTGTTGCGCCCGAAACGCGCTACAGCGTGTCGGCTTCGGTTGATGCCACTGGTGGCGGCAGCGTGTCGCCTGCCCAAACGGACAATATTGCTGCGGACACCCCCGTGGTGTTTACCTTTGTGCCCGCTGCAGATAAGGTAGTTTCTTCGCTTACCCTGACCAAAAATGGGCAAAAACCTGTGACCTTTGATTACAGTGCCAATTCTTATACGCTTACCGGTATCGATGCCAATACCCAACTGGTAGTTGCGTTTGCCGATAAGCCGGGCACCAAACCGCCCGCAACGCACAAGGTTAACGTGAGTGTTTCCGGCACGGGCGGCACGATAACGCCCAGTGGCGAAAATCTGGTGCTGCATAATGGCGCACTGTTGCTTTCCGTTGCGCCCGATGCTGCAAAACAGCTTGATACCCTGAAAGTGACACGCAATGGTGTTACCACCGATGTGGCTGCTCAGGTTAAAAGCGGTGCCTATGTGCTTACCGGTATAACGGTTGATACTAAGGTTGAGGGCACCTTTACCGCTGCCGCCGTGGTGCCGCCCACGGGGTATTACACCCTGAATGCATCCGCTACGGGCGGCAGCATTTCGCCTGCGGGGGATAGCCGCGTGGCCAAAGGTCAAGCGCAAACCTTCACGCTGGTTCCCGATGCGGGCAACAAGCTGAAAACCTTGACGCTCAGCGACCCCGATGGCGCGAATCCTTCTGTGGTGGCCAGCAGCGAAATCAAGAACGGTACCTACACCTTTACTCCTACTGCCGACAAAAAGGTAGTAGCAGAGTTCACCGCCGACGGCACTATTGTCGGCCCGGACGAAACCTTCCCCATAACCACAAGCGCCACATCGGGTGGCAGCGTTAGCCCGTCTAAGGCCACGGCGGCCAAGGGTTCTAGCCTTACGCTAACGTTCACGCCCGACAAGGGCTACCATGTTGATGCGGTTATGGATGGCACAACGCCGGTTGATCCTGCGAAGTACGCCAACAACGCTTACGTGCTTGCAAACATCACGGCAGCGCATGATGTGCACGTGGTGTTTGTTAAAAACCCCGTGGTTGATCCTGAACCGGAAACCTATACCGTCACCTCTTCGGTAACCGCAGGCACCGGCAGCATTGCGCCCGAGGGTAAAACGCTGGTCAAGGCCGGCGCTTCCCCCACGTTCTCGCTTGTGCCCGGCGCCGGGCAGGCCATCGACACCCTTACCCTTAATGGTGAAACGGTCACGCCCGAAGGCTTTACCTACACCATCTTAAACATTGCGGCCGACGCCACGCTGTCCGTCAGCTTCCGCGCGGCCACACCCACCGATCCGGAGCTTCCGAAGTTTGCCACTATCGCGGCGAGTGCTGGCCCGGGCGGCGTCATATCCCCTGCTGGCGATGTGAAGGCCGTTGTGGGCAGCGCCCCCAGCTTCACGTTTGTGGCCGATGCGGGCTACCACCTGAAAAGCGTCGTTACGAATACCGGGGATGTTACCAGCCAAGTGCGCAACGGCAGCTACACCTTCCCCACGATAACGGATGCCACTGCGGGCCGTAGCATCCGGGCCGAGTTTGAGCCCGACGCCGCGCCGCCGCTTGTGCCCGATACCTACACCATCACCGCTTCGGTAGCGGACGCGGGCAGCGGCGATGGCCAACCGCACGGCACAATTACCCCTGCAGGCACCACGAAGGTGGCCGCGGGCGGGTCGCAAAACTTCTCGTTCATACCCGAAAAAGGCTATAAGGCGGAAACCTTGTCCATCAACGGTGCTAAGCCCATTCCGTTTACGGGCACGGGCTATACGCTGTTCGGCGTGAACGCGAACCAAAGCATCGAAGTTAAGTTTGTGGCAGATCCCGCTGCGCCTGAGGTGCCCAAATATACCGTCAATGCTTCGGCTACGCTGGGCGGCACTATTAACCCCAGCGGTTTGGCTGAAGTGGCGCAGGGCCAGGGTATTGGCTATATATTCACCGCAAACAGCGGCTACGAACTCTACCAGGTGGAAGTTGATGGCGTGGGCTTGGTTGATGGCACCACCACTACCGTGCCCCCTACATCTTACTTCTTCCCCGCTACAACGGCTGCGGGCGATCACAGCATTAAAGCCCTGTTTAAGCCCAAGGGTGGCGAACCCGTCGACCCGGATAAAACGTATTACGACATTGTCGCCACCGCAAACGCCGGCGGCACGCTTACCCCCGAAGGCACCACGCGTGTGCTTGCGGGCGCATCGGCAAGCTATCGTGCCTTCCCCAGCAAAGGCTTCGAGCTGACAGATTTAACGCTTGATGGCACTTCCGTGTTCGCCGATGTTGTGGGCGGCAAGTATACGATCGCCAACGTGGGTGCTGGCCACAAGTTGGATGCCACGTTTAGCGCGCTGCCTACGCCCCCGGCCGATGTGTTCCACAGCGTTACGGCCAGCGTTGCGAACAGCGGCGATGGCCAGCCGCACGGCGCGGTGTCGCCTGCGGGGTCCTTGCAGCTAAAGGAAGGCTCCAACCAAACGTTCACGTTTGTGCCCGAAGTGGGCTATGTGGTCGCGCAGGTTGCGGTTGATGGCAAGGCCGTGGCAAATACGGCCAATGTTTCCGATTACACGCTTACCAACATTGCCAAAACCACCACGCTTGAAGTGACGTTTAAGGCCAAGGAAACCACCGACCCCGATCCTGCGGCCACCCACACCATTAAGGCAGCGGCCAGTTCGGGCGGACGCATTCAGCCTGCGGGCGATATCAAGGTAACGGATAAAGGGTCGATGCA
Source organism: Raoultibacter sp. (assembly GCA_036655915.1). Classification (GTDB taxonomy): domain Bacteria; phylum Actinomycetota; class Coriobacteriia; order Coriobacteriales; family Eggerthellaceae; genus JAVWGW01. The sequence continues at coordinate 20,769 of JAVVPE010000010.1, forward strand.
GTTCACCTTCATTCCCAACGCGGGCTATGAATTTGGGTCGCTGACCGTGGATGGCAATCTGATCGATTCCACGGCGCTTAGCTACGATTTCAACAATGTGGTGGCCAATCATTCCCTTACGGTGAACTTCAAACCCGTAGTGCCTCCGGTTGAGCCGGCCTACTACAACCTCACCACCGAAATTGCGCCGGGCGGTGCGGGCACGGGCACCATAACGCCCAGCCCCGGCATTTCCCGCGTGGCCACTCACGCCGACCAGACGGTGCACTTTATCCCTGATGCGGGATCGGTCGTGGAAAGCGTTATGGTTACTGAAGGTGACGGCGCGCCGGTTAATAGGACGGCCGATTTGCTTAAAAGCACCTTAACCCTTAAGGATTTCACGAAGGATACTTTGGTGTCCGCTACCTTTGGGGTGGCTCCTGGACCTGTGCCCCCTGATCCCCCCACAAAGCATATCGTGACCGCTTCGGCCACCAAGGGCGGCAAAATCTCGCCTGCGGGCAGCAGCCCCGTGGTTGCCGGCGAGTCACTCGGATTTACCCTTACGGCGCAGACGGGCTTTAAGCTCAAGCATGTTACGCTTACGCGCGGCACGGATGCCCCTGTTGATGTGAGCGTTTCCGGCACGGCTTACACGCTGGATAAGATTACCAGCGATTGCACGGTAGTGGCTGTATTTGAAAGCGCGACTGAACCCCCGCCCGCCACCTTTGTGGTTAACGCTTCGGCGGGTCCGGGCGGCAGCATTTCGCCCAGCGGCGCGGTGACAGTGGATGCCGGTGCCAGCAAAGCTTTCTATTTCACCCCTGGGGATGGGCAGGTTGTTGATCAAGTGAAGGTCGGCACCCAGGAGCCTTTCGCCGTGAGCGGATCGTCTTACACCATTCCTGCGGTAACACAGGATACCAGCATTGCGGTAAGCTTTAAGCCGAATCCGGACCCAACGCCGCCGCCGGGGCCAACGATGCACGCTATTACGGCCACGGCTACGGCGGGCGGATCCATTGCGCCTGTGGGCGTAAGCAGTGTGCCCGAAGGCGGCCAGATGGATTACAAGTTTGCTGCCGAAAACGGTTACTCGCTTACCCGCGTTGAGGTTGACGGCGCGGCCAACGCTGCTGCACTTGCCCAGGCATCCTATCAGTTCGTGGCCGTGACGGGGCCGCATACCATTCATGCCGTCTTTACGGCCGACAAGCCTATCGACCCTGCCCAACGCTATACGGTTACGGCGCAGGTTGAGGGCGGGGCGAGCGGCGGCGGTACGGTTTCGCCGGGCAAGGTGGAAAACGTGCCGGCTGGTTCCACAGCGGTGTTCAGCTTCAAGCCCGGTGCGAACAAGAAGGTGGCCCAGCTTACCATCGCCAAGGAAGGCAAAGACCCCACCACGTTTGCCTATGCTTCCAATTCCTATACGCTTACCGGCATCGATGCCAACACCACCTTGACGGTGAAGTTTGCCGACGATCCTGGTGCTGTGGAACCCACGATGCATAAGGTGACGGCCGCGGTTGGCGCAGGTGGTGGCGGCACAATAGCGCCTGGTACGGCCGATGTGCTGGACGGCAAATCGCTGCTGTTGGCCCTGAAGGCGGACGCTGGCAAGCAGCTTGACAAGCTTATGGTGCAGCGCGGCACGAACCCGGCCACCGATGAAGCTGCCCAGGTGAAAAACGATACCTATTACCTGGACAACGTTAAGGGCGAGTGCACCGTAACCGCCACGTTTAAGAATGCCGACAAGCCTCCGGCGGGGTATTACACCCTGCACGTTTCCGCCACTGGCGGCGGCAGCATTTCCCCTAAGGGCGATGTGCGGGTGACCAAAGGCCAGCCCCAAACATTCACGATGGCTCCCGCCAGCGGGCAGAAGCTGCAATCGCTGAAGCTTGACGGTGTGGATGTAATCGGGCAGGTTACCAAAGGTGTTTACACCTTTACGCCCGATGCTGCCAACGCCGATAAGACCTTGGTTGCCGAGTTCGTTTCGGACGGGGGAACCCCTCCTCCAGTCATTCCCACGCATACCGTATCCACTACGGTTACTTCTGGTGGTAACGTGGCCCCAGCCACGGCGCAGCCCGCCGAGGGCAGCGATTTGACGCTGATGTTCACCCCCAACAAGGGCTATCGCGTAGCATCGGTAAGCGTTGATGGCACCCCGCTTGATTCCAAGGATTTTGCGGGTGGCTTCTACACCTTGAAAAACATCACAAAAAATATTGCCGTGCATGTGGCTTTCGCCCAGATTCCTGTTGAACCCGAACAAACCTATACGGTGACCTCTTCGGTAACGGCGGGTAAGGGCGAGATTTCGCCTAAGGGCACCCAGGAAGTGGCGGCAGGCGAAGCGCGCACCTTCACCTTTGTTCCCGAAACCGGTTGGGTACTTGATACCGTGCTGGTAAACGACAGGCCGGTAGCGCCCGAAGGTCTTAGCTACACGCTGCTCAACGTAAGCGCCGACACCACCGTCAAGGCTTCGTTTAAGGAAGATAAGACGGCACCCGAGCCGCCCAAGCCGTCCACCATTACCACCAGCGTTTCCGGGGCGGGCGGATCAATTGAGCCTGCAGGCCCGGTGTATGCCGCGTTGGGCGTGGCCCCCTCGTTCAAGTTTACGCCCGATGCCGGCCATCATTTAGCCAGCGTTTTTGCTGATGGCACAAATGTTACGGAGCAGGCAAAGGCTAAAAACACCTATGCCTTTGCTGCCATGACTGTGCCAGAATCAACGCACACCCTTAGGGCCACGTTTGAACCCGACCCCGCGCCGCCCGTCGAGCCAGATAGCTACACCATCACCGCTACGGCAGGCGCCAACGGACGCATATCGCCTGCAGGCACCACGACGGTTCAGGCCGGCAGCAACCAGACCTTCGCGCTGCTTCCCGAAAAAGACTATAAGGTGAATACCGTGCGGGTTGATCGGGGCACTACTGTTGGCAAGCCCTTTACCCCTGCGGGCAATACCTACCAGCTGTTCAACGTGAATGCCGATATGAGCATCCATGTGGAATTTGTTTATGAGAAGGGCGCACCGGGGCCTGAAACCTATAAGGTAACGCCAACGGTTAGTGCGGTCGGTGAGGCCGGTGTGGGTGGCTCCATTTCGCCCAACACCGTTACGGAAGTTGTCGCGGGCACCCCCAGCGGCGATTTCTCGTTTACTGCCATTGAGGGCTACGAATTGTACCGCGTGCTGGTGGATGGCAAACCTTTGGTTACGCCGCCCGCCGTGCCGCCAAGCAAATATAGCTTCCCGGCCAACACCGACGCAACCAAAGACCACAGCATCGAGGCGCAGTTTAAGGTCGCAGGAACCAACCCCGATGAAACCTTCGACATAATCGCATCGGTCGATGCCGGCGGCGGTGGCAAAATTGATCCTTCCGGCACAGTTAAGGTACGTAAGGGCGATCCGCAGACGTTTACCTTCACGCCCGATCCGGGCATCCCGCCTGCCGCGGGCAAGGCCGTGGCTTCCATAACGCTTGATGGTGTGCAAACGCCTTATACCGCCAACAGCTACACGTTTACCAATGTGCAGGCGCCGCATACGATATCGGTGCAGTTTGTCGATGCGCCCGTCGAAGTGTACTGGACGGTCAGCGTTGCGGCGGGCCTGCACGGCACAGTTGCCCCCGCAGGCGACAATTCGGTGCTTGAGGGCGATTCGCTGCCCTTGACCATAACGCCCGACGAAGGTTGGGAGACCGATCAGGTGCTGGTGGATGGCGTTGTGGTGCAGGAAGGCGGCACGGCGTATACGCTTGCCAACGTTATGACGGACCACCAGGTGCGCGTTACCTTCAAGAGCAAAACCCCCATCGAACCTGACCCCGATAAACCTCCGGTGGATGTGGAGGTTAAGGTTAAAGTTGCTGTGGGGGAAGTGGCCGGCGGTTCTGTGAGCCCCTCTTCGGTGACTGCGGTGTACGGAACATCGCCCAAGTTCTATATTTACCCCGATGAAGGCTACGTTCTTGAATGGGCCAAGGTGGGCGACAAGCTATTGGAAACCCATCTTATCACCGCGGCTGGCTCGCTGCGCGCACGGGCAGCGGCCGTGGGTGGCGGTTACTGGTTTACGCTTGACAAGGTGACAGAAAACCTTGTGGTCGATGTTAAATTCCGCAAATTGAACCCCGGTGAAACGCCGCTTGACCCGGTTAATCGCAATACGGTGACGGCGCACGAAGCCGAAGGCGGCACCATTTCGCCGAAGGGTGCAACCTTTGTGCCCAACAACGGCGAAGTGGCGTATACCCTGCAAGCAAACAAGGGTTACCACTTGCAATCGCTGATGGTGGGCGGGCAGGAAAAGATTGGCGAGGTGCAAAAGGGTAGCACGGCCGAATCGGTGAACGCACAAGGTCAGATTATTCGGGGCATGTATACGCTTACGGGCGTAACGGGCGATGTGGATGTGGTGCCCGTGTTTGCCACCGATGAAGAGCCTGTGCCGCCGCCGGTGTTGTTCACGTTTACCTCTTCGGTGACCGGTGGCTACGGCAAGATTTCGCCCGAGGGCAATGTGACTGTTGAACAGGGTAAATCGCAGGTATTTTACTTCTATCCCGACGCGGGCTATGCCGTTGCGTCAATTGTGATTGATGGCGCGAAGCTGCCTTACACCGCAACCAGCTATGAGTTTAGCAATGTGCAAGGTGCGCACACGGTCGAGGTCGCCTTTGGCCCGATCGCGCCGCCCGGACCAAACGGCCCCATCGACAAGGTGGTGCACGCGCTTAACACCGCCACCGCTTCTGCCGCGGCAGGCGACAACCCCGGCGTATTCCTACTGCTGGCGCTTGCTCTGGCCTCCGCCGCCGTATGCGTAGCCGCCGCCACCCGCCGCCGCCCCACCCGCACTCGCCACGCATCATAGGCACCGTCCCGGCGTCCCAGCAGGCGCCGGGACGCCGGCGCGCCGGAGGGCCAGCTGCAAGGCCTTGCCTCCATCTGGTGCCCCAGCTCCCGCAGGGCAGCAATTAAGAGATCCGCCCAGCCCGGGAACGGTGTGGTTTTCGTCGATAAAGTAGTGACTTTCAGCATGCACTGATTGACTAAACATAATTTTGCATTTAAAGTGAAAGCAGTGATATAGTCGATGGTGTTCCAAGAGAGCCATCGACAAAGGAAGGTCGTTAGCCCCAACAAGGACTAACGGCCTTCTGATTTTCAGGAGCAAAGCACGTGCCGCACACTTGCCTGTTTGGGTTAGAGGAAAAACAGGAGGGAATCCACTATGAAGAGGGGCACAAGGATGGCGCATGACCAGCCCATATAGCCAAAGAAGCTGGGCATTTTGATGCCGGAGCGTTCCGCGATGGATTTGACCATGAAGTTGGGGGCATTGCCGATGTAGGTGATGGCGCCCATGAACACCGCGCCGGCCGATATTGCTAGAAGAATCTTGGTCGTTACCGTTCCCACCGTTGTTACCACGGCTGCGGCGCCATTTAAGCCCAGCGCGCCGGCGGCGGTCAAAAACACCACGTAGGTTGGCGAGTTATCCAAAAAGCTTGAAAGCGTGCCCGTGGCCCAGAAAAACTTCAGCGGAGTATCTATGCCCAGTTCGGCGCCGTGAGCGCGCAAAAGTGCCAGCACGGGAATCATCGTGATGAATATCCCCAAAAACAGTTTTGCCACTTCGGCGATGGGTCCCCATTCAAAATCGTTCGCCTTGCGCAATGCCTGCGAAGTCGTTTTCAGGGAAAGCACGGAAGCCAGCCCGATAAGCGCAATTTGCAAAAAGTAGTTGAACCCCAGGTGAACGTGCTCATTGATGCTGATGCCATACACCAGGCCAGTGGCAGGGTCTAAACAGGCCGGCGTTTGGGGAATCACGCCATTGAGGATGACACCCACGATAATCAGGCCCAAGAAAAGCACGTTATGTGCACCTTCCACGCGGATAGGCACGCGCTGGCTTGCGTCTTCTTCCAAGTCAAGGGCTTGCGCGCCCAGCTTACCTTCCTTCTTGATGAAGTGGCGGTCAATCAGCACAAACACGCCTAGCAACACGGCGGTGTTAAGAAGCAGCAGCGGCCAAATATGTTGGAGCGTCCAAAAGAAGGGCACGCCGCGCAGGTAGCCCAAAAATAGGGGCGGATCGCCCAACGGGGTAAGGCAGCCGCCGATGTTGGCCACCAAAAAGATGAAGAAAACGACGATGTGAGTTTTGTTGCGCCGCCACGAATTGGCGCGCAGAACAGGGCGAATAAGCAGCATAGCCGCCCCCGTGGTACCTATCCAGCTGGCAAGAAACGTGCCCAGGGCAAGCAGGATCACGTTGTTTTTTGTTGTGCCGGCAATGGTCCCTTTTATGTGGATGCCGCCCGATACGATAAAAAGCCCCAGCAGCAAAATGATGAAGGGCACATAATCAAGCACCAGCACTTCGATAAGCTGGTTGACCGATTCGCCCGCGCCATAGACAAACGTGAACGGCGCCAAAAACACGAGCGACCAAAAAGCGACAACATGCAATTGGTGATCTTCCCACCACTCAGCCTTGAACAGCGGAAAAAGAGCGATAGAAAGAAGCATGCCCGCAAAAGGTACGATGCTTATCGCAGAAAGTGTTTGTCCAATATCCATAAAATCCCCCTTGGCCGCAACGCAACTTCCCGGCCTGGCTTTAGTGCACGCCCTTCGCCGCAGTTTTCCCGCAAAAAGGGACGGCGCGCATAATCCTGCGCTTCCGTCCGCGGAAAACTTTTCCTACTATAGTATATAACTGGCGCAAGCGGTGTCGTCCACAAGGATGATGTTTCCGCAAACGGCCACTGTTACGCGTTTTGTGTAAGTTTGTACGGGGTTGCTCTGTGTATGCCAAATTCGGTATTCTGCTGCAAGTAAATGCAGAATACCGAAACGGATTATGAGCAATATATTTTCATAAAGAACAAGCTTGTAGCAACATCTTGGTTAATGCCTGCCGCGAGAGTTGGCGCTTTAGTCGTGGCACGTATGGCATTGGTAAACGTTTGCGTGATGGCAAGAGGCACAATATTCCGGGACGCTTTCTTCTGCGGGGGTGCCACTGTGCATAATGTGGCAGCTTGCACAAGTTGTGTCGGCATGATCCTTGTTTGCAGGTAGAGCATGAGGGTTCACTACGGCTCCCTGCGTGTCTGTTAGTAAGGAGGAGGCCGCTGTTTTTATTGCTAATTCTTCATAGCTGCCGTGACAGGAAAAACATGCTTTTTCATCAATAGTGGTGGTACGAAGTTTAGTAGCCCGCTTTTTTGCCAGTTCGGGAGTTGCGTTTTCATGGGCTTTTTCTAGCCCTTTTGCGTCCGTATGGCAGGTGCTACAGGTATTTCCCTGCTTTTCGTGTGTAGAGGCGAGGCATGTTGAATCGGCCATGGATTTATCTTCTGTGGCATGGCAGGTTGCGCAGTCGGCGTCGGCATTCCAGGTAAACGAAATCGCAGCTTGCTGCTGATCATTGGATGACTGTGATTCGGAAGCCCGAGGACTACAGCCAATAAGTCCAAAGACGGACACCAGCGAGCAAAGAAGTCCTATTGCTAATACCACTTTAAATTTAGAATTTTTCATTAAATTCTCCAACTATTTAGTCCATCTGCGAGACACGACGGGGAGGGAGGGGCATCCTGTCTCGCAGTATGGCGTAGAAGTTATTTGGCGTCCCAGGGTTTTTCAGCTGCAGCATTTTCGCCTGCGATGCGTCCACATACAATGCATTCAGTTACATTGCCGCCACCTTGATAAACAAATTTGAAACAAGAAGAAATCTCACCAGCTGTATAAAGACGAGGAATAACTTCATTATTCCAGTTAATAACATGACGATCTCCATCGGATTGCAGGCCTCCCTTTGTATTGGGGCCACCCGCTACAAGGGGCATGGCATAAAACGGGGGAGTATTAATGGCCTGGAACCCTGGGTCGGTTACTTCACCGGTAAGGGCGCTCTTTGTAGCACTTATACGGCCAAATTCCTCATCGACGCCAGTATCGACAATTTTTTGATATTGGGACATTGTTTCCTTAAGAGTTTCGGGATTCATCCTGCCTTTGTTAAGGTCGTGGGAATCTCGAATCTTTTGTGCGAGCTCTTCAATGCTGTCCGCCTTGATAAGCCAGCCCTTATCGACAGCTGTCTGGTTCTTTTTATCCCAAGGAATAACCCCAAACCCACACGTTGACATCGAGAGGTTTAGTAGGGATCCCTGTAGTCGTTTTGTTTCATCGATAATCATGTAGGAAGGATCATTTGGGTATTCAAGGGTAAGAATATCCATGTGTACTGCATTTTTATAAGAAAAATAGCGGCTAGGATCTTTAGTGATAAGTGTTTCGTCCATAAATCGTTTGCCCTCTGCGTTGACAACAATGGTGCCTGCGCCGCCAACAGAGTCAGTAATCGATCCAACGTTCATTGCACCAACCTTAACATCTGGACACGACCAGATGAGCCGGGAGGCTGCTTTGCCAACCTTTGCCAGTTGTGCGCCAACTTCGCAACCCATTTGTATGCCATCTCCCTCATTTGAAAGAGTGCCATAAAATGCCCAGCCGGTGATGCCTGGCCCTTCAAGAAAGGCTCGACGCATTTCTTCGTTGTATTCATAGCCGCCGGTAGTTAAAATAACTGCCTTTTTCGCTTTTATGCGGACTTCTTTATCTCCTTGAGTGGCAATAATGCCAATTATCTCTCCGGCTTCGTTCTTTATGAGGCTTTTGCCGGGCATTTCATAGGAAATTGTTATTTTGTCAGAGCGGTCGGCAATTCCTGTTTTGAGACAATTGAAGAAAGCTAGTCCTGCAGCGGTATCCTCTTTGGGCATGTCGAGAGTTGGAAAATCGGGGCCTGTTGCCGATTTGCCATAGCTGCTGTTGTAGCTTTTATACTTGCTCTCCTTTGCTCCAGGGAATTTTGCGAAGGCAGCCCCGCCGCGCTCGATAACCTTGTAGTCAGGGTCAAGGCTTTGCATAAACTCAACATTGAGTGGTTCATATTTGGCAAATTTTTCTACAATACTTTCCACGAATAAGGGAGACTGTTCGCCTTCCGTCTTTGTGGGAAGGTCTTCGCCGCTAAACATTGCCAGTAAATACTGCTTGAGAGCTTCTGGGTCGCCATCTTTGTCGGGGGAGTGAAAAATGCCTCCCGACATGACGGTATTGCAAAGGTGTTTATCTTCTGGATTTTTTTCGAGCACAATGACCTGTGAACCTGCGTCGGCGGCAGCGATTGCTGCGCAAGCTCCAGCTCCGCCAAATCCTACGACAACAACTTCAGTTTCTTGATCCCATTTTTCCTTGGTGGCACTCGCACTTGTTCCGTTTGAGCACCCCGTTAACCCAAGGCCCGATGTTGCGATTGCCGCACCTGCTGCGGCCACGCCAGCTCCTTTAAAGAAATCGCGTCTGGACACATCCTGTTCTTTTACGTGTGGCATTTGCTCCCCTTTCTAAAGATTTGCGCATCCCTTTGTGCGCTTTAGCGGCAAAGAAGATCGCTGGAAAGTGCACCAAAGAACTTCTCTGTCATTTTGAGGTTATCCGGTTTTCCGTTTTGCGCATCATGCGGTTTGGAAGATATTCCAGATAGAAGGCAATATCGTCTTAATCGGATGATGTGCTAGAGTGGCTCTGCTCTATTGTTGGGGGATAAAATAAAAAATACACAAGGGGCGCAGCTTTTCGTTGTCGGTTGGGAGGGACTATGCAAAAAGCTCACAAATTGCTATGTATTAAAAGAATTTTCTGTAGCAAATATGTTGCCCTGTGGGGTGTTTGCGGGGGCTTGGTACTGATTGGGGTATGGGTTAATATTGTGGGGTATAGTGCTGCTTTTCTTTCACCCGCTTCGACTGATGCAGACTATGAAACCACGCGATATCTTTACCACCTAGGGCGAATTTTTGCGAGCCTTTCCTTTATTTTTTTCTATCGCTTTTATGACGATAGAAGCAACATATTCTTTTTTGTCATGCCAGTTCTTCTCTGCTTGGGAACTATTGTGTTTGCCATGTCACACCATCAAACTCTTTTTTTGCCACTTGTTGTAGGCTCGGTAGGGTCTTTTATTATGGGTTTTTGTTACATTTGGTTTGTCTCTACATTTTATATTTTTCTCGCGCGATCCTATAGCATGCGTTTGGCAATTATTATTACTACCGTTAGTCAGGTGCTCGAACAGGTTATTGCTGTGGTGCTTAATTTTGAGACTGCAGAAACGATGCAAATTGCAATCTGTTTCATCTTGCCCTTCTTTTCGATGCTTGCGCTTGGCGTAGCCAAAAAAAGTAAGCCGCCCTTACCCCCTTCTTGTGCGTTGGCTGGGAGAGCGAAAACACACCAGCTTGTTTTGCTTGTTGCTTCAAATATCGCGCTTGTTGCCATCGGGGCCGTAAGCAATATTGGCATTTGGGGAAATGTTAGGATTGATTTTCTCACATCAAGTCCCGAAGTTACTATTTTGGAAACGATAACTGCTTGCATAGCGGTGTTGGTGCTGTCGCTAACAACGCTTTCATCTTCCACGAAGGAACCGCTTAGCTTTCGCTATCAAATTCCCTTCCTGGTGCTGATTGCTGGATTTATGTTGGCTATTATCCAGCTCTTATTTTTTACCGAGACGACAATCGTCTCGTCTATTGCGATCATGTCTATTGAATTTTATGCACATATTCTTGTCTGGAGTATTTTAATGTCCGCGATCAAGGATTTATCGATACCTGCTTATAAAATTGTAGGTATCGGGATGGGGGTGTACAGTATTTGCTCAATTGGATGGATATATCTTCTGGAAAACAATACGACAATTGCTGGAGCTGTTGTTTTAATCATATCGTTTTTTCTTATTATCGTTATGGCAGTACACCCTCGATTGCTGTACAAAAAGGACTTGCCCCAGACTGTCGTGCTAGAAGATATTAATGAATATACTATTGAGGGAGAGCCAGAAATTCCTCTCGAAAGCAATGGAGCAGCAATTGTTGCCAACTTGAAAAATCGTTGTGAATTGCTAGCAATAAAATATCGGCTATCTCCACGAGAAGAAGAAGTACTCTTCCTGCTTGCCCAGGGTCGCACGAAGCCTGTTATTCAGGATAGACTTGTTCTGTCCGAGGGAACTACTAAGACGCACATCGCTCATATTTATGAAAAAATGAGTGTTCATTCCCACCAAGATCTGCTTGATGTTGTTTTTGATGGTAGGATTTAGTAGCAAATGGCATCACTAACAAGGTTTCTTATAAATTCAATTTATCTGATAGCGTAGGTTGAATTTCTTAACGCATCCCCCAGTGTTGCGCTTAGATTTGCAAGCGACCACGTACAAAAAAGCGGCTTATAGGATTCCATCCTGTTGGCCGCTATGCAAGTATGGATACAAAAAGCCGGCTCAAAAAGAACCGACCTCGTTCATTAATGCGTTCGCTACTTTTTTAATCGATTTTCGGCAGTCTCAAAAACTTCGTCGTCTTTTCGTGCGCCAATCGCAATGATCTCAACTACTTGAACGATACCATCAACAAGGCGAAAAATGACTCGAATACCATGCTTGAGGTATTTCAGTTCCTTACATCCAAACAGTGGGCCGTGCAGCTCTTTTCCAATCTCATCAGCTCTCTCTTCAAGCTTTTTCAGCCCAACATTGACAAGCTTCTTTATCGAACCATCCAGTTTACGATACTCTTTTTCTGCTTCATCGTTGTAAAACTCAATCTGAAATTTTGGATTCATTCGAACAAATCCTCATCCGCAATCGCGTGAGGGTCTAACAGTTGATACTCTTTATATTCTTCTTCCCCCATCACTTCTCTTAAGCTTTTACTAGCTCGACTAGGGTTTTGATCTCCCTCTTTTATTCGATTTGCTGCGGTGGAATAGAATTGCTGCTCCCGTAAAAGGTTCAATTCTATAAACATTTTTTCGTAAGCAGTGTAGTCCAGGACCACTGTACTAATCTCATTATGATCGGAGATAAATTGAGGCATTAGTTTTGCCTTTTGGCGGACAGCGGCGAATTTTTTACTTGCAGTGGTTGCAGGTACTATTTGGTCACGATCGAAGGTCGGTTTTTGCATAGCCTTCACACTCATTTCCTTACTCCTCCCTCATAGTATATGCATTTCGTACTTTTAGCATACCATTAGTACCCATTATACTACTAATTATTTGACGTATTTTTTATGAGTAACCCAAGAATAGGTGTAAGACCAGCCCCCTTCCGTAGGGAGGGGAAGGCCACCAGCTATGAAGGAAGAATTCCTCGCCTTTAGGCGTGGGGAGCGTCAATTGTACACTTCGTTGAAAATTGGCGCGCCCACCGGTTAAGGACGCGCACTTTAGCGCATTGCAGTACAATGGTGAAACTTATCAAGAGCAGTGCGGCGGGTCGAAGCAGAAGGAAAGGATGCTGAAACGATGGCAGAATTGGCAGAGGTCGAATATATTTGGAAAAATGGCAGCGTAATTCCGTGGGCGGATGCCACGACGCACGTGCTTTCCCATTCCTTACATTACGGGTCGGCGGTGTTTGAGGGTATTCGCTGCTACAAGGATCCCGATTCCGATAAAAGCTTCATTTTCCGCCTGCGCGATCACATGGAACGCCTGCATCGCAGCTGCAAAATCGCGCTGATCGATTTGCCGTATTCGGTGGACGAACTGTGCGCGGCCACCCTGGATCTTATTCGCAGAAACAATCTTCCCAGCTGCTATATTCGCCCGCTGGTGTATCGCGGGTATGGCGTGATGGGCGTGGATCCGACCGGTTCGACGGTGGATGTGGCCATTGCCGTGTGGCCTTGGGATGCTTATTTGGGACCCGACGCGCTGGAAAACGGCGTGGCGGTAGGGGTTTCTTCGTGGCGCCAGCGTTCTAACAACGCCATTCCGCCGGCGGTGAAATCTTCGGCGTCGTACATGAATTCCATTTTGGCCAAGCTTGAAGCGAAAAGCCACGGCTATGCGGAAGCTATCATGCTCAACGAAGCGGGGCTTGTGTGTGAAGGCACGGGCGAAAACCTGTTTATCGTGCGCGATGGCGTGCTTTCCACGCCGCCCCTTTCCGATGGTCTGCTGGAAGGCATCACGCGTGACACCGTGCTGTGCCTGGCCGATGACCTGGATATTCCCGCGGTTGAAGAAAGCCTGACGCGCTCGGATTTGTATGTGGCCGATGAAGTGTTCATGACCGGATCGGCCGCAGAACTGACGCCGATTGGCAGCGTCGATGGCCGCGAAGTGGGCAAGCCCGGCGCCCTGACGCGCGCGCTGCAAGATCGCTTCTTTGATGTGGTATACGGCCACATCGCTGAATACGAAGACTGGCTGACCGAAATTTAGGGGTCGCCCAGGGCTGCCCGCCGGGGGCGAGCCACCTGCCCCGGCTCGGGGTCGCCCGCGGCTGTGCTGTTGGAAAGGAATTGTGTGACGCGGATATTCACCTATGATTGCACGCTGCGCGATGGCGAACAGTGCGAAGGCATCACGCTTTCCCTGGAAGACAAGCTGCGCATCGTGGCGCGCCTTGATGCCTTTGGCATCGACTTTATCGAAGGTGGGTTTCCTGCGTCGAACCCGAAAGACATCGCCTTTTTCCAGCGCGTTGCCGAAATTCCCTTGCAGCATGCGCGCATCGTGGCGTTTGGGGCAACCTGCAAAAAAGATGTGGCAGCAGCCGACGATGTGGGGCTGGCAAATTTGTTGGCTTCACGCGCGCCCGTTGTGGCCATCGTCGGCAAAACGTGGGATGCCCAGGTAAGCCATGCCCTGCAGGCCACGCTTGAAGAAAACTTGCGCATGATTAGCGCGTCTGTTGCGCACCTGAAGGCGGCTGGCGTGCGCGTTGTTTTTGACGCCGAACACTATTTCGACGGCTATCAGGCTAACGCCGCCTACGCGCTGCGCTGCATTGAAGCGGCCAGCGCGGCCGGTGCCGATTCCATTGACTTATGCGAAACAAACGGCGGTGCCCTGCCTTTTCAGGTGGCCGAAATTGTGGCTGCAACGGTGGAACGCTTCCCCCATCAGGCCTTTGGCATCCACTGCCACAATGATGCCGGCTGCGGCGTGGCCAACACCTTGGCGGCGGTGCGCTGTGGCTGCGTGGCGGTGCAGGGCACCATCAACGGCTACGGCGAACGCGTGGGCAACGCCGATTTGCTGACGGTCATCGCCGATCTTGAACTGAAGATGGGCTGCACCTGTGTGGGCGCTGAAAATTTGACACAGCTTACGGGTACCGCCCAGTTCGTGGCGGAAACCTGCAACATGGCCTTGCCTGCGCACTGGCCGTATACAGGCGCTTCGGCCTTCGCGCACAAGGGTGGTTTGCACGCCAGTGCCATCGCGCGGTTTCCGCAGGCTTACGAACATGCGCGGCCGGGCAGCGTGGGTAACACGGCGCGGATGCTGATAAGCGAGCTGGCGGGTAAGGCTTCGCTGGTGTCTAAGGCGCACAGCTTGGGCGTTGAACTGGAGTGCGATTCGGCTTTGACGCAAACGATCCTGGACGATATAAAGCAGCGCGAAAAAGACGGCTTTACCTATGAAACCGCTGATGGGTCGCTTGCTGTGCTGCTGCATACGCATACGGGTAATTTCCGGCCGCACTTCACGCTGGAAAGTTTCCGCGTGATTGTGGATGATAAGGAAGACACCGGCGCGCGCGCGAAGGATGCGCAAAGTGAAGCGACCATCAAGATTCACGTGGGCGACAAGCGCTTTGTGGCAACGGGCGAAGGCGCCGGCCCCGTAGGCGCTTTGGATACGGCGCTGCGGGCGGCCATTTCGGAATCGTATCCGCAGGTGGCAGCCATGGAGCTGATCGATTATAAGGTGCGCATTCTGGATGAAAACGTGGGAACGAACGCCATAACGCGCGTCATGATAACAACGCGCGACGCGGGCGAAACCTGGGGCACCATCGGCGTTTCGGAAAATATCATAGAAGCGTCGTGGAACGCCCTGGTCGATTCAATTGAATACGGCCTGATGAGGATAGGAAAATAATGGACGATTTGCGCACAAAAGAAGTCGATGACCTGTTGCGTGTTTTCGCCTCCATCGATAACGAGGATGCGATTTTTGCACTGCTTGAAGATTTGTTCACCATTCGCGAAATAAAGGAAACGTCGCAGCGGCTTTCGGTGGCGCGCCTGCTTGATGCGGGCAGGCCTTACACCGCCATCGAGCACACGACAGGCGCTTCGGCCACGACGATTGCACGCGTTTCAAAATCGCTCAACTACGGAACGGGCGGCTATAGATGCGCGCTCGACATCTTGAAAGAAAATGAGGAATAACCGCATGTCAACAACACTTTTTGTCAATGCCTGTATGCGCGGCGAGGCTTCGCGTACGCTCAGCTTATGCCGCGAGTTTTTAAGCACGCGCCAAGGGGTGGTCGAAGTTGATTTGACCACGCTGAATCTGCCGCCGTTCACGGGTGCTCTGTTGGAGGCTCGCTCGACTTTTGAGCGCACGAAAACCTACGATGACGCGCTGTTCAGCCTGTCGCACCAGTTTGCCGATGCCGACGAAATCGTCATTGGCGCCCCCTATTGGGATCAATCCTTCCCTGCGGCGCTCAAGGTGTATTTTGAGCACGTTTCGGTGTGCAATATTCCGTTTGTATACACCAGCGAAGGGGAGTGCATTGGCCAATGCAAGGCGAAGGCGCTCACCTACATTACCACCTGCGGCGGCTTTTTGGAGGGCGCCAACTACGGCTACGATTATGTGTGTGGCCTGGCGCGCATGTTTGGCATCCCCCAAGTGCGCCTTGTGGCGGCCGAAGGGCTCGACATCGTAGGGATGGATGTTGCGGCGCAGATGGAAAAAGCGCGAAAGATGATGCTGTAATGAAGCGCCTGTTGCTGGTGGTTGATTACCAAAATGATTTCGTGGATGGGTCGCTGGGGTTTCCTGGTGCAGAAAACCTTGATGCGCCTATCGCGGCAAAAATTGCGGCCTATCGTGCGGCGGGCGATAAAGTTGCTTTCACCTTTGATACACACCAAGCCGATTACCTTACAACGCAGGAAGGCGAACACCTGCCCGTTGCCCACTGCTTGGCAGGATCGCCCGGCCACAATTTGTATGGCCAGGTGGCGCGCGCCTTCCAGGAGGGCGACCCCGTGTTTTTGAAGCCTGCATTTGGGTCGGTGAGCCTGTTTGAGTGGCTGGCGTGCGCTCAAAATGCCGCCGCAGTGGTAAACAAGCTGCCGTTTACGTCAATCGAGCTGGTTGGCCTGGTTTCCAATATTTGCGTTATATCCAACGCCGTCATCGCAAAAACCGCCTGCCCCGAAGTGCCCGTGATAGTGGACGCCGCCTGCACCGCATCCTTCGACGCCGTCCTCAACGAAAAATGCCTCGACATCATGGAAGGCCTGCAGATACAAGTAATAAACAGGTAGCTTTCCCTTCGCCATTGCAAATATGTTAAAGCTGGTTTAACATATTTGCATGATGCAAACAGTTACTGACATAGAAAAGCTACGAGAGATTGCTATTGACCAGCATGGCTATGTAACTACAAGCCAGGCTGAGGAGTTTGGCGTATCTCGACCTTCGCTTACCTACCTCGTTAAAAACGATCGCATCGATCGGATATTTCGCGGAATATATCGCATACCTCAAATTCCGGCAACACCACATGACGCAATGCATCTAGCCCTTCTTTGGACTGACGCAGAAAAGGCCGTGCTTTCACACGACACCGCGCTCGATGCATGGGGTGTTTCCGATGTTAATCCAACACAAATTCATGCGACAGTTCCCAAGGGTCATCGTATCAACAAAGCTGGTGGAAAAAACGTCATCGTGCATCACCAGAACATAACAGAATCTCAAGTAGGCTGGTGGGAACAAATGCCCATCACAAAACTATCTCTGACTATTGAACAATGCATTGACCGAGGGTTGCAGTCTTACCTTATTCGCCAGGCAATTAAAAACGGTCGTTCACGAGGCATGCTATCTAAAGACGAAGCCGATCGCCTCATAAATAGATTGGATTCCAGGAATGAAAAGCAATAATGATATCGTTTCAAACCTGGGCAGAGTAAAGCCAAAGGATAAAGCGCCCAGAAACCGCAGCGTTCTGGATTCTTGGATTTCGCGCATAGAATCAGAAATTGATCCCGCAAGATCTGGACACCTTGCATGGCTAGTGGCCTCAACGGTAATCGCCGCTAAACTCCAAAGCGTTATTGATGCGGATGGGAAAAGCAGATTCTTGCTTAAAGGGGGCACACTTCTCCAACATAAACTGGGGCTCGCAGCTAGAGCCACCGGTGATGTTGACGGCATTATTAATGGCGACATCGACAACTTCATAAATTTGTTGGACGCGGAGCTTCAGATAAACTGGGGCACCCTAGCTTTCTCTCGCACAGAAATTGAGACGATAAACACTCCTGCCAAAATTATTAAACCACGAAGATTTGAAATAGTGCTATCCATTAGGGGCCAAACCTGGAGACGGGTGGTGGTAGAGATTTCGCCAGACGAAGGACGCGCCGGATCCACGCAGGAAGTTTTTAGAGCGCCAAATTTAGCACCACTAGGACTTCCTTCTCCTGATTATTTAGTTGGGATGGCGATGAGTTATCAGATTGCTCAAAAGATTCATGGGGCAACTGATCCGCACAATCCCCCAGAGTATGTGAACTATCGTGCTCGAGATGTTGTGGACCTCGTGCTGATTAAAAGTCTCATTGAAGCCGACGGAACACCCTCAAATAGCGAAATCGAATCCGCCGTGAACGACATCTTCACCGCACGCGCCAATGAAGCAAAAGTGCTTGCAAGAACTCCTCGGTATCTTCCCGCCAAAGTGGTGCCCTATCCGCACTGGGAAGAGGATTTTGCTGAAGCCGCCAAATCATGCAATCTCAGCATATCGCTGAGCGAGGCAACAGAAATCGTCAACGCATGGATTAACGAGATAGCCGGGAGCGACTAGTCAAGTACCCCCTCCCCGTGAGCGTGAGGTGTTTGAGCTGCTGGCAAAAGGGCGCAATCGCAGGTATGTCCAGGAAAAGCTGGTGGTTTCACGCGATACGGTGAAGGCGCACGTGAAGCATGTGTATACAAAGCTTGACATTCACAGCCACCAAGAATTACTCGATCTTTTCGAAGAAGGTTAAACATGAATAAGCCAGTGGGTAGCGCGGCAAAAACGGTGGGCATACTTTCTGATACGCATGGGCGTTTGCCGGTTGCGGTGTTTGCGGCGCTGGAAGAATGCGATTACCTTATCCATGCGGGCGACATTGGCGCGACCCGCATTTTACGCGAGCTGGAAACGATTGCGCCGGTATACGCGGTGTTAGGCAATAACGATTACGCCGAATATGGCGAAGCGGTTGGGCAGTTTGCGCTGCCCGTTATCGAAGGCGTGCGCTTCATCGTGGCACACTACCTGCAAGATATTCAGGCGGCGTTAAAAGGTGCTGGTCCGGTACACCCGGGCGACCCCTTGCCCCAGATCGGCGTGTATGGGCACACGCACGTGCCCGCAATTTTAACCGGCGCGGATGCCGGATCCACCCAAGCGCTTATCTGCCCGGGCAGCGTTGCCTACCCCCGCGGCGGATCAAAGCCCTCAGTTGCCAAACTGACCCTTTGTGATGGCCGCGTCAGCGACATGCGCATCGAAGAGTTGCCCTGCTAATTGCCGCAGGTTTATTGCGGGGCTCGCATGGCTGCATCCATAAGTTCGCTGGCCGAATAGGCGCCCAGCAAAACCAGGCCACTGAGGGTATCGGTGTGGGCGAAAGCATATTGTGCGGCCATGGATCCGCCCAGGGAATGCCCGCCGATCCACCACGAAGTGACGGCGGGGAAGGCGTCCATTGCGCCAGTTGCGGTATCAATGCCAAAAAATGCCAGGTTAAAGGGCATTTCCACAACAATGCACACATACCCTTTTGCAGAAAGTTCGCGCATAAGGGGCGCGTAAGCGGTGTATTCGACTTTCGCGCCAGGGTAAAAAACCAAGCCCGTTTGGGCTGCCGGGTCGCCAAATGCGACATAATTTGGCCCAGATGTTACCTCTAGCTGTTCGCTGGAAACAAGGTTTTGATGGGTGGCATCCAGGCCACGCTAGTGCCCACCCATGATTCCCCAAAAGGTCGCATGCTTTTTAGGGAAGCGGAAAGCATCCATCTTCCATTCCTGCTTGGGGCGTCCAGTGCACGCTACGCCTTAAGTCCCTTGTGCTCCTTGCGCCACAAAATAACCCCCAGGCGCAAAAGCAGCTGGGGGTTATTAGTGCTAAGCGGTAAG
>JAVVPE010000011.1:0-17002 GCA_036655915.1 Raoultibacter sp.
CCTGCATGTGTCACAATGGATTTCACAACAATGGATCCGCACAAAAAGGAGCACGCGGTGGATAAACGATTCGCACTGCTGATCGACGCTGATAACGTTTCAGCGAAATATATAAAGCCGATACTGGAAGAACTTTCCAAATACGGCACCGTCACTTACAAGCGCATCTATGGTGACTGGACAAACACGCAAAATGGTAAATGGAAAGATGAGCTGCTCACTTCTTCCATCACACCCATCCAGCAATTCGGCTACACCCAGGGCAAAAACGCCACGGATTCCGCCATGATTATCGATGCCATGGACATTCTTTACACGAATTCCGTCGAGGGCTTCTGCCTCGTTTCAAGCGATAGCGATTTCACGAAGTTGGCCAGTCGTATTCGCGAAAGCGGCCTGACCGTTATCGGCATGGGCGAAAAGAAAACGCCGCAACCGTTTCGTAAGGCCTGCGACATCTTCACCGTGCTTAATCTGTTGATGGAAGAAGCGGCGCTGGGCAAGGAAGAACCGCGTCGCGCAGCGAAAGAGGATGCGGCGGAAGGCCCACAAACGGTTCCTCCGGAAAAAATCGAGAGCGCCGTTGTGAAGATTATTCTGGACAATCAGAACAACAACAAGGAAACCGGCTTGGGTGAAGTGGGCAGTCGCCTGGTGAAACGCTACCCCGATTTCGATGTGCGCAGCTATGGTTACAGCCTGCTTTCCCGCTTGCTCGAAGAATTTCCGCGTGTGCAAACCATCAAGGAAGGCAACACGCTTTATGTGGCGCTCAACGATGCGCAGGTTGCCGAAGAAGATCCTTCCGCCTTCATCAGGCGCACGGTGGTGGCGGCAGGCAGGGCGGGCATCGATTTGGCGGTGCTGGGCAAAAAGGTCAAAAACGAATACAAGGGCTTCAAGGTGCGCGATTCAGGGTTTTCGCAATTCAAGCAGTATGTGAAAAGCTTGGATGACATCGTGGTTAGCGAAGGCGAAAACGGGTTGTGTGCGGTTGCTCTTGATTAGTGTTTTGCCGTTTGCTAGCAGGGTGGGGAAGTGAGCGCGGGCGACGCTTGGGCACTAAAGGCGTGCTAAATGTGTTCATCTTACCCACATTCTTTTAGTTGGGGTCACTTTTCACTGTACAGAACGGCCAGGTTTGTTATCATTGACAAGTTACTGCCCGGACAGGGCATGTTCAGCTACAGCATGCGGGTGTGGCGGAATTGGCAGACGCGCCAGATTTAGGTTCTGGTGGGGCAACCCGTGAAGGTTCAAGTCCTTTCACCCGCACCAGATTTATGCGCAACGCGAAGACACTAGATGGAGGAAGTTTACGTGAAAACCCAAGTTGAGGCCCTTAAGGATAACCAGAAGAAATTGACGGTTACCATTGAAGCGGAAGATGTGAATACGCGTATCAAGAAAACGTACAAGGATTTTGCGCATAAGTACAAGTTCCCTGGTTTTCGTCCTGGCAAAGCGCCGCGTCCCGTTATCGACAATGCCTTGGGTGCTTCGGCAGTTGTGGCTACCGTCACCGAGGATATCTTGAATCAAAGCTATCCGCTCGCCCTTGATGAGCAGGATTTATTCCCCATCGATCAGCCCCAGTTTGGCGAAGATTTGATGGCGCAAGCCGATGAGCCCTTTACCTACGATGTTACCCTTACCTGCGCTCCGGAATTTACCCTGAGCAATTATGAGCCCGTTGAAGTGGTGCTTCCTTCGGAAAAGGCCAACGAAGTAGAAGTGGCCGAACAGCTTGACCAGCTGCGCGAATACTATCACGAATTCAAAGACGCGAGCGCTGCCAGCAAAGTGAAGGAAGACAGCTTCGTTGAAATCACGATGAGTGTCAAAGATGAAAGCGGCGAAGAAATCGAATCGCTCGCTGCCGAAAAACGTCTCTACGAAGTGGGCAAAGGCCTGTTCCCGACCGGTTTTGATACCGAATTGATCGGCATGAAAAAGGGTCAGAACAAAGAATTCACCCTGGATATGACCGCCGAGCCTTCTATGATGGCAACCGGCTTAGGTGACAAAGCCTCCACGCTTAGCTTTAGCGTTACCGTTGAAGTGGTAAAGACGAAAATCCTGCCTGAAGTGGATGAAAAGTGGGCGACGGAAACCTGCGGCTTTGAAAGCCTCGACGAATTGAAGGGTCGCATCGTCGAAACCATCGAAAACCAGAAGAAGGAAGTTCTTCCGCAGATGAAGGAAAACCAGTGCCTCTACGGGCTGCAAGAACGCCTTGAGGGCGAAGTGCCCGAAGCGCTGTGCGAAGGCGAAGAGCGCAACTTGCTGCAAAACTTCTTCCAGCAGCTGCAGCAGCAATCGATCACCTTTGACGCCTATTTGGCGCAGCAGGGCATCACCCCTGATCAGTTCAAGGAAGATGTGAAGAAGCAGGCCGCCGATGTGACCGCTCAGGATATGGCGCTTGATGCGTGGGCGCGCCATGCGGGCTACGTTATCACTGACGAAGAGCTTTCCGCTGAATTTGCAAAATCGGGGGCGGAAGATCCGGCTGCCCTTGAAGCCGAATGGCGTGCTACTGGCCAAATGCATATGCTGCGTCGTTCCATGATGCGCACCCGTGCTGCGATGGAACTTATGGAAAACGCCATCGTGACCGATCCTGAAGCGGCCGATGCCAAGCCGAAGAAGAAGGCTGCTGCCAAGAAGACGGCTGCCAAAGAGGAAGCGGCTGCTGACGAAGCAGAGCCTGCCGAAAAGAAGCCGGCAAAAAAGGCTGCAACTAAAAAAACTGCCGCTAAAAAAGAAGCAGCAGCGCAATAAGGCGCGTTGGCGTCATTGAAGGTAGATGAGTTAGGGCGGGTCTTGTAGGCTCGCCCCAGAATCGAGGTCTTAATGTATCAAAATCCCACCACTGCCGCACTCATACCCTACGTTATCGAACAGTCACCTCGTGGAGAGCGCAGCTACGACATCTATTCGCGCCTGTTAAACGAGCGCATTGTCTTTTTGGGCGAAGCGATCGATGATCAGGTTGCCAATTCTGTGGTGGCGCAGCTTTTACATCTGCAAAGTGCTGATCCGGAAAAAGATATTTCCCTCTACATCAATTCGCCGGGCGGGTCGGTTACGGCTGGTCTTGCCATTTTGGATACGATGGATTTCATCAAGTGCGATGTTTCGACCATCTGCATCGGTGAATGCGCTTCGATGGCGGCCGTGCTGCTTTCAGCGGGCGCCAAGGGCAAGCGTCTTGTGCTCCCTAATTCCATGGTGCTTATCCATCAGCCTTCTGGCGGTGCGCAGGGGCAGCAGACCGAAATTGCCATTGTGGCCGATTTCATGCTGAAAACCCGCCAGCGCCTCAACAAAATTTTGGCCGATAATACCGGGCAGGATTTAGAAACCATCCAGCGCGATACCGAACGCGACAATTACATGAGCGCCGAAGAGGCGCTTGCCTACGGCTTGGTCGATCGTATCGTTTCAAAATACACACCTGCCGAAGACGATGACAAAACGAAAAAGAGCAACTGATGACCGATCGTAAAGCTGCACCCAGCGATGACGTGGATGCTGAAAATATTGTCTGCACCTTTTGCGGCAAGACGCCCGATCAAGTTGAGGCGATGATTTCTGGGCCCACCGGTGTTTATATTTGCGACGAGTGTCTTTCGATTTGCGTCGAAGCCATGATGCGCGATGTGGGCGTCGATCTTTCCGACGATTATTTTGATATGTCCACAGCTGCCCATGTAAGCGGAAAAAATCCCTTCGGTGCCGATGAGTTTGCCAGGCTTTTGGCTGAAACAGATGGGGCCATGAGTTTGGCCTCCTCTGAAGCCGCAGGCGCTGAAGGCGAACCTGAGCCCGCTGAGGTTTTGGAAAATCTGCCCACGCCCCACGAACTCTATGCCCAGCTTTCCGCCCATGTTGTGGGGCAGGAAGAAGCGAAAAAGGCCTTGTCAGTGGCGGTATACAACCACTATAAGCGCATCAGCTTAGGGGCGGATATAAGCGATGACGATGTCGAGCTTGCCAAGAGCAATATCATGTTGCTCGGGCCTACTGGGTCGGGCAAAACGCTGCTGGCGCAAACGCTCGCGCGCACCTTGCAGGTGCCCTTTGCCATCGCCGATGCCACGACACTGACCGAAGCGGGCTATGTGGGCGAAGATGTGGAAAACATCTTGCTCAAGCTTATAACGGCGGCAGATTTTGATATTGGACGTGCCGAAATCGGCATTATCTACATCGACGAAATCGACAAGATTGCCCGCAAGGCTGAAAATCTTTCTATCACGCGCGATGTTTCCGGCGAAGGCGTGCAGCAATCCCTGTTGAAAATTGTGGAAGGCTGTGAAGCCAGCGTGCCGCCACAGGGCGGTCGCAAACACCCGCAGCAAGAACTTATACCCATCGACACCACGAATATCCTGTTTATTTTGGGGGGCGCGTTTGTGGGGCTGGCCGACATCATTGCCCAGCGCATCGGCAAGCATGGCCTGGGCTTCAACGCCGAGGTACCCGTGAATAAAAAGCAGGATGAAGCGGAACTTTTGGCCAAGGTGTTGCCCGAAGATTTGAACAAATATGGCATGATCCCTGAATTTGTGGGGCGCATTCCCGTGGTGACTTCCTTACAAG
Source organism: Raoultibacter sp. (assembly GCA_036655915.1). Lineage (GTDB taxonomy): Bacteria > Actinomycetota > Coriobacteriia > Coriobacteriales > Eggerthellaceae > JAVWGW01. The sequence continues at coordinate 4,609 of JAVVPE010000011.1, forward strand.
AACTTTCGCAGGAAGATCTTGTGCGTATTTTGACCGAACCGAAAAATGCGCTGGTCAAGCAATACACGCGCATGTTTGAATTCGAGGAATCGACGCTGGTGTTTGAGCCCGAAGCGCTTGATGAAATTGCCAGCGAAGCGGTGGTGCACGGTACGGGCGCGCGTGGCCTGCGCTCTATCATGGAACGGGTGCTGCTTGATGTCATGTATGATTTGCCCGAAACCGAAGGGGCAAGTCAGGTTAACGTAAGTGCAAGCGACATTAAAGGGGAAACGACCCCGAAGATTGAGACGGGCAAACGCGCGGGGCATGCCGCGCTACAAAGCGCGTAGTATTTTGTGTTAAGCCTGGTCGCCGTCGCTTATCCCGGCGGCGACTTTTTTATGAGAGCGTACGCGGCGGTACGGATGCGGCGTTTGAAGCTTCGTTTTGGGAAAGGGCACAGCAGACATGGCCGAAGAAAAAAAGAAGATCGATTACGATTTTGCCGCCCATGAACAGCCTTTAATGAAGGCGTGGTATGAGGCAGGCTATTTCCATCGCACGCCGGGCTTTGGCAAGCACGCGGGCGAAAGTTACACCATCGTTATTCCGCCTCCCAATATCACTGGCGTGCTGCACATGGGTCACGCACTCAACGATACCATTCAAGATACCTGCATTCGCCGCGCTCGCATGCAGGGCTATAAAACACACTGGATTTTAGGCACGGACCACGCGGGCATATCCACGCAAACAAAGGTGGACAAACGCCTGGCCGAACAGGGCATTTCGCGCCTGGAAATAGGCCGTGAAAAATTTATTGATGCCTGCTATGATTGGCGTCAGGAATACGGCACCACCATCGTTAACCAGGTGTATTCGATGGGTTGCAGTGCCGATTTTGATGAAGAGCATTTCACACTTGACCCCGATTATGTGACGGCGGTACGCAAGGTGTTCGTGGATTGGTATCACGATGATTTGGTGTATCGTGGTCGTCGCATCGTCAATTGGTGCCCTTCTTGCACCACGGCCATCGCCGATGATGAAGCCGAATACGTTGATGAATCCGGTAAGCTGTGGTATCTGCGCTATCCTTTGACCGAAGCGTTTGAAGGCAAAGATTACCTGGTGGTTGCCACGACGCGCCCTGAAACCATGCTGGGCGATACTGGCGTGGCGGTAAGCCCCAAAGATGCGCGTGCGGCGGCGTTGGTGGGTAAAACGGTTATGCTTCCCCTTGTAAACCGCGAGATTCCTATTTTTTCCGATTACCATGTCGATGCCGAGTTTGGCACGGGCTTTGTAAAGGTTACACCTGCTCATGACCCCAATGACTTCGCTATGGGGGAGCGCAACGGCCTGGAGAAAATCAATATTTTCGATGAAACCGCGCACGTGGTTGAAGGCTACGGCACCTACAGCGGCATGACGCGCGATGAAGCGCGCGAGGCCGTTGTTGCCGCCTTTGACGCACTGGGGCTGCTCGATCACGTTGAAGATCACGACCATGCGGTCATGACCTGCTATCGCTGCCACACAAAACTTGAACCCTGGCTTTCCGAACAGTGGTTTGTGGCTGTTGACCGCCTTAAAGTTGATGCGGCGCGTGTGGTTGAAGATGATAGCGTGGCCTTTTATCCTGCGCGCTGGAAGCAGGTGTATCTGGACTGGATGGAAAACCTGAAGGATTGGTGTATTTCGCGTCAGCTGTGGTGGGGCCATCGGATCCCTATGTTTTATTGCGATGAGTGTGGCTGGGAAGATGCCAGCGTAAAAGATATTGCGCTGTGTCCCACCTGTGGTGCGCCGGTTCGCCAAGATGATGACGTGCTTGACACCTGGTTTTCTTCGCAGATGTGGCCCTTTGCCACGATGGGCTGGACCGAAGCGGGCATGGCAGCCCCTGAAATGGTGGCGGCGTATCCCACGCAAATGCTTTCTACGGCGCGCGATATTATGGGCTTGTGGGTTGCGCGCATGGTGATGGCTTCGATGTATTTCTGCAAGGAAATCCCGTTTCAGGATGTCATTATTCACCCGACGGTTATGGCGGCTGATGGCAAGCCGATGTCAAAAAGCCGCGGCAATGGTGTCAACCCTGTGCGTCTGATGGAAGATTACGGCGCTGATGGCATGCGCTTTGGCCTGTTGATGCAGGTGACGGGCGCACAAGATTTGAAATTTAACGAAGCGAAGCTGGAAAGCAGCCGCAACTTCGCCAATAAAATTCGCAATGCGGCGCGCTTTGTGATGATGAACCTTGAAGGGTATACGCCGGGTGCCCCCGAACCTACCACGCCTGCTGACAAGTGGATTTTCTCGCGCTTGGCCGGATTGGTCGCCCGGCTGGATGCGGCGTTTGATTCCTATGAATTTGGCGAAATCACCCGCGAACTCTACGCATTTTTCTGGAACGAATTTTGCGATTGGTATATCGAGTTTTCCAAAAGTCGCCTGCAGGGTAGAGGGGCCGACCGCTTGGCCTGCCAGCGCAACCTTGTCTTCGTGCTTGACACAGCCGTGCGCCTGCTGCATCCCATCATGCCCTTTGTGACCGAGGAAATATATCAGGAACTGCCGGGCGCAAAAGAGGTGCCCTACCTGATAGCTGCCGCGTGGCCCGATGCCGAAGCGCTCTCGCGCTATAGCGACCCTGCGGCCGAGCGCGCCATAACTTTGGTAACAGAAACGGTTTCGGCGGTGCGCGCCGTGCGCAGCCGCTACGGCCTTTCGCCAAAAACTCAAATGTGCGTTGCTGTGAAAGCCGCTGGTGCGGATGCCACGCTGCTAGAAGGGCAGCGCGCCTTGCTGCTTGCGCTGGCCAATGTGGGCGAACTTGAAATCGGGGAAGCGGTGGTAAAGCCGGCCGAATCAAGCGTTGTGCTTGCGGCGGGCCTTGAAATCTACGTTAAACTTTCCGGTTTGGTTGATTTTGCTCTTGAGCGCCAACGCTTGGAAAAGGAACAAAAAACCCTTGCCCTTGATGTGGCGAAGCTGGACAAAAAGCTTTCCAACGCTGGATTTTTGGCAAAAGCGGCACCCGAAATTGTGGCCAAAGATACGGCGAAGCGCGATGAAATGGCTGATAAGCTTGCGCGCATCAAGGTACAGCTTGCAGAAATAGCGTAGTTGTTTTGCGCAGGCGGGCATATTTGCTACAATAGTGAGCGTTTCAATTCACGCGCCCTCTTGCGTCGCGACGTGAACATGATGTTGACAAGCATACTGAGAATGAGGTTGAAATGAACGAACTGCTGTCCCAATTGTGGACACCCCAACTACAATCCGCCTTCATGGTGGTTGTTGCTATGTTGGTCGTGCTCTATGTGCTTTCCATCGTCTGGGTTGTGCGCGATGCTTACCAGCGCGGTGCCGTATGGTACATCTGGGCCGTCGTTGCCCTCGTGCCCCTTATCGGCGTTATCGCCTACTGCTTGCTGCGCCCTTCTCTTCTTCAAATCGATCGCGATGAACAAGAGCTTGAAGTGGCCTTAAAGCAGCGTGAACTTATGAAATACGGGGAATGTGCCACCTGTGGCTATCCTGTTGAAAACGATTATGTGCTGTGCCCCAACTGCCACCAGCGCTTAAAAAACCTCTGCGGCACCTGTGGGCATGCGCTTGAACCTTCCTGGACGGTGTGCCCGTACTGCGCCACCCCTGCCGGCGGCGCTCGACCGCAGCGTGCGGCGGGCAATCGTGGCCAGCAACGTATGCAGCAGAGTGATGCTGCGGCGCCGCGAACGCAGACATCGACTACGTCGCCGCGTAAAGCGGCTTCCCCTAACCAGGCTCGGCAGGCGCATACGTATCCCGCAAAGGATGCGGGGCAAGAAGCTCGATAGTAGTATATCCAGCATACTTGCAAGACCGCCGATGAGGCGGTCTTGTTGTATGAATAGACAAAATTGTGCAGATGCTTTGTGTGCATCCGGCACCAGAAAGGAAAAGATATGGAAATCATTTTACCCGACGGCTCAAAAAAGGCAGTGGAGGCAGGCGCGACGATTGCCAGCGTTGCCGCTTCGATTGGGGCAGGCCTTGCAAAGGCGGCGCTTGCCGGCAGCATAAATGGCACCCTGGTAGATCTTTCGGCCGAAGTGGCTGAAGGTGATAGCGTTGCTGTCATCACGAAGAAAAGCCCTGAAGCACTGGACATTTTGCGCCATTCAACGGCGCATATTATGGCGGAAGCTGTTTTGACGCTGTTCCCTGCAGCTCAGGTTGCTATTGGCCCTTCCATTGAGGATGGCTTCTATTACGATTTTTCGGTCGGCCGTAGTTTTTCAACCGACGATTTAGCGGCCATTGAAGCCGAAATGGATAAGATTATTGCCGCCGATGAGCCTTTCGTGCGGCAGGTTGTTTCGCGCGCGCAGGCGCAAGAACTCTTCGCCGATCAGGCGCTCAAGCTGGAATTGCTTTCCGAATTGCCCGAAGGCGAAACCATTACTGTCTATCATCATGGTGCCTTCGCTGATTTGTGCCGTGGGCCGCATCTGCCAAGCCCTGCAGCCATCGGTGCCTACAAACTTACCAAGGTGGCCGGTGCCTACTGGCGCGGTGATTCCGAACGCGAAATGCTGCAACGCATTTATGGCACTGCCTGGTTTTCCCCGAAAGATTTAGCGACCTATCTGTTTACCCAAGAGGAAGCCGAAAAGCGCGATCATCGCAAACTTGGCCGCGAACTGGGAATTTATACCATGCTTGACGAAGTGGGACCGGGTTTGCCGCTGTTTTTGCCCAAGGGTGCGCGCATCGTGCGCCTCATGCAGGAATGGCTGCGCAAAGAACTTTATCGCCGTGGCTACGATGAGGTCATCACCCCACACATCTATAAATCGGACGTGTGGAAAACGTCGGGACATTACTATTACTATCATGATGATATGTACTTCTTTAATGTCGACGAGGGTGAAGGCCGTACGAGCGAATTTGGCGTGAAGCCGATGAACTGCCCGGGGCATGTGCTGCTTTACAAAAACGATCTGCATTCCTATCGAGAAATGCCCATCCGTTACTTTGAGTTTGGTACGGTATATCGTGCCGAAATGTCGGGCGCGGTGCACGGGCTGTTTCGCGCGCGCGGGTTCACGCAAGATGATGCGCACGTATTTTGCCGCCAAGATCAGGTGGTAAGCGAAGTCGAATCCATTATGGATTTGGTAGATTCCATTATGAGCAGCTTTGATCTGGAGTATTCTGCCGAAGTTTCAACGCGCCCAGAAAAATCCATCGGCACCGACGAAATGTGGGAATTGGCGGAAAGCTATTTGAAACAGGCTTTGCAAGCCAAGGGGCTCGACTACAGCATCAACGAAGGCGACGGTGCGTTTTACGGCCCGAAGATCGACATCAAAATTAAGGATTCCATCGGACGTACCTGGCAATGTTCGACGATTCAGGTCGATTTCAACAATCCGGAGCGTTTCGACATTAGCTATCGCACCGCCGAAAACGGCGAAGAGCGCCCCTGGATGTTGCACCGCGCCATCTTCGGATCGATCGAGCGTTTCTTGGGCGTGCTGATCGAACATTATGCGGGTGCGTTGCCCCTGTGGCTTTCCCCGGTACAGGTGGCCATTTTGCCGCTGGCCGACCGCCATATCGATGCCTGCAAAGAATTGGCCGCGCAGTTGCGCGGCGTGCAGGGTCGTGTGGAAATCTACGACCAAAACGAACCGATGCGCGTGAAAATTGCCAAAGCACAGGCAGAAAAAGTTCCCTACATGGTTGTTATGGGGGATAAAGAAATCGAAGCGGGCACCGTTTCGGTGCGCGATCACCTTAAGGGGGATTTGGGCACGTGGGAAACATCTAAGCTCATCGACATCATCGCCGAAGCGCAGGTGTAACCGCGCGCTAGGGCAGGTGCTACTTCTTCGTATTTTTGTTGGGATGAATCCGCCTGAGTTCTTCCAGGCGGATTTTTTGTTCGGCAGCCACGCGCGCTGTAATGCGCTCGTGGCGCTGTGCGCTGGCTGCGGCGGCGCTGCGCGCTGTGCTGTCGCGGTTGGCTTCAGCCTTTGCGCGCTGCGCTGTGTGTTGTTGCAGTTCGGCAGCGCGGTCTTGCCATTGGGTTTCGATGGCATCATCACCCGCCTGCTTGATGGCTTCCCAACGCTTATCGCCTTCGGCTTTCAAGTGCGCCCAGGTGTGGTCGCCATCTTCTTTGGCTTCCTGCCACTCTTGATCGCCGAGTGTTTTGACTTCTTCCCACTGGGCAGGGTTGATATCGCGTTCATTGAGCGCATCGAGTGCCTGGTCGGCGTGCACTTGCGGCAGCCATACTTCCATGGGCGCGGCCCCGGTGGGGAAGTGGCGCGCCAAAAATGCTGTCGTGCGCGCTTTTTCGCGCGTTGCGGCGCGCATGACGCTATCCTGTTTGGCTAGCATATGTTCAAGTGCCACGTGGTCGCGCAGAATTTCTCGAATGTCGTGGGGGTGCTGCCTGATTTCGCGCACAGCTTCGATGGGTTGCGCATCGGCAACGCGATAGGTAATCGAAGCTAAAAGCGGCATAAGAAACACGGTGATGGCACCCGCCGAAACTAAGACGGAAGCAAACATCTGGTCCATGGCACCCGCCTTGACGGCAACCGAAGTGACCGCCACGATAACAGGCAGCGCTGTTGTACAATAAAGGGCCACCGTCATGCGATGCCTCCCCGACATATCGCTGGTATCGCGCCCGGTAGTAAGCGCCACAAATACCGGCACCGCGCGAATAAGCAGTAGCATCACGATGAAGCCCACCAGCAGCACCGGCTGCGCAAACACGGCCGCCAGGTTGATTTTTGCCCCGGATACCACAAAAAATATAGGGATTAAAAAGCCGTAGGCCACACCGTTGAGCTTTGTTTCCAAGCTGGTGTTGCCCGAGGGGATAACGTAGCGCAAAATGAATCCTGCCGCAAATGAACCCAACACAATATCAAGCCTGAATAGGGAAGATACGGTTATCAAGCCGATGAGCAACAGCACGGTGATGCGCATCATGGTCTGTGCGGTTGTGTTGGCGTTGGCACTCAGGAAATCGAAAAGCTTGTGGCCAATCTTTTTCGCCCGCGCGGGCAAGATGGCGGTCAGCACAGAAATACCTACGAAGACAAACAGTATAAGGATGGTCATCCATTCGGCGCGGGTGGAAAGCAGTAGCGCCATAGCCACAACTGGCCCTAATTCGCCCCAGGTTCCGTAGGAAAGAATCGAATCCCCCACACGCGTGCCCACCAGGTTGCGTTCTTTGAGCACGGGCAACAAGGTGCCCAAGGCCGTGGTGGTAAGTGCTATGGCGATGGCGATACCGCCGGTGCCATCGGCAGAAAAGGCCGGGGTAAAAAACACGACAAAAAAGGCCAGAAGTAGTGAGATAAGCCAGGTTGCAAGCCCGCGTTTGCCCTGTGATCCCGTAAGATTTTTGGGGTTTATCTCGTAGCCTGCCAGCAGGAACAAGAAGGCCAAGCCCAGCTCCGACAAAAAATCCACCGATTCCGAAAGCTGCACGATGCCCGCCATATAGGGGCCTAGCAATGCCCCCGCCATAAGTAAAAATACTGTTTCTGGGATGGGTTTTCCGGGGATAAGTTGGGCGAGCACCGGTGCTAGGGCGGCAATAAGCGCGATAGCGGAAAGCGAAATAAGATCGACGGTCATGAAGAACCTTTCGTGCAAAAAAGAGTGAAATTGTCTTTTATTGTGGGGCGCATTTGACGCTGAAGCTGCGAGAACCGGTAGATTTGCGCTATAGTGGTGCCGTACTGAAAACCAGGTCTTGCACACTCTTGTATTATCGGATAACTCTTTGATGGCGTGCACGATTCTGCGGTGAAAAGGGGATATTTAACATGAAGAAGCTTCTTGCACTGGTCACGGCGGCACTTCTGGCGGCCAGCTGTTGTGTGTTGGGGGGCTGTTCAAGTGCTCCTGCTGCGCAGAAAGCGGTGTTTGATCCAGAAAATCCTGTACAAATCGAGCTGTGGACCTACTATTCCGGTGAACAGTTACAGGCCTTCGATGCCTTGGTCACCCAGTTCAATGCCACGCTTGGCAAAGAAAAAGGCGTGGTGGCCACCTCGGTTAGCCAGGGCGGCGTGGGTGATTTAGCCAAGGCGGTTACCGCTTCGGCCAAGGGGGACGTGGGCGCCAATGCCATGCCCGATGCTTTTTTGGCCTATCCCAATACGGCGCAGGTGATCAATAATCTGGGAAAGGTTGCCGATCTGCGCAGCTATTTCACCGATGACGAAAAAGCAGCGTTCATCGAAGGCTTTTTGGCGGAGGGCGATTTGGATGGCAATGGCAGTTTGAAGGTGATTCCCTGTTCTAAATCCACCGAAACCATGCAAATAAACATGACGGCTTGGAATGAGTTTGCCCAGGCCACCAACACCTCCATCGAGGCGCTTTCCACCATGGAAGGCCTGCAGGGTGTTGCGCGCAGCTATTACGAATGGACCGATGCTCAAACCCCCGCGCCTAACGATGGCAAGCCCTTTTTTGGGCGTGATGCCATGGCAAACTATATGTTGGTTGGTGCCAAGCAGCTGGGCGTTGATGTATTCGATGTTAAAGACGGAGCCGTCATCTTCGATCTTGATAAAGCCGCGTTTCGTCAGCTGTGGGATAGCTATTATCTGCCCTACATCAGCGGGTATTATTCTTCTGAGGGGCGCTTCCGTTCCGATGCGGTGAAAACAGGCGATTTGGTGTGCTATGTGGGGTCTTCTTCTTCGGTAGTCTATTTCCCGAAGGCGGTGACCGTTGATGATGCCACCAGTTACGCCATAGAGTTTGGTGCCCGCACAGCGCCTCTGTTTGCGCAGGGCAAGCCGTGTGCCGTGCAGCAGGGGGCAGGGTTTGTGGTGACTAAGGCAGACGAAAAGACCGAAGCTGCCTGCGTTGAGTTTTTGAAATGGTTCAACCAAAAGGAACAAAGCACCGAATTTGCTGTTTTAGCCGGGTATGTGCCTGCAACGAAGGAGGCGTGCACAAGCCAAAACATCGAAGCGGTTGCCGCCACAATGGATCGGGTGCCTCAGAACTATTTGAAAAACCTGACGGCCACACTCGAAACCATTGAGGGAAGTGAACTGTACAGCACGCCGCTTTTTGATGGCGGCGTTGAGGCGCGCGAAGTGATGAATACCTCGCTGCAAAAGCAGGCTGTTGCGGGTCGCGCGCAGGTTGTGGCTTTGATGGAAGGCGGCGCAAGCCATGCCGATGCCACTGCCCAAGTTGCCACCGACAAGGCTTTTGACGCCTGGCTTGACGCTTTGTCGCTCGAACTACAAGCGACGATTAAGTAGGTCGCATGGGCAAACCGGCGCATCCTGAACCCCGCAGCAGTAGAATACTTCAGAAGTTGAAGCATTCGCGGTCGCTACGCATGTTGGTAGTGGTGCCCTGTTGTGTTGCGCTGGTTCTGCAAGGGTTCATCTATTATTTCGGTCTGGCTCATACGGGCAGCGTACAGCAGATGGAGGCGGATAGTTACAGCCTGTTTACCGGTCGCGTGACGTCGCGCGCCGAATATCTTGAAAATCTCATGGTGCAGCGATGGTCCAATATTGGTACGGCTGCCGCCGCGATTGAGCGCAGCGCCAATCAGGTTTTGGCGGAATACGGAACAACGCCCGCCGCCCTTGCTACGGGCGATGCTGTGTCTGTTGCCCTGGTTGATGCTTCGGCTGATACGCTCATCGAGTGCTTGCGTGCGACGGAAACAAGCGGTGCTTTCTTTGTGGTAAAAGATAAGGGTCCGGCTAATCCTGAAGCGGACAGCATCCAGACAGGCCTCTATGTACGCGATTTTAATCCAACGGAAAACTACGGGAATAATTCAGACCTTTTGTTGGGGCGTTGTCCTTTAGCGCTTGCGAAGCGCTTGAATCTGGCGCTTGATAGCAATTGGGCGCCCAATTGCCTGTTTGCCGCAAGCGACGGCTTGGAAAACAACTTCTACTACGAACCCCTGCGCGCTGCCGCGCAATACCCCGAAGCGCAAAGCAGCGACTTGGGATACTGGGCGCGCCCGCATGATTTTGCCGATAATGGACAGGCTTCCATAACCTATAGCGTTCCGCTGAAAACTTCCAGCGGGGAAGTGTTTGGCGTTTTGGGTGTTGAAGTTGCCCTTGACCGGGTGATGGCCTTGTTTCCCTACGAAGAACTGGATAGTCAGGGTACGGGATCGTATCTGTTGGCCATTGCCCACCCCGTCGTTGAGGGCACCCCGGAAGATGAAGGCTTGCCGGTGGGGGATGCGCCGCGCACTTACGAAATGCTTGATGGCCGCGGGGGATCGTATGGTTCTTATACCAGCACGGGCAATCTGCTCTTCGATGCTCGGCTTGATGAAGTGGGGCGCATGCATCTTGATTCTTCTTCAAAGGATATGATGGCGTATGCCAGCAAGCTTTCTTTGTACGGGGAAAATTCCCCCTACGCTAAGGATTCGTGGGTGGTTGTTGGCCTTGATACGCGCCAGGCCTTATTTTCTTCCGCGCAGTGGCTGAGCCGCAGCCTTTTGGTGTCGTTTGCTGTCTCGGTTGCTGTGGGGTTGGCGTTTGCCGTATTGATGGGCGTGGTGCTAACGGCAAAATTCTCTTCTTTTATGCAGCAGGTGCGCAATCGGCGACCCAATGGGGAAGTGGTGTTTACGCCCACAAAGGTTTTGGAGCTAGATGAACTGGCTGGCGCTATCGAAGCGCTTTCTGCCGATGTGACCTCAAGCGCTTCGCGCCTAGAACAGATCATGGCGCTTTCCGATCGTCGTATCGGGGCGTTTGAATACGACGTGACCACGGAAACAATTTTTTATGCGGGATCCTTTTTTGACCTGCTGGGCGTTGATAATTTTCCTGATTTCCCGGCGGATATCGATCGGGCCAGTATGGACGCAGGCACCTTGGATGCAGCCTCGCTTGAGCGCTTGTTTAAAGCCTACAAACCTTTCATGCAACCTTCCGCCGACAGGGCTTCAACCTGGATTATCGATGTTCCCCACACTCAGCGCATCGTGCGCTTTCGCCTAACCGATGGCAAGCAGGCGCGCCATGTGTTTGGCCTGCTTGAAGATGTGACGGAGGAAGTGAGTGCGCGTCGTCGCATCGAGCACGAACGCGACCACGATATTTTGACCGGTCTTTTAAACAGGCGCGCCTTTGAGCGCTCGGCTGAAGAGTTATTAGAGGAAGCACGTTGCAAGAATCTTTCTGCGTTGATGTTCATGCTTGACCTGGATGGTCTTAAGTTCATTAACGATTCCTACGGCCACGATTGGGGTGATGGCTACATCACGCGAGCAGGAGAACTCATTTATGCAGCTGTGGCCTCGTTGGGTCTGGCGTCGCGCGTTTCAGGCGATGAGTTTTTGGTTCTTGTTGCCGGCGAGCAAGAGATTATTGCGCAGGTTGCAGTAGACTTGCAAGCCGCTTTTGCCACCAAGTTTTTTGATACCCCTGATGGCCAGCATATGCGCGTGCGTGCTTCGATGGGCAGCGCCTGTTTTCCCGAAGATGCTACTGATTATATGCGTTTGCGTGAATATGCTGATTTCGCTATGTATACGGCAAAAAATACACGCAAAGGTGAGCTGTGTGCGTTTAGCCTTGGTCTTTATCAGCAGAAATCCCACCTCTTAAGCAAGAAGGAAGATTTGAATCGTCTGCTCGACGAAGTGTTGGTCGACTATTATTTCCAGCCAATCGTCAGTGCGCGTACGGGCGAAGTCTTTGGCTATGAAGCCTTAATGCGCCCCCGCCTGCTTTCGCTTCCGTCCCCCGATCTTGTGCTTGAACTGGCGCGTTCTCAATCGAAACTGCATCGTGTTGAGCAGATTACGTTTTTTGAGGCCTTAAGAACATATGAGCGCTTTGGTATGGCGGATTCTTTACGCCTGTTCGTGAATACGATTGGCACACAGTGCCTTTCTGAAGAAGACATCGCCACCTTAAGCGCCCGCTATCCGGTGCTGCTTAAGCATCTGGTAGCAGAAATTACGGAAAGTGAATACGGCCGAGGATTTTTGGAGCGCAAGCGAGAAGCGATGGAAATGTGGGGTGGATCGTTTGCTATCGACGATTTTGGCACGGGCTATAACGGCGATTCCATCTTACTTGAAAACGTTGCCGATTTTGTAAAAATTGATATGTCGATTATCGCCAACATTAGCCACGACTATGATCGTCAAGCCATCGTGGTCAACTTGCTGGATTATGCGCACACGCGTGACATCAAGGTTATTGCCGAAGGGGTGGAAACCGAAGAACAGCTGGGCACGCTCATCGAACTGGGCGTCGATTATGTTCAAGGCTACCTTACCGGGAAAGCTACCGCCAGGCCGCAGCCGGAAAACCCCGCAATATGTGCCCTTATTCGTGCGCTCAACGAGAGGTGCCTCCCC
>JAVVPE010000011.1:17102-39003 GCA_036655915.1 Raoultibacter sp.
GGAAAACCCCGCAATATGTGCCCTTATTCGTGCGCTCAACGAGAGGTGCCTCCCCTAAAAAATCTGCAACGCAGAGCTTGGGTGCTGGTATACTTTGCCTATGACACAACCCTTACCTGGCATAGATGCGGTGCCCCCCTTCAAGCAGCAGGTGTATTATGCTGTCGAAGATTTGCGCCGGGGCAATGCGCTTGCCCGTACTTTAGGCGTGATGATTTTAGTTTTGATTGTGACCAATGTGTTGGCGCTGCTGTTTGAAACGCAAAACAACCTTCCCGCTGTGGCGCGCAGTGGATTTTCACTGTTTGGTATTTTTTCAGCGCTGTGTTTTGCCGTGGAATACGCCTGTCGCATCTACGTTGCCGATATGGTGTATCCCGCGCTGCGTCCGACGCGCGCACGTATGCGTTACGTGATTTCGCCTATGGGCATCATCGATCTTCTTGCCTTTTTCCCCGCTATGCTTTCGTGGATGATGCCGTTTTCGGCTTCGGCGTTAAATGCGCTGCGGGTGATTCGCCTTGTGCGCCTAGTAAAGTTGACGCGTTACATGAAAGGGCTGCACACCATTTCTCGGGTGCTCAGTAAGCGCAAACACGAAATTGTGGCCGCCCTGATGGTGCTGGCCATGCTTACTATCACTTCAAGCGTATTGATGTACACCTTAGAAAACCCTGTACAGCCCGATCAATTTGATAGTGTGCTTACGGGATTGTACTGGGCTATGACCACCATCACTTCTACTGGTTATGGCGATTTGGTGCCTATCACGGCAGCAGGGCGCGCTGTCGGCTTCTTGACCATGGTGCTCTCCATTGCCATTGTGGCCATTCCTGCCGGCATATTTTCCGCCGGTTTTGTCGCCGAATTTCAGGCATCTTCTTCGGCTGAATCGGCCGATTGCGCCGATGCCGAAGAAGATGCCTCAGCCTAAAAAATCGCTAGGTCAAGGCGCGTACCCTATTTCTTTTTGAATAGAGGCGTTTCTTCGGGTAGGCCGCAGCGGCGGTTATTCCACTCTATGGCTTGGCGCAGCGCCACCAGGGCCAAAAAGGCGATGCCGATATAGCCGGTGTAGGGATAGATTATGTTCATCAAGGTGCCGTAGGGCAGTTGACCTGCGATAAGGGCCAACACGGTCAGCGCGCTTAGCGTGATGCGATAGCGCGGGGTGTCCTCCATCGAAATGCGTGTTGTGGCGGTCCACAGCATGGGGGCGCCGGTGGTGAATATGCCGCACAGCACGATAACGGCAAACAGAAGGCTTAAAAGGGGCGAAACCAGGCCAGCGAAGTAGAGGTTGGGCACATCGAGTGCGGCCACTTCGGGGGCATAGGCCAAAAGAGCCAGGTTAAGCAGAAGAGCAGCGGTCATAAGCAGGATGCCGCCTAAGATGCCGCCGATTTTCGCTTCGCGCGCTGAATTTGCCAGGGATCCGGTTTGGGTGAAAAACGGTACGGATCCGGTGGCGTTGTAGGCCACGTAAAGGGCGCCCGCCAGCATCCAAAGCGGTGCCCCCTGGGTTGCATTGGGAATGCCCGCCAACACATCTGCGTGCTGCCCAATATTGGCAAGCCCTGTGGGATTTATGGCAAGTGCAAAGCTGGCGATGACGATGGTGAACACGATGATGACCGGCCCTATGGCACCAATAACATCGACGATGCGCTTGAACCCGAACAGGTTAGTTATATAGATAAGTGCTGCCATGCCCAAAGAGCCAACCCAGGTGGGCGCACCAAAATACTGCGCAATCGTGGCACCCGCACCAGAAATCATGATGATGACAACCAGGAATAAGAACAGTGGGATGAACCACGAAAGGAACAGCCCGAAGTATTTCCCCGCATAATAGCGAAAGCTTCCTTCGGCAAGTTCTTCGGTCGTTTGCCCGCGATGGCGATAGCCGTAGTTCATAAGGGTTTTACCCGACCAGGCAAAAAGCACCATCGCAATGAAGATGCCACCGATAGACCACAGGCCATAGGCGGTGAAAAACTGGAGAATTTCCTGCCCGGTCGCAAAACCTGAACCAATCATGAAGGCGACGAATGCGCCTGCGAAGCGGATAACGTTTGTGGGCTTGACTAAAGGTTTTTCTTTTTTGGATGTGTCTTGGCAGCCGGAAGCTTGTGGTGCGGCGCTGTTCGGCTGTGTGTGCTCAGACATAGAAATCCTCCTTTTCGGTGGTTCCGACGATGAAAAAGCGCCTGTTCGGCGCTTTTCTTACCAAATGTGTGTGCCCGCGTTTGTGCAAGCTGCGTTCTATAGTAGCGCATCCGCTTGTTTTATCAAGCTTACCAGCTGTTCAATATCGTCGTGCAAATTGACGCGGACAGCAAAGCTGCCCAGGCCATCGTAGCCTTCGCACGATACAACGCGCAGGCCAACTTGCTGAAAAACTGCCCCGAGGTCAACGCTGTGATCGGTGGTATACAGCATCGAAATGGGCACGCCCACATCGGTTGCGGCTACTTTCAAGTGGTCAAGGGCCGCCAGCACGCGGGGCTTGTCGCGCAGCACGCGCATGCGCGTGGATTCTCGCCAATGAGAACGCAAGGCCTGCTGGGCAAAGCTATCGGCCAAAGAGTTTTTGGCGTAAGGTATGTTCACTTTGCCCAGGGCGTTGATAACAATGGGGGCGGCAATGACGTAGCCCAGGCGCACGCCTGCTTCGCCAAGCGCCTTGGAAAACGTGCGCACGCAAGCCAGGTTTTCAAACTCTTCCACCAGGCAGGCAGCCGAATTGGCATCATCCATGTAATCGCCGTAAGCTTCATCGATTACGATAAACGATCCCACTGCGCGCGCCACTTCGACGGCCTGGCGCATGTGGTCAAGGCTAAAAATCTGACCGGTGGGATTGTTGGGGTTGTCGATATAAATGTAGGCCTTCGGGTGGGCGGTGATGGTATCAATCAAATCTTGCGCGCAAAAGGCGTAATTGTTTTCCGCCCGCAATCCCACCGTTTCAAAAGAGGGCTGGTAGGTAATGAAATCGTCCACGATGGCCGTAAAGGTGGGCGCCATGCAGACGATGGTTTTGTCGGGAACAAGGCACAGGCGGTTAAGCGCCATAACAGCACCGATGGATCCGCAGGAAAACGCAATCATGTTGTCGCTTAAATCGGCCACGGGGGCAAAGCGCTCGCGCAAGGCGGCCTTAAGACCGGTGTCGGTTTCGTCGGGGTAAAGATTCACCGATCCCAGCACTTCTTCGGGCACGGTCAGCCGCGGGGTGCCGTAAGGGTTTGATCCCATGGAACAATCGAGGGCATAATCGAAGTGGGAAAGATGCTCGTGGTAATCGTTGCGTTCAAGCGTAAGAAGGTTTTCGCGGATTCCGTACATGGGTGCCTTTCTGGTTGACGTGCAAGTTAGAGTTCAAGGTAGGTTTGTAGGCGCGGCCAAGATTGGGCCGCATCGGTGTAGCCCGCTTCGTAGAGGGCAAACAATTTGTCGGCATCGCGTTCCATATTGGCGATAGTGACTGGCTGGTTGGGGCGAACAAGAAACAGGCGCCCCGCTTGTTCCAGGCGCAAAAGCGCGCGGTAGGTACGATTGTATTCGAAGTGACGCCCCGCCAAGCGTTCAATGTAGTAAGGGTAGTTGGCGTAGCGCTGCCGTTGAAGCGCCAGCAGTTTTTCAGGCCCCTTGCGATAGCTGGCATCTTGGGTAAGTACGACGATGTGCTTGCGCGCGCCCGTTAAAAGCGAATAGAGGATGGGCACGCTGTCGCAGGTGCCGCCATCAAGCAAAAATTTGCCATCGACCTCGACTATCTTGCTTACCATAGGCAGTGCGGAAGAAGCGATCAGGTAAGGCAGATCGGCCACGGCATCGGTGAAGCTGTGGTAATCGGCTTCCCCTAAAACAAGATCGCTTGCCACGGTGGTCAGGCGTATGGGGGAGGTGTTGAAGGCATCGAAATCGTAGGGTTCAAGCTTGTTGGGCAGTTCGTTGAAGGAAAACTCGCGTCCAAAGGCATTGCCTGTTTTCACAAAACTTTTTAAGGAAAGGTAGCGCCAATCGTTGCAATATTTCGTGTTCAGATAGCAGGTGCGCCCATCTTCGCCCGCCGCATAGTTATAGCCATTAAGCGCTCCGGCTGATGTGCCGATAACGTGTTGGGCAACCAGGCCTTTATCCATGAAGAAATCAAGAACCCCCGCAGTGAACTGGCCGCGCATGCCGCCACCCTCCAGCACCAGATTGACGGGCAACACTTCGTGGCCCTGGTAGGCGGGCGTGTGGTTGGGGCGCAGGGCGTGTGTGCGTTCGTGCGCGTCGATGGCCATGGTGCTCCTTTCTTCGTGTAACATGAACTATTATACCCATCTTTGGCCGGGCTGTTTTAAGCTGTCACCCTATTGTCGTGTTGCTTTCGTCGATAAATGTTATCGAAATGGTAACATTAAAGAAGGGGGCTTGGCGAAGTGGGCACAAGCTTCTACAATGAGAAAAAACAAAACGCGAAGCGACAGTGGTCACATCGCCAAACAAAGGAGTATACGATGAGCGAAGTTATTTCTTCAGCAGATTTCCAGAGCAAAGTTCTGGATGCGCAAGAACCTGTTTTAGTCGATTTCTTTGCCACCTGGTGTGGGCCGTGCAAGATGTTGGCGCCGGTGCTTGATGAAGTGGCCACGGAAGTTGCGGGCAAAGCCAAGGTGTATAAGCTCGACGTCGACCAAAGCCCCGACATCGCTTCGCGCTATAGCGTGATGAGCGTGCCGACGCTGATTGTGTTTAAGGGCGGCCAGGCAGTGCAGCAGGCGGTCGGCGCTCAGCCCAAGCCGCGTTTGCTAGAAATGCTTGCGTAACTTAAAAACTCATGTGCGATGCGGGCGTTGTTTAGCAGCCCCGTTCGCCTTATGATGCAACCCGGGTGTAGTGTCCGGGTTGTTTTGTACGCTAGGGAATACAGATTGCGCGCGCTTGTGCGTGTGCGCGGGGCAATTGAATATTGGGCGAAAGGAAAATTTCATGGATGCAAGGCAGGATACGCTTTTTGATGTGGCGGTAATCGGATCGGGTCCGGCGGGCATGACCGCGGCTTTGTATGCGGCGCGCGCCGGTTTACGGGTGGCACTGTTTGAGCGCATGATGGCCGGTGGGCAGTTGGGCGAAACCGAGAAAATAGACAATTACCCGGGGTTCCCTGAAGGCGTCGGTGGTTTTGATCTGGCCTTTTCTATGAAGCAGCAGGCCGAGCGTTTTGGGGCACTTTCGATCAACGAAGAAGTAAGTGCCATCGACCTGGATGCTGCGCCCAAGCAGATCACCACCGCCCAGGGCGTCTACGCTGCTAAAAGTGTAATTGTGGCCACGGGCGCGCGCCCGCGCAAACTGGGGCTTGAAAACGAAGAAGTGCTGGCAGGACGGGGCATCTCGTATTGCGCCACCTGCGATGGCAACTTCTTCCACGGCAAAACGGTGTTGGTTGTGGGCGGCGGCAACACGGCGGTGGCCGACGCGCTCTACCTTTCGCGTATCTGCCAGCGCGTTATCGTGGTGTATCGCCGCAATACGCTGCGCGCCACCGCCGTGTATCACGATATGCTCAAGGGTATAGAAAACGTCAGTTTTGAGTGGGACAGCATTGTGACCAGTGCACATGAAGCCGAAGGCAAGCTTGTGGGCGCCACGATAGAGAATGTGAAAACGGGTGCGGTACACGATATTGCCTGCGATGGCCTGTTTGTGGCAATCGGCACCCTTCCCAATACGGAATTTCTTGAAGGGGCTCTGGCGCTTGACGGTGCCGGGTATGTGGTGGCCGAAGAAGGCGGTGCCACTGTCATTCCGGGTGTGTTTGTGGCGGGCGATGTGCGCACAAAGGCGCTGCGACAGGTGACCACGGCGGTGGCCGATGGCTCCCATACCGCCGAAGCGGCTGCGGAATTCGTGGCGACTTATCACTAGCCGCAAGGTGTGCACCCTTGACGTGGTAGTATAGTTGCCTGTAAAAACCGAATCCCTGCACGCGAGTGCGAGCGTGAAACCTTCGCTTAGGAAAATAGGATAGTCGATGTTAGAAAAACTAAAAAAGATAATCAAAGCTTACGAAGACCTTGAAGTTCGTTTGGGCGACCCTACAGTTTTGGCAAACCAAAAAGAATACAACCGCTTGGCAAAAGAGTACGCCGATCAGGGATCATTGGCAAAAGTCGCCCGTGAATACGTGCAGGCGGCGCAAGATCGTGATGCGGCCAAAGAAATGCTGGCCGATGCCGATATGAAAGAATTTGCCCTGGAAGAAATCGCTGAAAACGAAGCGAAAATGGAAGGCCTAGAAGAAGATATCAAGTTCATGTTGATTCCTGCCGACCCGGCAGATGACAAGGATATTATCGTGGAAATCCGCGGCGGTGCCGGCGGGGATGAAGCGGCTATTTTTGCGGGGGACTTGTATCGCATGTATTCCCACTTTGCCGATGACCAGGGATGGAAAACGGAAGCACTCGACATTTCTGCTTCAGAAGCGGGCGGTTATAAAGAAATTCAATTCAAAATCAAGGGCGATAAAGTCTATTCCATGATGAAGTTTGAAAGTGGCGTGCATCGCGTGCAGCGCGTACCTAAAACCGAAAGCCAGGGGCGCATTCACACCTCGACGGCAACGGTTGCCGTGCTTCCCGAAGCCGATGAAGTTGAAGTGGACATAAACCAAAACGATTTGCGTATCGATGTGTATCGCGCCGGTGGCCCGGGCGGCCAGTGCGTCAACACCACCGACTCTGCGGTGCGCATCACGCATATGCCTTCAGGCTTGGTTGTGCAATCGCAAGATCAGAAATCTCAGCTGCAAAACAAGATTGCTGCCATGAGTGTTTTGCGCGCGCGCCTTTACGAAAAGATGCTGGCCGAACGCCAGGAAGCCGATAGTGCCGAGAGGCGCAGCCAGATCGGCACGGGCGATCGCAGCGAGAAAATTCGCACCTATAACGGCCCGCAGGATCGCGTGACCGATCATCGCATCGGCTACAGCGGCACCTACAATGGCATTTTAATGGGCGCAGGCGGCAACGGTTTAGGCGAGCTGATTGTGGCTTTGCAAACGGCCGATCGGGCCAAGAAACTGGAAAACGCAGTATAGGCCGCGTTTATGCAGGATACCTGGACAATAAAGGCAGCTCTTGATTGGACGCAAGGGTATCTTGAGCGCAAAGGCGACGAAAACTCGCGCCTAAGTGCCCAGTGGCTGCTTTGTGCGGCAACGGGGCTTTCCCGCATCGATCTTTATACCCATTTTGACCAGCCCTTAAGCCCGGAAGAACGCGAAACTTTGCGGGGCCAGGTAACGCGCCGCGGCGCGGGTGAGCCGCTGCAATACATTACCGGTGAAGTGGGGTTTCGCTATATCACGCTTAAGGTTGAACCCGGGGTGCTTATTCCGCGCCCCGAAACCGAGGTGTTGGTGGGCCTGGGGTTAGCAGCGCTGGAGGCGCGCGATCAGGCCGCCGAGGGCGAGCAGGATAGGTTGCCGGAATCTGGGGCGGTGCCTGCCACCGAACCCGAACCCAATGGCTACCTTGTGGCTGATCTTTGCACGGGAACCGGGTGTGTTGCGTGTTCGATCGCCCACGAAAACCCCGCGGCCCACGTGATAGCGACCGATATTTCCCCTGATGCAGTGCAGCTTGCGCGCAAAAATAGTGAAGCTTTGGGCTTGGACGCCCGCATCGAGGTAATCGAGTGCGATTTGGGTGCAGGAATCGATGCGCAGCTTATGGGCACGTTTGATCTTGTTATTTCCAACCCCCCTTATGTGCCCAGCTCTGTGGTACAAACTATCCCCGATGAAGTGAAGAATTTTGAACCTGCCTTGGCACTCGATGGCGGTCCCGATGGGCTTGATCTGTTTCGTCGCTTGCTGCCCTTTGCGCACGGCGCGCTTAAGCCTGGCGGCACTTTAGCGGTTGAGCTGCACGAAGAGGGGATGGAGCACGCGGCACGCCTTGCCAAGGAAGCGGGTTTTACCGCTGTGAATATCATGCATGATTTGGCCGATAAGCCACGGGTGCTTGTTGCAACCCGAAAAGAAGCCTAAAGGGGTTTTCATGAGTAATATTATCAACGAACCGAAAAATACCTTTCCGATTTTCGTCAAAGTGCGCGAGCAGCTGGAACATCGGGCATTGTGGCTTTATCTTTTGGTGGACGAAGCGGAGAAAAAGGGTCTTGCCGCAGACGATTTTGCCGCGCAAGCTGTCAAGCGTTGCGGGCTTTATCAGGGCAAGGAAATCGTCGAGAAAAGTGGCACAAAAAGCCTCAAGGGCTTGAAGAAGGTGCTGTTTACCAAAAGCGCCCAGATTGTTTTCGAGATGAAAATCGTTGAAAGCACCGATGATGCGTTGAGCATAGATTTTCACTACTGCCCCTTGGTTAAAGCGTGGCAGAAGCAGGGGTGCACCGATGAGGAAATTTCCCACCTGTGCGACATTGCCATGTGCGGGGATCGAGGCATTGGCGAAGCGCACGGCGTAGAGCTCGATTTGCCGAAAACGATTGCGCGCGGCGATGATTGTTGCGCCATTCGCTATATCCGTCGCTAGAAGGGGTAAGCCATGCCACAATCGACGGTTCTTGCTAGCAAGCTTACGCAAAGCGCTGAGGCGCTGGGTTCTTACCTGGGCGGCCGCCATCCCCGCATCGCTCTGATTTTGGGATCGGGGTTAAACCCCTTAGCTGAACAGGTGAAAGATGCCGTTACTATCCCGTACGCGCAGATTCCGCATATGAAAACTAGCACGGCGGCGGGTCATGTGGGTCGGTTTGTGTGTGGCACGCTAGGGGGCGTGGAAGTGCTGTGTATGCAGGGGCGCCTGCATGGTTATGAGGGTAATACCGCCCAGGAAGTGGCTTATCCTGTGTGGCTTATGCAGCGGTTGGGCATCGAAACTCTCATTACCACAAATGCGGCGGGCGCGATAAACGAAAGCTATCGCGTGGGGGATTTTTGTATCATGCGCGATCACATCAATTTTACCGGTCGCAATCCGATTGCTGCAGCAGACCCCGCAGCTCTTTTCGATCGCTTCTTTTCCCTGGCTGATGCCTACGACCCGCACCTGCGACGCCTGGCTATGCAGGTGGCTGCCCGTCAGGATATTGCCGCGCACGAAGGAGTCTATCTTGGCCTGCTGGGCCCAAGCTTTGAAACGCCTGCAGAAATAAAGATGTTTCGCAGCTGGGGTGCTGATACGGTGGCTATGTCGGTGTGCGAAGAGGTTATAGCGGCGCGCCATGCAGGCATGCGCGTGCTGGGCATATCGCTTATATCCAACATGGCCTGCGGTATTAAGGGCGCGAGCCCCACGGGTGCCGAAGTGCTTGATGTGGCAAAAACCTGCGAAGAAAATTTTGCTCACCTTATAAAGGGCATCATTACCAACCTGTAACACGAAAGAGGGAAGGTGCCTAAAGCAAGCCTTCCTCGCACCTACTATCCCGTTTTTCATTCCCTTTTGAACACGGAGTTTTTTGCGCCAAAACCCCAAAATTGCTGATTAACGCTGTGGTTTTTAGGCACGCGCTTTGTTTGCTTGGTCGCGGGGCAGGGTGGCGCCGGAATACATAAGTCCGTTGTTTTCCATGTCACGACCGATTTCGACATATTCCTTGCCGGGGTCGACGCACATTTTTTGAACGTCGGCTTCGCTAAGCGTGCGGCGTACTTTTGCAGGCGAGCCGATGGCGAGGCTATTATCGGGGATAACCGTATCTTGAGTGACAAGCGAGCCTGCACCGATAACGCAGTTTTTACCGATACGCGCGCGATCCATGACAATCGACCCCATGCCGATAAGCGTGTTTTCGCCGATGCTACATCCGTGGATGATAGCGCCATGACCGATGGTCACATTGCGGCCAATAGCCACAGAACATCCTTCACTGACGTGCACACAGCAATTTTCTTGAAGGTTGCTGCCCTCTTCCATAACGATTGACCTGCCGTAATCGCCTCGCAACGCCGTGTGGGCGAAAATCGTGCAGTCTTTGCCAATTGTCACGTTACCGGTGATGCTAGCATTGGGCGCGATATGGGCAAAAGGGTCGATTTTCACTTGATGGTAGTTCATGGGGCCTCTTTCGTGGGGGAATAGCGTCGCATTGGGCGTGGCACTTCAGTTATTTCTCTTGCTTCATTATAGAAATCATCAAGGAAAATCGATAGCTTATTTTCCACCCAAATTCCTTTGTTTGGCGAAAGAAGGCACGCGGGTGTGTCCAGCGCTGCGCTGAGGGTGTGTTTAAAGGGCGAAGCGCTTGGCGGGCACTGTGGTGGGGAAGTGTTGTTGGCGGTAGTCCATAAGGAAAAGCACACAGTCCATTTTGCGCATGCTGCGCAGTGCTTCGGCCTGCGCATCGATGGTTTCGCGGGTGATAAAGCCGCAGGTGCACAAAGCTTCTAGCAGGTGCACATCGCCGCGGCGGGAAACTTGCTGCATCACTTCATTTGGTTGGGATTGCAGGTAGGCCACGAGTTCGCTTTGTGCCGCAACGGAAAGGCGATAGGGGTGTTCAATGCGTTCAAGCACCGCGTCCATCTTATTACGGATATGCTTTTTCGAGGCAAGAAGGGCATCGTAGCGTTCAAAATCAAAGGGGATGGGTTCTTGCGCGTAAAGCTCGGGCTGCGCTGCGGGCGCCTCTTGTCCGATGAAGCAGGAAAGCTCGGGGTTCGGCGAAATATGCACGGTGCACCCGCAGGCTTCAAAGGTGCAGATGCAGTTTTCAAAGCAGCCCCGCCCGATCTGGGTAAGGCTTGCGGGAAGGGTGACGCTGTGGGCAAGGCAGCGCGAAAGAAAGTTGTAGGCACCCAGCTGCTGCAAGTGTGCGGGCAGCGTAAGCTCCTTTAAGCCCGAGCAGGTATTTTTTTCTTCAATTACGGTAACGCTTGGGGGGATAAGCAAGGATTCCACGCGTTGGGGCAGCGCCTTGGCGCGGATGCGCGTTACCGGCCTTCCCTCAACCGAAGAGGGGATTACCAGGCGCTCGCAGCGTCGCGGTGAACGAACAAGCTGCGCATCGCCTGCGGCCATCAGGTCGAAATAGCACTCTTGGACGCGCACATAGTGCGGGTTTACAGCGCTAAGACCCAGGTTGGTAAGCGTGCGCCTTAGGGGGGAATCGAGGTCGCATACCCACAAGGCATCCTTGTTTGGCACCGAATAAATGTGCGTGAGCGAATCGGGGCACACGATAACTTCAGGTTGCGCTAGGCTTTCAACAAATGCCTGGGCGGCTATGCGCTGCAGCCCCGCAGGCAGGGTAAGCACACCCGGTGGGGGGAAGGCCTGAAAGTGGAGCGTGGTGCCATCTTTTGAATACAGGCTGCCTTTGTGCGAGGCGAACGAAGGATTGTCTTTATCGACATGGTAGGCGATGGATGGGGCAACGCAGGTGGCTTGTGTGATACTGAATTCTTGCGTTCCCATACTCTGCACGCTGCGGGAAATAAAAAGGTCACGCACGCAAAGGGCGGCAAAGGCGTTTTGTTCCACACGCGTTACGCCGTCGGGTAAAATGACGGCGCGGACGTCTACCCCATAGACAAGCCTTCGCGCAAAAGCGCTGGCGGCGATACGGGTGACGGGAATTTTCCCGATGCTTTGGGGGATGACGATAAGCACATCGACCCCCTTGTGCCCGCAGTGTTCTTCGTAGGCGTGAAGGTTTATCCCTGTTATGGTATAGCCCTCTTCATCAAGGCGTACGCTTAGGAAGGGCTCGTGTTGCGCCGTTGTTTGAAAGACGTCGGATAGAGCTTGTTTGTGTGTGGCGCGTGCGAGTGTGGCTTCACGAATTTCTTGCTTGAGCCCCAGCCCCAGAAAGCCGGCTTCAAACAGGCCAACTTCCTCTTGATTGTGGGGAGTTTTTTGTAAGGTCCAGCTTTCATAGGGAAACAGTTGAGGCGACCATACTTCTTGTGCGCAAGCTTTGGGCGGGCCGTCTTGGTGCACGTCGCCGATGCTTAGAGCGAGTGGATTTTCTTTCGCATGCTCAATAATTTCTTGCAGGTTTTTGCGGGAATCTTGAAAGATCATTTTCTCGTACATCAGCACTCGCATCCTTCTGTTGAAATGAGCGTCATACCAGTTTACCATCATGATGCCCCATGGTACACTGGCGTAAAGAGTGCTTTGGATTTCGAAGCGGTGTCGCTTATTTCTGCGGTGCGTGATTGTGGGGTGGTGGGCATGAATTCTGATATTAGTGCACTTGCACAAGACGTGCTTGCGCTTTCCAAAAATTCGATTCTTGTCAACCTGCGCTTCATGGACAAGTCTTTTTCAAAGCTCGAATTCAAAGAGGACGCCTCGGTATCTTGGGCAACTGATGGCAGGGTGATCCGTTACAGCCCCAGCGCGGTGCTGCGTGCGTATGCTGCGCAGCCCGGTGTTGTTGCACGCGATTATTTGCACCTGGTGTTCCACTGTATCTTTCAGCACCTGTTTATTGGCGAACCGGTTAGGCCTGTTTATTGGGATTTGGCCTGCGACATAGTTGCCGAACACCACATCAATGAACTGGGCCTTGCTGCCACGCAGGCCATGCGCGTGCAAGACCAGCACACAATCATTGCGCAGCTTTCCCAAAAACTTCCCTTTTTGTCTGCTGAAAAGGTGTATCGCCTTTTTTTGGAAGAGGGGCTTTCCGAAGAAGAAGCGCAGGCTATGCGCCAGCACTTTTTGGCGGACGACCACCGCTCGTGGTACGATTTTAGCGCTGGCGCAGCTGCGCCAGCATCCGCCGATGAAGTGGCACCCCAGGATGCGGCGGGGCGCGAAACCAAAGCCTTTGCCCAAGCGGAAAACAGCACCGAAACCGATCAGCTGCCCGAGGACCGCGCAACGCGCTACAAATCAAGTCGCGGCATGGATTCAAGCGAAATCACTAAAAAGGAAAAACCCGAAAACGCAAAAGTTGCGACGGGTCAGCGCTTTGCAAATTCCATTTCGCTTGATCGCTCGCGCGAACAGTGGGAAAACGCGGCCTATGAAATGGGCGTTGAACTGGAAACATTTACGAAGCTATGGGGTACGGAGGGGTCGGCTTTGACGATGGGCCTTAAGGCTGTCAATCGTGAAAAGCAGGATTACCGTGAATTTTTACGCAAATTTGCCACGCGCGGCGAAGAAATCAAGGTAAACGACAACGATTTTGACTACATATTTTATTGCTATGGCCTGCAAATGTTCAAAAGGATGCCCCTGATTGAGCCCCTTGAATACGTCGATGAAAAGCGCATCCGCGATTTTGTTATAGCCATCGACACCTCTGCGTCGACCAAAGATGAATTGGTTCATAAATTCATGACGAAAACCTACAATATTTTGCAGGAAACGGAAAGTTTCTTTCAGAAGATGAACCTTTATATTATTCAGTGCGATGCCGCCATTGCTGATGTGGCGCACATCACATCGCGTCGCGCGTTTGATGATTATCTTGCACACATGCAGATCAAAGGGCTGGGAGGCACCGATTTTCGCCCGGTGTTCGCCTATGTGGATGCCCTGATTGAAGCGAAGGAACTCACAAACCTGGGCGGTCTGATTTATTTCACCGACGGGCAAGGAAGCTACCCCGCCGCCAAGCCCGACTACGATACCGCCTTCATTTTTGTGGACGATACGCTGGCGATGCCGAGTGTGCCTTCGTGGGCAATCAAGTTGGAAATGGAAACAGAAGACATTGCCTCTTTCGATGAACCCTAAATAAAGTGGCTGCTAGCAAGGCGGCCTGAATCTGATTTTACACAGTAGGGCAGGGATAAGAAAAGAAACGATAGGTGATAAGCGTGAATATCGAACAAGCCAAACAGCAAATCGAAAATGCCATGAAGGCGTATTTCACCAAGGATGAATTTGGCAATTATGTGATTCCCACCGAACGGCAGCGCCCCGTGTTCTTGCTGGGCGCCCCCGGCATCGGTAAAACGGCGATTATGGAGCAAATTGCGCGCGATCTTGATGTGGGCTTGGTGTCTTATGCCATGACCCATCACACGCGCCAAAGCGCTATCGGCTTGCCGTTTATTACGACAAAAACCTATGGGGGCACCGAATACGAGGTCTCCGAATACACCATGAGCGAAATTATCGCGTCGGTTTACGACGCCATAGAGCAAACGGGCAAGCACGAAGGCATCCTGTTTCTTGATGAAATCAATTGTGTTTCTGAAACCCTGACCCCGGCCATCTTGCAATTTTTGCAGTACAAGGTGTTTGGCCGCCACCAGGTTCCCGCAGGATGGATTGTCGTGACGGCGGGCAATCCGCCCGAATACAATCGAAGCATCCACGATTTTGATATTGCGACCTGGGATCGCCTCAAGCGCATTGACGTGGAGCCCGATTTTGAAGTGTGGAAGCACTACGCCTTCAATCACGGGGTGCATCCCGCCATTTTGACCTATCTGGAGATTAAGCCCGGCGATTTTTATAAGGTGGAAACCACCGTGGAGGGAAAATCGTTTGTGACGGCGCGCGGATGGGATGACCTTTCCCAGATGATTGTGCTCTACGAACACAACGACCTCCCCGTTGATGGGCTGCTTGTGGGGCAGTATGTGCAAAACCCGCAGATAGCCAAAAGGTTTGCGGTGTATTACGACTTGTTCAACAAATATAAATCCGATTATCAAGTCGATGCCATCTTGGACGGCAGCGTTCCCGACGAAATTCGTGCGCGCGCCAAAGCTGCCGGTTTTGATGAACGCATAGCGCTTATGGGCTTGCTCATGGATGCCGCGGGCGAAAACTTGCGCGCAAGCGTGTTAAAGCAGCGCGCCGTCGAATACCTGCACACGCACTTGCTCAATGTGAAGGCACGCATTGAAGGGGCAGGCCACACGCCTGAAGAGCCTTTCGACATTCGCCACTTGTGTGCCGAAGAGCAGCGTGATGTGCGCGCTGAGGCTGAAGCGGCACAGGGCGCTGGCGGGTCGGCCAGCGAAAAGTATCATGCCTGTGCCTCGGCTCTCGCATTTTTTGAAGCGCAGGAAAAATCAACTACGGATGTGACTTTCGCTGCCCTTAGCGCCGCCTTTGAAACCTACGTAGCCGAACTGGATGCAGCGATTGCCGCAACGGCGACTATGCTTGATAACGTGTTTCGCTTCATCGAAAACGTGTATGGCGAAGGCCAGGAAATGTTGCTGCTTATCACCGATTTAAGCGTCAACCGCTACGGCATGGCATTCATCAACGAACACGGCTGCGAACGCTATTTCGCCCACAATAAAGAACTGCTATTCTATGAACGCGGCAAAGACATCATCGAACGCCTCGACGCACTCGACCTGTTGGATCAGGCCGATTTGTAGAATATAAGGCACGAACAGGAGAAGACTATGACACTGAAAAAGATTTTAGTAGCTTTTGACGGCTCCGATTTATCGAAAAAGGCTTTGAATCTGGCGCTAGACATCGCGCGTCCCAACCCCGAAATCCACCTCGACGTGGTGTACGCCGCCGCGCTGCCCGCCTTCGCCATCACCGAAGCTTCGGGTATGCAAGCCGTTATCGATGCGGTGGCCACCGATGGGGAAGAGGTGCTTGACCAGGCCCGTGCTGCTTTGGGGAATATGACAGCGCGCACCGAAACCATTTTGGCGCGCGGCGTGTATCCGGCAAACGAAATACTTATCCTGATCGAATCGGGCAACTATGATCTGGTAATCATCGGCAGCCGGGGTCTAAGCGGTATCAAGGAGCATCTGGGCAGCATGAGCTATAAAATACTGCACGGTTCTAGCGCGCCGGTGCTTATTGCAAAATAGCTTGTGCGCACCTTCCTAAAAAAACAGCGCGTGCTTCCTTTCCCCAAAAGTAGTTTTAGTCAAAACCCTGCGAAAGCGGGGTTTTTTCGGTCAAAGGGTGCCGCTAATAGAAAAAAAGGGGACGAAAACCTACGTTACGCGCTTGTAAAGTGAATTCTTGTGAACTGCACTATACTGTACCAGAGTGTTTCGGGTAAGCGGAAGCGCACATAAGCGTGTTGCGGGCAAGTGACGCAGCACATACATTAATAGTACGTGGGGGCCTCGCACGCGCGAGGTAAGGGAAGGAAAGGATACAAACATGGAAGAAAGTGGCAACGCATTTAGCAGACGCCAGTTCATCGAAATGCTGGGTGTCGCAACGGCTGGGTTTGGTTTATTCGGCCTGGCAGGCTGCAGCAGCGGCGGTTCTACTTCGGGCGGAAGCGCTCCGGCAGCGGGTGGCGTGGCAGAAACAATCGTATACGGTCAGGGTGCCGATCCCCGTTCGCTCGATCCGGCGTTTTTCGACGATGGCGAATCTGCCAAGGTTTCCTGCAACATCTATGAAGGCCTGTATCAGTACGGCTTAAAAGACGCGAAAGTTTCGCCCTGCTTGGCTACTGGTCTGCCTGAAATTTCAGCCGATGGTCTGGTGTACACCTTCATGCTGCAAAAAGGCGTGAAATTCCACGACGGCACCGATTTCAACGCCGAAGCGGTCAAGGCATCCATCGAACGTCAGCTTGCACCAAACTTAACTTCCGACATGCCGTATGCAACCTTCGTATTCGGTTCGGAAGAAACGGGCACCGGCGTCAAAACGATTGAAGCAATCGACGAGGGCACAGTAAAGGTTACCCTGCGTGCGGCATCTGCGCCGTTCCTGAAAAACCTGGCCATGGCACTTGCTGCCCCCATTGTTTCCCCGACCGCACTTAAGGCGGCCAACGGCAACATTGGCGAAAAGCCCTGTGGCACCGGCCCCTACAAGTTTGTTTCCTGGACGAAGAGCGACAGCGTGCGCCTGGAGGCCAACCCTGAATATTGGGACACGGCAACGGCTCCGAAAACGAAGAACATCATCTTCAAAATCATTCCGGAAAACGCCACGCGCGTAACCGCCCTGATCAATGGTGAGTGCGACGTTATCGACGGCGTTGATCTTTCTGTGGTCGATCAGATCACCAGCAACGGCTTTAACCTGTTCGCAGAAGACGGCATGACCATCAACTATATGGCGTTTAACACCGATAGTGGTATCTGCACCGATCAAGAAGTGCGCCACGCTGTTGCCCAGGCCATCAACGTTGAAGAACTGGTGAAAACTGTCTATGGTGAATATGCCACCATCGCCACTTCAGTTATGCCTATTTGGATGGCTCCTTACGACAAAGATATCAAGCAGACCGCCTACGACCCCGAAGCTGCCAAAAAAACGCTGGCGGCCAAAGGCGTGACGAAGCTTGCCTGCATCACGTATTCCAACCCGCGCCCCTATAACACCAAGGGCGGCGAAGAACTGGCCAAGTTAATCCAGGGCTACCTGGCTGAAGTGGGCGTTACTGTTGACATCACCCCTTACGATTGGACGGCGTACAAAACCAAGGTGCAGACCGATCCCTTCGACATCTGCTTCTATGGTTGGACGGGCGACAATGGCGATCCGGATAACTTCATGAACCTGCTGGCCGACCAGAACTGGTCGATGAACGTGGCTCGCTGGAGCGATGAAGCCTACAAGGACCTTATTGCCAAGGGCTTAGCTTTGCCCGATGGCGCCGACCGTGATGCTGTATACAAGCAATGTGAAGAAATGGTTGCCACCAAGCAGCCGTGGCTGCCCATTTCCCACGCGAAAAACCTGTGCGGCGTCAGCCCCAAGGTGGAGGGTTTCTTCTATCATCCCACGGGTGTTGTGTATATGAAGGGTGTTACCAAACAGGCGTAGGCGCAAGCGGATAATTGCATGTTATAATGCTAACGTTTTTGTGAAAGAACGAATGTTTTACGTTGCATTTGGATGAAAATTCATTTTCATTTGAAGGTATCGAAGCCGGGGGTCATCGACCTCCGGCTTCACGCGTGTTTCGCCGTGGCAAGCAAGCAAGAAAGGAACTTCAGTGTTCAAATACATCCTAAAGCGAATCCTTATGGTGATTCCTGTTTTGTTGGGTGTGTCGGTTATCATCTTCTTCATTACTCGCGTTCTCGCCCCAGACCCCGCACCCGTGGTTTTGGGCGAGCACGCAACACCTGAAGCGATGGCGGCATGGCGCGCCGATAACGGGCTGGCTGACCCTTTGTGGCAGCAATTCATCAACTTTATCGGTGGTGCCCTGCAGGGCGATTTGGGAACATCGTATTATTCCAACCAACCGGTAACCCAAGAAATTATGAATCGTTTCCCCGCCACAGCGGAACTGGCCATATGTGCCATTTTGGTGGCGGCCTTCGTCGGCGTTACGCTGGGCGTTGTGGCTGCGGTGAAAAAGAACAAAGCTGCCGACCACATAAGTATGCTCATAGCCTTGGTGGGCGTGTCTATGCCTATTTTTTGGAGTGGCATTTTGCTTATCATCCTGTTTTCGGGTGTGCTGCATGTGCTGCCTTCAAGCGGGCGCGTGTCACCGATGCTACAGCCAACAGGGGGGACGGGTTTCTTCATAATCGACACCATTGCCCAAGGTAATTGGGCGGCTTTAGGTGATGTGCTGGTGCATTTGATTTTGCCCACCTTCGCGCTTTCTCTGTATTCTATGGCCATCATCACGCGCATGACGCGTTCGAGCATGCTCGACACGCTCAGCGAAGATTATGTGCGCACGGCGCGCGCCAAGGGTCTGTCAAACGGTGCCGTCAATATCAAGCACGCTTTGCGCAACGCCATGTTGCCCGTGTCCACCGTTATCGGCCTGCAATTTGGCAGCCTACTGGGTGGCGCGCTGCTGACGGAAACGGTGTTTTCGTGGCCAGGAATTGGTAAGTTTACGGTGGATTGCGTGCTTAAAAGTGACTTTCCGGTGGTGCAAGGCGTCGTGCTGCTTATCGCCGTCATCTTCGTCATCATGAATTTGATTGTCGACATCGTGTACGCCTATCTGGACCCACGTATTAAATATGGCGCGAAGGAAGAGGGGTGATCCGCGTGACGAAGAATAAGCTTACGGCTAATCCGACCATGGACAAAACGACCACCTTGGTGCGCGTTGAAAAAGAAAAGCATGAAAGCATCTGGAAAGATGTGATGGCGGGCATTATTTCCAACAAGGCTTCGTTGGTAAGCTTGGTTGTTATTATTGTTCTGGGCGTTATCGCTATTAGCACCAAGTTATTTCCGGGTATTTTACCCTACGACCCCTTTGCGCAAGATTTGTCGCAATCGCTGCTTGCCCCTTCGGCGCAGCATTGGTGCGGCACCGATTTGCAGGGACGCGATATTTTCTGCCGTATTTTGGTGGGCACGCAAATCTCGTTGACGGTCGGTTTTGCTGCTGTGGCGTTTTCGCTGACCATCGGTGTTATTTTGGGATCGATTGCCGGGTATAAGGGCGGCATTTACGACACGATTATCATGCGTGTGATGGATATGATGTTGGCCATCCCTTCCATTTTGCTGGCCATTGCTTTTATGGCAGCGATGGGGAAGGGTGTTGAAAAGGCCGTCATTGCCATCGGGTTGGTGGCCATACCCGAATACGCGCGCATCGTGCGCAGCGAGATTTTAGCTATCAAGGAAAACGATTACGTGGCTGCGGCGCATGTTGTGGGCAATTCCAACTTTGCTATCGTGTTTCGCCATGTGCTTCCCAATGTGATGCCTTCCATTATCGTGCGTGCGACGCTGGGCATTTCCACGGCGGTGCTTGATACGGCCGCGTTGGGCTTCTTGGGCTTGGGCGTGCAGCCACCCCTTGCGGAATGGGGCGACATGCTTGGCCGCGGGCGCAACGAAATATTCAGGGCACCGTGGTTGATGATATTCCCCGGTCTTGCTATCACGCTGACCGTGCTTGCCTTTAATCTGTTGGGCAACGGTATACGCGATGGCCTTGATCCCAAAGCAAGGAAGAGGTGATCGCATGTTGTTATCGGTAAAAGAATTAAGCACCGACTTCCCTATGAAAAAGGGCATTGCGCATGCGGTTGAATCCGTCAGTTTCGATGTTGATAACGGCGATATTTTGGCCATCGTCGGCGAATCGGGCTCGGGCAAATCGGTCACGAGCTTATCGATTATGGGGCTTTTGCAGGAACCGGGTTTTGTGGCGGGCGGCGAAATTCAGTTTGAGGGCAAAGACTTAGCAAAGCTATCCGAAAAAGAGATGCGCAAGCTGCGCGGCAACGATATTGCGATGATTTTTCAGGAACCGATGACCTCGCTTAATCCCGTCTATCGCATCGGCGATCAAATTGTGGAAGCCATTCGCACGCATACCGCTATGAACAAGAAAGATGCCGCTGCGCATGCCGTCGAAATGCTGCGGCGCGTAGGCATTCCTTCGCCCGAAAAGCGCGCGCGTGATTATCCGCATCAGATGTCGGGCGGTATGCGTCAGCGCGTCATGATCGCTATGGCGCTTGCGTGTGATCCCAAGCTGCTGATAGCCGATGAACCCACCACGGCGCTTGACGTGACAATCCAGGCGCAAATCCTCGATTTGCTGCGGCGTCTGCGCGATGAAACCGATATGGCCGTGCTGCTGATCACGCACGATTTAGGCGTGGTTTCTGAAGTGGCCGACCGCGTGGTTGTCATGTATTGCGGTCAGGTGGTGGAAGCCGCCGAAGTGCGTTCGCTGTTTGAGCGGCCAATGCACCCCTACACGCTTGGCCTGCTGAAATCTATCCCGCGCCTGGAAGATGACGACGATAAGCGCCTGTACGTTATCGAAGGGTCGGTGCCCAACCTGCTAGATATGCCCACCGGTTGCCATTTTTCTGACCGTTGTGAGCGCTGCATGGATATCTGCCGTCAAAGCGTGCCGAAACTGGTGGATGCGGGCGACCATCAGGTGCGCTGTTTTTTGTACGAAAATTCCGAGGGTAAGGTGGATGCGGGTGCCGATACCGCAGTGATAACGGTGGAAGGCAATGAATTGGTTGTTGAAAACGCCGAGGAGGTTGCCCGATGAGCGAAGAAAACAAAGCTGCAAAACCCGAGATTCTGCTTGATGTGCAGCATTTAACGAAACGCTTTGCCGCCGATACCGATTTTTTTGGGCGCACAAAATCCTACGTGCAAGCCGTGGACGATGTCAGCTTCCACATTCGCAAGGGTGAGGCGTTTGGCCTGGTGGGTGAATCGGGCTGCGGCAAAACGACCGTTGGCAAGATGCTGGTTAATCTGCTGCGTCCCACCGAAGGCAAAATTTTGTTTGAGGGTGAGGATTTAACGGCCATGGAAAGCGCGCAGCGCAAGAAATACTGCCGCGACATCCAACTGATTTTTCAGGACCCTTACGCATCGCTCAACCCGCGTATGCGCGTGGGCGACATCATCGCCGAGCCGATTAAAACGAATAAGCTTTTGCCGAAAGACCAGGTGGAAGCACGCGTTAATGAACTGCTGGAATGCGTGGGTCTTGCCAACTATATGCGCAACCGCTATCCGCACGAATTTTCCGGTGGCCAGCGCCAGCGCGTCGGCATTGCGCGTGCCTTGGCGGTGAACCCGAAACTTATTGTCTGCGATGAACCGGTGTCGGCCTTGGATGTGTCCATTCAGGCGCAGGTGCTCAACTTGCTTGATGATTTGAAAGAAGAATTCGGCTTGACCTATCTGTTTATCGCTCACGGCCTCAATGTGGTTAAGCACGTATCTGACCGCGTGGGCGTCATGTATCTGGGCAAGATGATGGAAATCGCGCCGAAACGCTCGCTGTACAGTGATCCGCTGCTGCCCTACACCCAAGCGTTGCTTTCTGCCATTCCCACAACCGATCCCACAACGAAGCGCAATCGCATCATCTTGGAAGGCGACGTGCCTTCGCCGATAGATCCGCCACCAGGCTGTCGCTTCGCCAGCCGCTGCTTCAAAAGGATGGAAATCTGCGACACGGTCGAGCCTAAGCTGCGCGAAATCAAGCCCAACCACCTGTGCGCCTGCCACCTCTACGACTAAGCCCCACA
>JAVVPE010000012.1:0-36306 GCA_036655915.1 Raoultibacter sp.
AATCGGCCGCCATGCAATCGGGGCAAACTGCGCTGCCTGAAGTGTCTGAACCTCAAACCATTGAAGAAGTGTGCCAGCTTTTGAGCGGCGCCACCGCCGTGCTGATTTGCTGGGAACAAGCTCCACGAGTAGCCCGTTTGCACGCTGCGCTTACTGCGGCGCTGGGCAGCACCACCACGCCTGCTGCCGATGCGCGCGTGGCAGTGGTGGTGGGGCCCGAAGGAGGCCTTGCCCCCGCCGAAGTCGATTGCCTTTTGGCCTGCAACCCCCGCGCCGCGCTGGTAAGCTTAGGACCATCCATCCTGCGCACCGAAACTGCCGGCATCGTGGCACCGGCCCTAGTCCTCTATGAACTGGGTGCCCTCCAATGAAGTTTCATCTGATCAATTTGGGATGCAAGGTTAATCGGGTGGAATCAGACACCCTTGCTGCGGCCTGTTTGGCCCAGGGTGGCAGCGCTGTGCCAGTCGATGCTGCCGATGTCATTTTCATCAACACCTGCACGGTTACGGGGGAAGCCGAAAAAAAGACGCGGAAAGCCGTGCGCCGTGCCCTGCGCGAAAACGCGCACGCCCGCATTGTGGTAACCGGCTGCGCCGCCGCTATTGCCCCCGAAGTGTTTGCTGCCATGGACGCGCGTGTGTGCGTGCAACCCGATAAATCCCAGGTGCTTCAAGCGTATAGGAGCCTTGCGGCCGCGCCGGATCCCGCCCCGACCAGCGCCACCTTGCGCGTGGGAACCGCCTTTCCTACGCGGGTGGGCATCAAGGTGCAGGATGGCTGCAACAACGCGTGCACCTATTGCATCGTGCACGTTGCCCGCGGCCGTTCAACCAGCCGGCCTTTTGCCGAAGTTATGGCCGAAGTGCAGGCTTACGCAGCGGCAGGCACCAAAGAAATCGTCTTGACGGGCATTAATTTGGGGTCGTATGCCAGTGGGGGATACACCTTGGTTGACCTGCTCAAGGCACTGCTCGATGCAAGTGAAGCAGCCGCTGTGCGCTTCCGCCTTTCCAGCATTGAACCACGCGATGTGAACGAAGCGCTTATTGCCCTGTTGGCGCACTCAGATGGCCGCCTGTGTCGCCACCTGCATCTACCCCTGCAAGCGGGGTCAACAAAAGTTTTGCGCGAAATGGCGCGCCCCTATACGGCCGCCGCCTACGAAGAGCTGGTGGATGCCTTGTATGCTGCTGTGCCCACGCTTTCACTTTCAACCGATATCATCGTTGGTTTTCCTGGTGAAACCGAAGCTGATTTTGCAGAAACCTTGGCGGTGGCCAGGCGTTGCCGCTTTTCTAAAATCCACGTGTTTCCCTATTCGCCGCGGGCAACAACACCCGCTGCCGCGCGCAGCGATCAGCTTGCCCCGCACATCAAGGCCGAGCGCACGGCCCGCTTGCACCAGGTGGCAAACGCCTTGCGCACCCAAGCCTACGGCCAGCGCGTGGGCACTACAGAACAGGTGCTCATAGAACAAAACGGCCACGGCACCACCGAAAGCTATTTTGAAATCCCCGTGCCACCCACAGCAATAGTGGGAAGTTTGGTGCCGCTGTCCCTGCCAGCCGGCTGACGCTCTTCACTTTCATCGGGATTCGGTGAGGGGCGATTTCAGGGAAAAACTCCGTGATACAATGCCTGCATGACGAATCAAACACACATCACCCTCACCGTGCCCGAAAGCGTAAACATGGCGCTTATTGTGGGGCAGGCAGATGAACTTCTCAATGTTATCGAAGATGCCTACCAGGCGCGCATCACGGTGCGCGGCAACACGATTGCGCTGGCGGGCGATCCCATTGAAGTCCAAACTCTCACGGCGCTGTTTTCCGACCTTATAAAGCTGGTGGAAGGTGGCACCGAACCCACGCTTGATTACCTGCGCCGGGGCATCGACCTTTTGCGCACGGGCGAATTTGCTCCGGCGGCTTTGCGCGACGACATTCTGCTCACGTATCGCGGGCGGGCCATTCGCCCCAAAACCTCTGGCCAGAAGCACTATGTTGATGCCATTCGCGAAAACACAATCACCTTTGGCATAGGCCCCGCCGGCACGGGCAAAACCTACCTGGCCATGGCCATGGCTGTGGCGGCGTTAAAGCGCAAGGAAGTGGGTCGCATCATTTTAACGCGCCCCGTGGTGGAAGCCGGCGAATCACTCGGTTTTTTGCCCGGCACGCTTTCCGAAAAGGTGGACCCCTACATTCGCCCGCTCTACGATGCGCTGTTCGATATGACCGATATGGAACGCGCCAACCAGCTTATCGAAGATGGCATTATCGAAATTGCGCCCTTGGCCTTCATGCGCGGGCGTACGCTCAACGATAGTTTTATCATCTTGGATGAAGCGCAAAACACCACGCCCGAACAGATGAAGATGTTTCTTACGCGCCTGGGCTTCGGTTCCAAAATGGTCATCACGGGCGATGTGACCCAGCTTGATTTGCCCAAGGGTATTTCGGGGCTGAAAACCGTGGAATCCATTTTGCAGGGGGTGGGCGATATCGCGTTTGCGCGCTTTACCGGCAAAGATGTGGTGCGCCATTCTTTGGTGGCTGCCATTGTTTCCGCTTATGAACGCAGTACCAAAACCGTTTAACGCACCGACTGAACAGGGAAGGCAGTGCCTTTCCCCAAGATAAAAGAGAAAGAGAACGCGCGATGGATATTCAAATTAATTACGATTACCAAAAAGAAGTGTTGGAAAAACTGCCGCTGGAAGAACTGACGCAATTCGTGTTAAGCAGCCAGGATAAGCCGTTTAACACCGAAGTGTCCATCAGCTTTGTTACCAACGAAGCCATCGCCAAGCTCAACGAAGAATACCGCAACAAAAAAGGTCCGACCGATGTGCTTTCGTTTGAATGCGATGGCGCCATGGACGATTTAGAAGCGTCGTTGCAGGTGGAAGCCCCCGTGTTTGAACTGGGCGATGTGGTCATAGCTCCCGATGTGGCGCGCGCGCAAACCACCGAATTTGGCACAAGCTTTGAAGAGGAAATTAGCCTGTTGCTGGTGCACGGTCTGCTGCATTTATGCGGCTTTGACCACATTGAAGATAATGAAGCGCAGCGGATGGAAAGCCTTGAATCCGAACTGCTTGAAGCGTGGGATGCGCGTTAGCCTATGAAGCCGCGAAGTGGGTTTATCCAATCGTTTCGCTATGCGTTTTGCGGCATAGCCACCGCCTTTCGCGAAGGTCGCAACATTCGCGTTCAGGCAGCTATTGCGGTTGTGGCCTGCGCCGGCGCTGTGGTTGTGGGCATAGGCGCCACATCCTGGGTTGCCCTTATCATCTGCATAGGCTCGGTTTTAGCGGCGGAATGCTTCAACACCGCCTTGGAAGATTTGGTCGATTTGGCCAGCCCCGAAATTCACCCGCTGGCAAAGGCGGTCAAAGATTTGGCGGCAGGCGCGGTTTTGTTGCTTTCCTTCGCTTCGCTGTGTGTGG
Source organism: Raoultibacter sp. (assembly GCA_036655915.1). GTDB lineage: Bacteria > Actinomycetota > Coriobacteriia > Coriobacteriales > Eggerthellaceae > JAVWGW01. The sequence goes on from JAVVPE010000012.1 coordinate 3,455, forward strand.
GTATCATTATTTTTGCCAACGCACTTGCACCCTGCCTGTTTCATCCCTAGTGTTTTTGAAAGGATTTCTGTGTCAAACGAAACGCAAGACAGCTCAGCAGCAAACACCCCGAGCGCGACCCCGTTTCATTCCGGCTTCGTCACGCTGGTCGGTCGCCCGAATGCGGGCAAGTCCACGCTGATTAACGCCATCATGGGCAAGAAATTGGCCATCACATCCAACACGGCGCAAACGACGCGCCACCGCTTTCGCGCCATTTTATCGCGCCCGGGCTTTCAGATGGTTATGGTCGATACGCCCGGTATTCACAAGCCCCACGATGCACTGGGTCAAGAATTGAACACTTCGGCGTTGGCCACGCTCAACGATGTTGATGTGGTTGCCTTTTTGATCGATGCTTCCCAGCCCATCGGCAAGGGGGATGCGTGGGTGGCCCAGCAGCTAAGCCGTGCCCGTGCGAAAAAAATACTCGTGCTTTCCAAGGCCGATCTGGTAAGCGATGAAGCCCTTGAAGTGCAGCGCGTGCGTGCGGCGCGCCTGGGTGATTGGGATAGTTTCGTGGCAGTTTCGGCCAAAAAGGCTCAAAACATCGAAGGTTTCATCGCGGCGGTTTCAGAAGCGCTTCCCGTAGGTCCGCAGTGGTTTGCTGCCGATGTGGAAACCGATCAACCGCTTGAAGTTATCGTGGCCGAATTTATCCGCGAGAAGATTTTGCGCAGCTTCCACGATGAAGTGCCCCATGCCATCGGCGTGGTGGTCGATGAACTGGCGTATGTGAAAAAGACCGACCTGCACCGCATTCACGCGACCATTTTTGTTGAACGCGATAGTCAAAAAGGCATCATTATTGGCAAGGGCGGCGCCTCTATCAAGCAAATTGGCATCGAAGCGCGCCAGGATTTAGAAGTGTTGTTAGGTGGCCGCGCGTTTCTTGACTTGAACGTGAAGGTAAAGAAAAATTGGCGCCGCGACCTTAACCAAATTCGTCGCTTTGGCTATGGGGAAGGTATCTAGCGGCCCCATGTCACGTTTTGACGATCCGGAAGCGATAAAACAACAGGCGCAAAAACGCCTTGATGCGCGGCGCGGCCAGAACCTGCCTGCAGAAAAACAGGCCGCCCGCCAGCGCCTGGAAGCGCGTGGGGAAAAAGCAACAAAAAGGACACAAGGGGCACAAACGACAAAGGCGACAAAAGGGGTGGCAGGAGTGGCCGCACAAGGAGTGGCCGCCGCAGGTGCTGCGCTGCGGGGCGCGCTTGCGCAGGCACCCTCAAAGCGCGTGTTGGTCATCTCTATTTCGGCCCTTGTGCTGTGTGTGCTGATATTCGGCGTGCTCATGGGCGGGTTTTCCGCCTGCAGTAAAAACCTTGCGCCCGCGCCCTCTGAACCCCCTGCCGCAGAGGAAGCGCCATCTGCCCAAGAAGCGCCCACAGAACCTATCGTTATCCCCAGTTATTTCGACCCCACCGTGGGTGCCGCGCTGCTTGCCGCTGCCCCTGGCAATAGCGACATCGACTGGATTGCCCGTCACGTGGAAGATTACGCCTTTGATGGCCCCGAAGTGCAATATAAAATGCTCAAGCTGGCCACCCTTGAACCGGCGGCCATCCCCTTTGTACGCAATTTTCCTGCTTCCTACCCGGCAGCGGGCGCGCAGCCTTCTTCTGACACGATAGTAAAAGGCACGATTCCTTTATTGCAGCAGTGGGACCCGCGCTGGGGTTATACCACGTATTCTTCGGCACCTTTTGGGCTTTCCGGCTGCTGCCCCACGGCGTTTTCTATGGTGTATCAGGGTTTGACCGGCAAAAATGACATGAACCCCGCCGCCATGGGATCGCTTGCCGCCCAGGATGGCTTTATGGATGAATACAAGGGAACCGACGGTGCTTTCTTAACTGAAGATGCCGAAAAGCTGGGGCTTTCCGGCAACAAGATTCCCGTGGATGCCGAATCGCTGCGCGTGTGTTTGCGTGCGGGCGAAGTGGTCATCTGCAACGTGGGGCCGGGCGATTTTACCACCGACGGGCACTTCTTCGTGATAACCGGACTCAACGATGATGGCACCCTGCGCATAAACGACCCCTATTCAGCCGTGCGATCAGCCACTTCGTGGAATATCGACCAGGTTTTGAAGCAGACCATGGCGCTGTATTCCTTTCGTGCGCTTTAGCGGTATGTGATGGCACAACAAACGTATACGGCACGCGTGATCGTGTTGCAGAAAACAAAATTGGGTGAAACCGACCTTATCTTGACCCTGCTGGCCGAAGACGGCGCGCAGATTCGTGCCGTGGCCAAAGGGGCGCGCAAGCCCACCAGTCCCTTTGCCAGCCGCCTTGAACTGTATTCCTGCGCAAGCGTGCTGTGTGCGGTGGGGCGCAGTCTTGATATTGTGAAAGAAGCCCGCATCATCACAAGCAACGCGGCCGTGCGTGCCGATTTAGAACACGCCACCGCCGCCGCCCCCATGGCCGAACTGCTTAATAAGGTAACGCAGGCCGGGCTTGCCAGCCCGCAGATATTTGCGCTTACCCAGGTATGCCTGGACGCTCTTGGCCGTGTGGATGCGTGCTTTGCCCCTTCCATCACCGCCGCCCACCTGCTAAAATCCGTTTCGTTTGCCGGCTTTCGCCCCGTGCTTTCCCGCTGCGCCCTCTGTGGCGCTGCGCTTGCTGCAGAAGAAGCATCCTCTTGTACCGTGCGCGTTTCTTATGCGGAAGGTGGGCGGGTGTGCGCCGCCTGCGCGCCCCATGCCGCTACCGTGCCCGTAAGCGCCGCAACTTGCCAGTGGGCGCACACCCTGCTGCATGCCACTATCGAAGAAGTGGTGGAATTACGCGTCGATCCGCGTAGCGCGCTAGCCGTGCTGCAGTTTTGCTACCCTTGGATAGGCGAACATGTGGGCGCGCAACTCAAATCGCTCAAGTTTTTGTTTGCCAGCAATTTGTTCTAACTGCGCAGCTAATGTGCGGATACTCCGCTTTTGGGCAGGTGCGCGCAGGGCGCGGGTGGCGGCTGCGTTATATTTTCAAGCCCAAAAGAAAGGTCATTGCCCGTGTTGCAGTATTGCGCCGCTATCATCAAAAAAGTACCCATCCCCACAGCAGGCGTTGCGCTGGGTTTGGCTGCATTGGGAAACTTGTTGCGCCCCTATACCGAAGCGCTACACCTTGTGTGCGGCGTGCTTTCCCTTTTGCTGGTTATGTTGGTGTTTGCGAAAGTGTTTATGCACCCTGGCCTTATCCGGGAAGATTTCAAAGATTCCATTTTGGCCAGCGTATCGGCTACCTTGTTTATGACCTTGATGCAGCTGGCAGTGTATGTGGCACCGCTCTTCTACGGTTTTGGGTTTATTGTATGGACGTGTGCTGTGGTGGCGCATCTGACGCTTATCCTGTGGTTTACGCTTGTGTTTATCGGCCACTTCAAGCTGCACCAGGTGTTTCCCACCTATTTCATCGCCTATGTGGGCATCATCGTGGCTTCTCTTACTTCGCCCACCTTTGGCATGCAGCCGCTGGGGCAGCTGCTGTTCTGGTTCGGTTTTGCCTGCTATGCCCTTTTGTTGGTGGTGGTTACCTATCGCCACATAAAGCACCCCATCCCTGAACCGGCGCGTCCGCTGTTTTGCATTTACGCCGCGCCCATGAGCCTGTCTCTGGCGGGGTATTTGGCCGTAATGGGGCAGCCCAATGTAATGTTCGTTATCGTGTTGGCCGTGTTGGCCCAGCTGCTTTTCGCCATCGTGCTGTTTCGCCTACCTCATTTTTTGCGCCTGCATTTTTATCCCAGCTATGCGGCTATGACCTTTCCCTTCGTCATAACGGCCACGGCGCTGGGCAGCGCGCTGAGCTTTATAAGTGGCGCGGGGCTAGCGGTGCCAGAATTTTTACACATCGTGGTGTTATTGGAGACAGCCCTTGCGTGTGGCCTGGTGTTTTACGTGTTTGGCCACTACATGCATTTCTTTTTCAAGCGTGCGGAAAAAGCCGTCGAAAAAATTGAGGAGGGGCGCTAGTGGCTTTGCTGCCGCACGCCCCTTTGTCCTTATGCCTGTGCAGCCTGGGCTTCGCGCAGGCCGCGCACCAGCTGATCCACGCATGATGTCGCCTTTTTTCCGCAGGTGTTTCCCTTGAAAAGCTCTTCTACTTCATCGATGCTCATGCCGCTGACAATTTTTGAGATAGCTTTAAGGTTGCCGTTGCAGCCGCCGGTAAAAGCGACGTTTTCAACGGTGTCGCCCGCAAGTTCGATGCTGATGGCGCGGGGGCAAACGCCGGTGGGGGTATAGGTGTACATGGATGAACCTTTCTTTTCGTGTGCAAACAGTATAGAGGCTTGTTCTGCCTTTTCAAAACCCCTACAATAGGCAAGTTGCAAAAAAGCAGCATCCGTACTTTTCCCTTAGTTGGTATGCACCACCGCTTACCTACCCAGTGAAAAGCTAACCCGTGGCGCCACAGCGCGCACAAGAAAGGTGGAAGCTATGGCTAACAAAGATTCTATCGCCAAAGAACGCACCGAAGAACTCATCAAAGAATTTGGCAAAAACGATCACGATTCCGGTTCCGCCGAAGTGCAGATTGCCATTTTATCCGAGCGCATTCGCAATTTGACCGAACACCTGAAAAGCCACAAGAAAGATCACCACACCCGTCGTGGTCTGTTGATGTTGGTTGGTAAGCGTCGCCGCCTGCTGGTTTACATCAAAAACCGCAACGCTGAAGACTATCGCGTTTTAATCAAAAAACTTGGTATTCGCGACAATCTCTAAACAAACGGCCCGCTGCAAGCGGGCTTTTGTATAACGGTCGACTTTCGCCAAGGGGCGGGGTTGCTCGTGGAAACAGACGCCGTCTGCCTCCAAAGAAGCTTTGCGCACTTGGGCGCAGGGACAAGAGAAAGAAAGAATGTATGGAAAAAATAGTTGAATCATTCGAGCTCTACGGAAAATCCTACCGCTTTGAAACGGGCGAGTTGGCCAAACAAACAAGCGGTGCCGTGCTTGTTACCCAGGGTGATACCACCGTGTTGGTAACCGCCGTGGTTTCTAAAACGCAAAAAGACTACGACTTCTTCCCGCTCACCGTCGATTTCATGGAAAAGATGTACGCCGTGGGTCGCATTCCCGGTGGCTACTTAAAGCGTGAAGCACGCCCCAGCGACAAAGGGATTTTAACCGCTCGCATGATCGACCGCCCTGTGCGCCCTGGGTTCCCCGACGGCTTCAAGCAGGAAGTGCACGTGGTGGCAACCACTTTTGTGGCCGATGGCGAAAACCCGCCCGACACCATCTGCGTCGGTGGCGCTTCGGCAGCCTTGCTTGTGGGTGGCGCGCCCTTCGATGGCCCTGCGGCCTGCGTGCGCATTGCCCGCAACACCGAAACCGGTGAATTTATCGTCAACCCGACCTTCGCTGAATCCGAAGCTTCCGATGTGGAACTGACCATCGCGGGCACGGCTGATTACATTTCCATGGTTGAAGCTGGCGCTGAGGAAATTTCTGAAGAAGATATGCTTGCCGCTATGACCTTTGGCCAGGAAGCTATTGCTGCCTTCTGTGAAAAGCAAGCTGCCTTCATCGCGCGCGTCAACCCGACGCCGATGGAATACACCATCCGCCAGGCAGACCCTGCGGTGGCACAGCGCGTCGATGCTTATTTAGATCAGATGTCTGCTGCCCTCAAGGATGCCGACAAACTTTCCCGCATGGAAAAAGTGGAAGAAATCAAAGCGACCATCAAGGAAACTGAATTTTCTGAAGAAGAGCGCGATGCCTGGTCAAAAGACATTGCTGCCGCTTGCAAGTCGCTTGAAAAACATGCCATGCGCGCCATGGTTATCGCAACCGGCGAACGTGCCGATGGCCGCGTAGCCGATGAAATTCGTCCGCTGCACATCGTGGCGGGCTACTTGCCGCGTGTACATGGTTCCGGCCTGTTCCAGCGCGGTCAGACCCAGGCGCTTTCCGTGTGCACCCTAGGGATGCTCAACGAATGGCAGCGTTTGGACACCATCGACCCTGCCGAAGGCAAGCGCTACATGCACCAGTACAACTTCCCGCCCTATTGCACCGGTGAAGCCGGCCGCATGGGTGCCCCGAAGCGCCGCGAAATCGGCCACGGAGCGCTTGCGGAACGCGCGCTTTTGCCCGTGCTGCCCGATACCGACGAATTCCCCTACGCCATTCGCGTCGTATCCGAAGTGCTTGAATCCAACGGTTCGTCTTCCATGGCGTCTGCCTGCGGGTCCACCTTGGCGCTGATGGATGCCGGCGTGCCCATCAAGCAGCCCGTTTCTGGTATCGCCATGGGTCTTATCAAGGAAGGCGACGATGTCGTTATTCTTTCCGATATTCAAGGCTTAGAAGATTTCTTGGGCGACATGGATTTCAAAGTCTGCGGTACCGCCAACGGCATCACCGCGCTACAGATGGACAACAAGGCCAAAGGCTTATCCGTCGACATCTTGGCACGTGCCTTGTCCCAGGCCAAGCAGGGTCGCGCTCACATTTTGTCGGCCATGCTTGAAACCATCGAAGCGCCGCGTGGCGAACTTTCCCGCTATGCACCGCGCATCGAAACCATCCACATTCCCGTGGATAAAATTCGCGACATCATCGGCACGGGTGGCAAAGTTATCCGAGGTATTCAGGAAGAAACCGGCGCCACCATCGAAGTGCAGGAAGACGGCACGGTGCATATCGCCGCAGTTGAAGGCCCTGCTGGTGAAGCTGCCAAGGCCATCATTTTGGGTATTGTCAAAGAACCCGAGATCGGCGAACTCTACGATGGCGAAGTGGTGGGCATCAAAGATTTCGGTGCCTTCATCAAGCTCACGCCGGGCAAAGATGGCCTGCTGCACATTTCCCGCGTGGCCAACGGCCGCGTGAACAAGGTGGAAGATGTGCTGGCCATAGGCGATATCGTAAAGGTTGAAGTCATCGACGTCGATGACAAGGGCAAAATTTCCCTCGACCGCATCGACAAGCCCGATGCCCCGGCTGCAAGTGCCCCTGCCGCCCCGCGCGACAATCGCCCCGGGCGCAGCAATCGCGACAGCAACAGCCGCAGCGGCGAAGGTCGCACCCCGCGCAACCGCCACTAAGCACGTTTGCTGTGGTGCTAGGATATAACACGCAAAGCAGGACCTTATCCTTGGGTCCTGCTTTTTTTATCAGCAGGTAAGCAGTAAGGAAAAGGAAGATAGGGAAGGCGATCAAATGATTAAAGTAGCAGTAATAGGTTGTGCGGGCCGCATGGGCTCTTCTGTGGTGGCGGCGGTGCGCGCGGCCGAAGATATGGAACTGACCTGCGGCGTTGACCCCCACGCTGGGGCAGCAGCGGACGATTTCCCCGTCTACCCCAGCGTGGCGGATGCCCTTGAAGCCAGCACCTTCGATGTGATGGTTGATTTCACGCAACCCGATGTGGTGGCCGGCAACCTCAGCCTTGCTCTGCCGGCTGGCGTGGATTGCGTCGTGGGCACAACGGGGCTTTCCCCCGAAACGCTAGAGAGTTTAGCCCAGCTTGCCCAGGGCGGTGCAGCCCTCTTTTATGCCCCCAACTTCACCACCGGTGCGGTGTTGATGATGGAATTTGCCCGCGCCGCAGCGCCGTATTTCCCGGAAGCCGAAGTCATAGAATTTCATCACTGCAACAAAAAAGATGCTCCCAGTGGCACCGCAGCGCGCACGGCGCAGCTTATCGGCGAAGCGCGTGGCTTTGCCAGCAGTGCGCCGGGTGCCGAAACCGAAATCGAAGGCGCCGAGGGTGCCCGCGGTGCGCTGATCAGCGGTGTTCCCGTGCATGCCGTGCGCAGCAGCGGCTATGTGGCCAGCCAAGAAGTCATATTTGGTTCGCTGGGTCAAACCCTTACTATTCGCCACGATTCGTGGGATACCTCTTCGTATATGCCGGGCGTTTTGCTGGGCATCCGTAGCGTCGGTGCACGTCAGGGACTTATCGTTGGCCTGGAAACCTTTATGATGGCCTAAGGTAGCGCGTATGGTTGTCTTGTTTAGGTTTTCTGCAACGCATAGCCCTGTAGTGCCATTGATGTCATAATGGGCAAAGCAACGCAAACCGCGCGTCAATCGCATTAAAGGAGTAGAAGATGCCCCCTGTTGAACAGCCTCGTTTCGGCCGCATGATCCCCGCAATGGTAACCCCATTCGATGATAAGCGCGACCTTGATTTGAAGCAGGCAGCGGCATTGGCTACCCGTTTAATCGAAGGCGGCAGCGATTCACTTATCATCAACGGCACTACAGGCGAAAGCCCCACGGTGTTTTATCCGCAGAAAATTGAGCTGTTTAAAGCGGTTGTCTCCGAAGTTTCTGGCAGCGTGCCCGTCATCGCCAACGTGGGTGACAACTGCACGGCCGACACGGTTGATTTTGCCCGCGAAGTTGCCGGGTTGGGCGTCGATGGTTTGATGCTTGTGGTGCCTTACTACAACAAGCCGCCGCAAGAAGGTTTATACCAGCACTTCAAAACCATTGCCGCTGCGGTCGATTTGCCCATCATTCTTTACAATATTCCGGGGCGTTGCGTCATCAACATGACGGCACAAACCACGCTGCGTTTGGCTCACGAATGTGAAAACATCGTGGCGGTAAAGGAAGCTTCGGGCGATCTTGAGCAGGTTAAAGCCATTATCGAAGGCGCACCCGCAGATTTCTGCGTGTATTCCGGTGATGATGCACTCACTTACGATTTAATGCGCGCTGGGGGTGCGGGGGTTATTTCAACCATCGGCAACGTGGCACCAGCACGCATGAAAGAAATAGTAGATTTGTGTGCGGCGGGCGATTTCGATGCAGCGTGGCAAGCTCACGTGGCATTGCAGCCGCTTATGCAGGCATTATTTACCACCTCAAACCCCATCTTGGTGAAGGAAGCCTTGAAGCTCTGCGGTTTCCCTGTCGGCGGGGTTCGCTTGCCACTAGTAGACGCAACGCAAGAGCAATCCGCAAGCTTAGCGCAGGTTATGCGCGAAGTGGGAGTGCTCTAAGCGTACAAATTGCACGAAAACGAACGATATCACAGCGGGTGTAATTCATCTGGTGTAGCCGAACCCCAACGCGTTGGGGCTTACGGCTTTCGTGGGTTTCGTGCCCAATATAAAGGAAATATATGACTGAAAGAACACCCCGCGAAAACGGGAACGAGAACGAGGGCAAACAGAACACGCGCTCGTACAAACACGTACAGATCGAACATAAGCGCCCCCAGCTCAAACGCACAGAAGCAGCTCAGGAACTGGCAGGCGAAGTAAGTCAGGCCAACGCTGCAAGCGCCAAGGCCCACCGTAGTTCTTCGCGCGGCCGTGGCCGTCGTGGCAGCGGCAATGGCAATGGGGCGGCCAACACGGCCACCACAGCAGCGCAAAGCAACACACGGGGTTCGGCACCGAAAGATCCCAACGCACTTTTGAAGGTTATCCCCTTGGGCGGTCTTGACGCCATCGGCAAGAACATGACCGTGTTTGAATGCAATGGCGACATGATCTTAGACGATGCCGGCCTTATGTTTCCCGACGATGATCATCCGGGTATCGATCTTATCTTGCCCGATTACACCTACGTGCTCGAAAACGCCGACAAGCTGCGCGGCATCGTTATCACGCACGGCCACGAAGACCACACCGGTTCGTTGCCTTACCTGCTTAAAGATCTTGATCGCATGGTGCCCATCTATGCCACAAAGCTTACGCTGGGCCTGATCGAAGGCAAATTTGCCGAACATAAAATCAAAAATGCGAAGCTTATCGAAATCAAGCCGGGTCAGCAAATCAAGCTGGGCTGCTTCACCGCTGATTTCTTCGCGGTCAACCATTCCATCCCCGGTGCCGTGGGCATCTTCTTCCAAAGCCCTGCGGGAAACGTGCTGCACACGGGCGACTTCAAACTTGATCAAACCCCCATCGATGGCGTGCATACCGATTTCGGTGCCCTGGCGCGCTTCGCCAAAGTGGGCATTGATCTGCTGATGTCGGATTCCACCAACGCCTTAAACCCCAACTTCACCGCTTCCGAAGCTGAAGTGGGCAAAGCGCTTTCCACCATCATTTCCCAGGCCCAAGGCCGCGTTATCATCGCGTCGTTTGCCAGCCACATCCATCGTATGCAGCAAATTTGCGATGCGGCGGTGGCCTGCGGACGCAAGGTTGTCGTCACGGGGCGCTCGATGGTACAAAACACTGAAATCGCACGTCGTTTAGGCTATTTGAAGGTGTCGGATAACGACATCATCGATGCTTACGACTTAAAGGGCATCCCGGCCGAAAAAGTGGTCATCATGTGCACGGGGTCGCAGGGCGAACCGCTTTCGGCGCTGGCACGCATATCTAACGGCGACCACAAAACGATCGACCTTGAACAGGGCGATACCGTCATCATTTCGGCCACGCCTGTTCCCGGCAACGAAAAAGCCGTCACCCGCGTTATCAACTCGCTGGCCAAGGTGGGTGCCGATGTGTATGACAAAAACCGCGCGCGCGTGCATGTTTCGGGTCATGCGGGGGCAGAAGAACTCAAAATCGTGCTTTCCATTGCCCAGCCCAAGGCCTTCATGCCGGTGCATGGCGAAGCGACGCACTTGCGCGCCCATGCCGATCTAGCTAAAGCGACAGGTGTTGCTGGCAACAATATATTCCTCTGCGAAAACGGCGAAAGCCTTGAGCTTTCCGCACGCGGCATCCGTCGAGGTCAAACAGTGCAAAGCGGCATCGTGTATGTCGATGGTCTCAGCGTGGGGGATACCTCTGAAGATGTGTTAAACGAACGCAACGCCTTAAGTTCGCAGGGTGTCGCTTCCGTTGCTGCCGCCGTTTCGGGTGCGCGCAAGGAAATTATCGGCGCCGTTAAGGTGGAAATGCGCGGTATCACGGGTGGCGACGACGAAGATTTACGCTCAGATGCTTCCTATCGCGTGCAAAAAGCACTGAAAACCGCACTGGCTAAGGGAGGTACGCCCGCAGATTTTGAGCGTGCCTGCAAAAATGCCCTGCTTTCTATTTTATGGGAGCGCACAAAGCAACGACCCATGGTTGTTGTGAACTTACTCGATGTTTAGCCTATAATGAATGTAGTATCCTCAAACGCAGATTAAACGCAGCAAAAGGAGTTTCACTGTGGCTCGGAATTCCGGTTCTACAAGCAAAGATACACCGAAGAGCAAAAAGGCGGCCACTCCGGCTGCCAAGCATGCCCAAAAAAAGGAAGGTGCACGCGCCCCGCAACCCGAGGAGCGTGCACGTTTTTTCGACGATCGCACCCGCAACGATATTGTGGGGGTGTGCATTGCCGTTTTTGCGGTGGCGCTGTTTGTTACCGCCGTTATGCCGCCCGATGCCCTGGTAACCTCTTTGGTGTCGCAGGGCTTGCACCTTGTTTTGGGCGTGGGGGCCTATGTGCTGCCCTTTTTCCTGCTTATCGTGGGTGCCAGTTTCCTTATTCGCTTTGAAAAACCGCATGTGCCTGCACGCATCCTTTTGGGGCTAGCTCTGGTATTCGTGGCCGTGTTGGTGCTGTTGTCCCTGTTCACGCAGGGGGCTGTGGCTAATCCTGATACCCTGTTTGATGCCCAGCAGCTGGCCACACACGGGGGCTACATCGGTGCGGGCATTGCCTGGGCCGGCCTAAAACTGTTCGGGCAGGTCATTTCCTGCATTATTATGGTGGGCCTTATTGTTGCCGGCCTGGTAATTGTGGGCTTCTCAATTTCTGGTCTTATAGAAAAACTGCGCGAAAAATATGCTGCGGGTGCAAGCGATGAAACCACAGCGATGGATGGGCCTAGCTATGCACGCATGTCGCTGCATCCCGAAAAGAAAGACGCGGCAGCTGCGGGGGTGCCTGCCGCCCAGACGGCGGTGATCGGCGGGCGCAAGAAGCCACAACGGGCAAGTGTGCCGCTCAACGCGCAGGATACGCAGCTTCTTGCTGCCAACGGCTTTGAGCAACCGGCTGCGGTGGATAAAGCCATGACGCGCAAGCTGGGCAGCAAGTCCACCGAAAAGGCGGCCGCGGCAGCTAGCAAGGCTGGCCTTGCCTCCAAGGCGGTGCCCGCGGCAGAACCCCATCCTGAAGAAGGGTTTTCCCTGCCTGAAATGGAGTTGCTTGATCGCAGCGCCAATCACCCCAGCAATCGGGAAAGCGAAGAATCCCTGCAGGCCACAGCGCTGCGCTTGCAAGAAACGTTGGCTGATTTTGGCATAAATGCGGCGGTGGTCGGTTGGGTTGCTGGCCCTACGGTCACGCTGTTCAAAATTGATTTGCCCTCAGGTGTGCGCGTCAGCCGCGTAACGGCCTTGGGCGATGATCTTGCTTTGGCTCTTGCTGCGCCCGGCGTGCGCATTTTCGCGCCCATTCCCGGCACCAATTATGTGGGCATCGAAGTGCCCAATCGCGTGCGCCAAAGCGTGCTGCTCGGTGATATTTTGTCCGAAGCCACAGGCGGTCCTTTACATATCGCCATCGGCAAAGATGTTGAAGGTCGCTCGATCGTCACCGATCTTTCCAAAATGCCTCACTTGCTTATTGGCGGCACCACCGGTTCCGGTAAATCAGTTTCCATCAATGCGATGATCATGTCTATTTTAATGCGCGCAACACCCGCCGAAGTGCGCTTTATCATGATCGATCCTAAGCGCGTTGAATTTACGCCCTACAACGGTATTCCGCACCTTTATGTGCCCGTGGTAACCGAACCGCGCGAAGCGGCCAGCGCCTTGGCCTGGGGCGTGGCCGAAATGGAACGCCGTCTGAAAATATTTTCCAAAGTGGGTGCGCGCAATATTGCGCAATACAATGCCAAGGTGCAGCAAGGCTTGATGATTGGCGAAAACACGGCCGATGAACTGCCCTATATCGTCATCATCATCGACGAGTTGGCCGACCTTATGATGAACGTGGGCAAGGAAGTCGAGTTTTCCATTTCGCGCATTGCCCAGCTGGCGCGCGCTGCCGGCATCCACCTAATCGTGGCCACACAGAGGCCTTCCACCAACGTGGTAACGGGTCTGATCAAGGCTAACATCACCAACCGTATCGCGTTTAACGTGGCTTCCGGCATCGATTCGCGCGTTGTGCTTGATACGCCGGGCGCCGAAAATCTGATCGGCCTGGGCGATTTACTGTTCAGCAAGCCCGAATACGCCAAACCCCAGCGCATCCAGGGCTGTTATGTTTCTGAAGATGAAATTAACGCCGTGGTCGATCGCTTAAAAGAGCAGGGCGAACCGGAATATCATTCCGAAATTTTGCAGACGAACCTGATCAGCCTGGGAGCATCTGCGCCCGATGGTTCGGGGGGGTCGTGCGAAAACGACGATCCGCTTGTGTGGGAAGCCGCCGAAGCCGTTGTTTCAAGCGGATTTGGCTCAACGTCGGGTATTCAACGCCGTTTGAAAGTTGGCTACTCCCGAGCTGGGCGTATAATGGATATGCTGGAAGAGAAGGGTATTGTGGGCCCCCCAAACGGCAGTAAGCCGCGCGAGATTTTAGTCGATGCCATGGAGCTAGAAACGCTCAAGGCATTTGAAGCCCATGACGCAAGCGACCCATCGTTTACGAAGGAGTGACGACGTGGCACAGCTAAGCTTCGGAACCATACTGCGTGAAGCACGCGAAAAAAAAGGCTTTGACCTCATTGTTGTGGCGCGCCGATTGCGCATCCGCCCCGATATTCTTGAAGCTATCGAGGATGCCGATTTCACCCGGATGCCTCCGCGGGGCTATACGCGCAATATGGTTAACGCCTACGCGCATTTTTTAGGCCTTAATCCCACCGATGTCACGCGCATGTATTTGGATGAATGCTACGCCTACCAGGTAGGACGCACGCGCCAAGATGCGCGCCAGAGAACGGGGCGCAACTTTGACATGGGTAACGCGGCCACCGCGCGAGGTGTGCGAGCTGCCACGCAGGGTCAGATGCGCGATAACGGATCGGGCAGACGCCAGTATTCCGATGTGCGTCCCGAACGGGACACTTCGCAGATGCAACGCCTGTATTCCGAAGATAATACGCATCGTTCAAAACGCGGCATCATGCCCGACAACCATTACACCAATTTCTATTCTGGCCCCAAAGCGCCGGCCGCGCTCACCCATTCCAAACTGCCGTTTATCATAGCGGCTGTTGTCATTTTGCTGCTCACCATACTTATTTGTGTCCTGGTGTTTATGCCAAAAGGTGCAGCGAGCACCGAAGAGACGCCCGTGCTTCCCGTGTCGGGGCTTTCCGAAAATGATGGAACGGCTAAAAACGCAAGCGACACCACAAAAACACCCGAGGCCGCGCCCGCGCCGGTCGCGCCTACGAAACTTACCTTTAGCTACGAGGTGCCCGCAGGACAGTCCAACTATTTGGAAGTTTCGATAGACGGGGTTGTGCAAGAAGCGGACACCGTGGCAGGGCCCGCCAAGAAAAGTTACGATGTCACCGGGGAAGTACAATTTACCACCACCAATCCGGCGACGGTGAAGATTTTTCAGGATGGCGTGGAAGTAGCTCCCGCCGATGAAGGGGGCGATGGCGTGTACAACTTAACTATCAAGTTCGCCGATGTGCTGGCAGCGTGGCAAAAAGCCAATCCAGCTGCGGCACCCGCAGCCGCGCCCGCCGCAGCTGCACCGGCCGCTTAAACAAACTAACAAGGAGGAATACAGCATGGCTAAAGATGCAAGCTTCGACGTGGTATCCAACGTCGACATCCAAGAAGTGAGCAACGCGTTTGGGCAGGCACAAAAAGAACTGGTTCAGCGCTACGATCTTAAGGATTCCGGCTCTGAAATCGCACTGGACAAAGCGGCGAAAACCTTAACGGTTAGCGCGCCCAGCGATTTTGTTGCGCGCCAGGTTATCGATATACTTTCATCGAAGCTAGTAAAGCGCGGCATCGATTTGTCCGCCGTGAAGTGGGGTGCCGTCCAGGCGGCAAGCGGCGGCAGTGTGCGCCAGGTGGCCACCATCGTCGAAGGTATCGAACGTGACATCGCTTCTAAAATCAACAAAGATATCAAGGCTGAAAAATTTAAGGTTAAAGTTGTCATCGAGGAAGACAAATTGCGCGTGACCTCAGCTTCCATCGATGCGCTGCAAGATGTAATCGCCTTTTTGAAGGAAAAAGATTACGGGCAGCCCCTTCAATATCTCAATTATCGTTAAGTAACATGTTAAGCAGCAAGGTGGCCCAAGCCCTATGATCACGCATCCCCAGATAAGCTTCGTCACCCTCGGGTGCGCGAAAAATGAAGTAGATACAGCCCACATGAAGAAACAGCTTGCTGCCGCAGGTTTTTTGCTTGCGGAAGATCCCGGCAGCGCCGATGCGGTCGTAGTCAACACCTGTTCGTTTATTCAGGCGGCCACCGAAGAAAGCCTTGAAGCCATCTTCGACATTGCCGGTAGGGAAAATTTTGCCCAGGGTCAGGCAAAACTTGTCGTTGCCGGGTGTATGCCCGCGCGTTACGGCGATGAATTAGTTGATGAACTGCCCGAAGCAGCCTGTTTTGTGCCCTGCAGCAAAGAAGACGATATTGTTGCTGTTTTGGCTGGTCTTTTCCCCGATTTCGCAGCTGGTGCCAAAGATTTACCTGCTCAAGCAGCGCAAGAGGGGAGTGTCGCACCCAGCGAAGGTGCAGGCGCAGGTGTGGTTGCGGACGCAGTTGCAGCCGCTGCCGAAACACCCCTAAGCGCTTACGTGAAAATTTCGGATGGTTGCGACCGTTTTTGCAGCTATTGCACCATTCCCTACATTCGCGGGCGCTATCACAGCTATCCGCAGGCCACCATTGTGGCTGAAGTGGAAGAGCAAAGGGCTGCCGGCGTGCGCGAAATTGTGCTGATTGCCCAGGATACCGGCAGGTGGGGTGCCGATTTTGAGCAGCCTTCAACGCTGGCAGATCTTATGGAGCACCTTGCCACAGCGTATCCAGAAACTTGGTTTCGCGTCATGTATTTGCAGCCGGAAGGCATCAGCGACCAGCTGCTGGCGTGCGTGGCGCGCCACGATAACATCTGCTCGTATTTCGATATCCCCTTACAGCACGTCGATGCATCCATTTTACGCGCCATGAACCGCACGGGGTCGCGCAAGGAATTTGAAGCGCTGCTGGCGCACATTCGCGCGTGTGTGCCCGGCGTTACGCTGCGCACCACGCTGATTGCCGGTTTCCCCGGTGAATCCGAAGCGGCCTTTGAAGAACTCTGCGATTTTATTCAGGATGCTGATTTCGATTACGTGGGCGTGTTTCCCTATTCCTGCGAGGAAGGCACGCGTGCGGCCACTTTACCGGGTCAAATTGATGAAGAAACGAAACTTGAGCGCGCACAAATGCTGCGTGATAGCGCCGATAGCGTTTCGGTGGCCCGCATAGCTGCGCGCATCGGCACCCAACTCGATGTGCTGGTATTGGGCTTTGAGGAAGACGGCCAGCTGTATGGCCGCGCGCACTGCCAAGCGCCCGATGTCGATGGCGTAACTTACGTGGCGCAGGGGAGTCCGGGGGAAATTAAGCGTGTGACCATCGTTGATACGCTGCTCTATGAAATGGAAGGCGAATAATCGGTGACTGAGACAAAACCCTCCGCGGAAAAACTGTGGACTCCCGCCAACATTGTTACCTTGGCGCGCATTTGCGGCGTTCCTCTGTTTGTTATTGCCCTTTTAAGCCCCTGGCCCACCTGGTTTCCCCAATGGCCCGATGCAGAAATGTGGAAGCCTTGGGTGGCCGCTTTTGTTTTCATTATTTTGGCGGGCACCGATGGCTTGGATGGCTACCTTGCGCGCAGCCGTAATGAAGTGACAAACTTTGGTAAATTTATTGACCCTTTGGCTGATAAAATACTGACCACCGCGGCGCTGCTAGCTTTGATCGAACTCAATGTGCTGCCTTCCTGGCCCGTGCTGATCATTTTGTGTCGTGAATTTATCGTGGCGGGCATTCGCATGGTGGCAGCCAACCAGGGCGTTGTTATCGCTGCCAGTTGGTACGGCAAAGCTAAAACGGTTACGCAGATTATCGCCATTGTGCTGTTCCTTATCAAAGATAGCCACATGGTCAGCGATTTTTCTGCGGTATTATCCGATCACCTTTATCTTGTTTCGTGGCTGGTCATGCTGGTCGCCTTGGTTTTGACGGTTGTCTCGATGCTTGATTATTTTTCCAAAGCGCGCGAATTGCTCAGTTTTTCTGCGGCAAAAAATGCGGGCGACGCACATACCGATACCGAAGCGGCATCCTCGCTCGCTTCGGGTGCCGCACCCCTTGACGCGGCAACGGCGGCCCTCATTACGCCTGCCGCGCTGGAAGCGCTTGCAACCAACGTGCTTGCTGCTGCGCGGGCGCGTTCGGTGCACATCGCCACGGCCGAAAGCTTGACCGGTGGCCTGATAGCAGCTACGCTCACGGCGGTTCCCGGATCATCTGACGTGGTGGCCGGTGGCATCGTCAGCTATACCGACGCCGTGAAGCAGGTGCGCCTGGGCGTGACACCGCAGGTGCTTGATGCCCAAGGGGCGGTCAGCGAACAGGTGGCCACGCAGATGGCGCTGGGTGCCAAAAAAGCGCTGGGTGCCGATGTGGCGGTGGCCGTAACGGGCATTGCCGGTCCGGGTGGTGCCGAAGAAGGCAAGCCGGTGGGCACGGTGTGGTTTGGCCTTGCCGATGCGAACATTCGCTATGCTACAACGCGCTGTTTTGCGGGCGATCGGCAGCAAGTGCGGGCGCAAACGGTGCGCTTTGCCCTTGAACTGCTTGCGCGCACGCTTAGTGACACCCCCGATAAATAGCCCCGTTTATACAAACCTTCTGCCGCCAAGCGTCCACGGTGTAAGGTCTGCGTAAGGTTTTGTAAGCTTTTGCGATAATCCGTGTAAGGTTTTAGGGTGATCCCTGCAAGGTCGTTGGTCTAAACTATTCCTATAAGGTTTTTCGTGGAGCGCTTGACGAACAAACATTTGTTCGTATAATGGAAGCACAACACAAAAAACCTTGGCGTTCACACCGTCACGAAGTTTCATTCGTTGCATAAAAGGAGATCGCATGGATCAAGATAAAGTGAAGTCACTTAAGCTCACTACCGATCAAATCGAAACGAAGTTTGGTCAAGGCTCTATCATGAAGCTGGGTGATAACGGCAAGAATCTTGAAATTGGCATTATCCCCACAGGCGCTCTTCCTCTCGATGCAGCCTTGGGTATAGGCGGGGTTCCCCGCGGTCGCATCGTTGAAATCTACGGCCCTGAATCCAGCGGTAAAACCACGCTGGCACTGCATATTTTGGCAGAAGCCCAGGCGGCAGGTGGTATGGTAGCCTTCATCGATGCCGAACACGCCCTCGATCCCATCTATGCTGCGCGCCTTGGCGTCGACATCGATGATGTGCTTATCGCACAGCCCGATACGGGTGAACAGGGTCTTGAAATCTGCGATATGTTGGTGCGCAGCAATGCCATCGATTGTATCGTTATCGATTCGGTGGCAGCCTTGGTGCCCCGCGCCGAAATCGAAGGTGAAATAGGCGATGTGTCCGTCGGTTTGCAGGCGCGCCTTATGTCCCAGGCCTTGCGTAAGTTGGCCGGTTCGCTCTCGCGCTCCAATACCACCTGCATCTTCATCAACCAATTGCGCGAAAAAATTGGTGTCATGTTCGGCAGCCCTGAAACCACTACGGGTGGCCGCGCCCTCAAGTTCTTTTCCAGCGTACGTCTCGATATTCGCCGCATCGATTCCATCAAACAAAACAATGAACTCGTCGGTAATCGCGTGCGCGTCAAAGTGGTAAAAAATAAGGTGTCCCCGCCGTTTCGCCAGGCAGAATTTGATCTTATGTATGGAGAAGGCATCTCGAAGGAAGGCTGCATTGTCGATATGGGTGTCGAAGCCGGTGTCGTGAAAAAAAGTGGCTCATGGTATACCTACGGCGAAGAACGCCTGGGGCAAGGCCGTGAAGCGGCAAAGCTTACCCTTAAAACAAATCCTGATATGCGCGAAGAAATTGAAGGCAAGGTGCGCGCGCATTTTGAAATACCCGTTTCAAAAGCGGCACACCCCGAACAAGCTACCCCTAAGGCAAAAAAGGTAACGGCAGCAGCTGATAAGGCGGCTGCAAAACCTGCTGATGTCAAAGCCTAGTAGCCCGTCATGCCCCTGATTGACGAAGCCTTTTTACAAGAGTTACAGGCAAAGTTAGATTCAGCTTTGCCTGACCTTCGCCCCTGTGCAAAAAATCCACAAGCTCCCGCAGGGGCAGGGCTCTGTTCCACCCACCAGCCCCCCACAGGTCAAAACCCTGGGGGATTGGAGCTTGGTTCTCAAGCAGATTTTGATGCGGCAAAAAAGGCGGCTTTCAAAAAAATTGAACGGCTTTGTGCGGTGCGCGAGCAATCTACCAAAGCGCTACGTGAACGTCTTGTGCGCGAAGAATTTGATCCCGCCGCCACCGATGAAGCTATTGCGCGCGCGGTGGCCTGTGGTCTGCTCGATGATGCACGCTTTGCCGATGTTCTTATTCGCACGCGTCTATCGGCGGGCAAGGGCATGATGGGCATTGAAGCCGAACTGTGTCGCTATGCCATTGATCCCGCGGGCGTAGCGGGCTGGCCCGGCGATTATGGGGTGGCGCTTGAAGGTGAAATCGATCGCGCTCTCGCGCTTCTTCACCGCCGCCCTCCTACCGCAAAAAATAAAAGGGAAGGGGCCTACCGACGCCTTGTGGGCAAGGGATATTCCAGTTCGGTGGCAGCAAGCGCCGCGCGCCTCTGGTATGAATCTTTGCCTGTTTCCCGTGATTAATGTGGCTTTATCAAAACCTCAGACCCACCCTCTATGCAAAAATGCGCTAAAGCTTTATCATGGTTAGACGCTTGAGCTTACGTACCGCAAGGTATTTTTTTATAGATAACCCCATAAAACGATTTGTTTTGTGCGTTTGCTCATGCTAGGCGTATGCCTGGCTTTCTTTGTGTCGCGCCGGGCTGCCTATCCTATCAGTTTTAACCAGAAAGGGGGAGCGCATGCCCGAATTCGTATGGCTTATAGCCGGTGTTATAGTCGGTATCGCTCTCGGCTTTGTTATTGCACGTTTTGGTATGAGTGCCTCAACCAAGCGCGCTGCGCTTGAAGCGGAAAACCTCGTTTCCAACGCCCAACAGCAAGCCGAAACACTGCGTCGCGAAGCAATTGTTGAAGCAAAAGATGAAGTTTTCAAAATGAAACAAGAAGTGCAATCCGAAAGCAAGGAACGCCTCCATGAAGTGCGTGCGGCTGAAAGCCGTCTTTCCCAGCGCGAAGAATCTCTCGATCGCCGCGTTGAATCGCTCGATTCCCGTGAACATCAGATTTCCTCTATGCAGGGTCAGCTAGAAAAAAAAGAACGCGATGTCGCTGAAACGGCACAGCAGATTAATATCCGCCTTGAAAACATTGCCGGCATGTCACCGCAAGAAGCGAAAAAAGAACTCCTCGATAACCTAAAAGAGGAAGTAACCCACGAATCAGCATCGATCATCCGCTATTCCGAAGCTCGCACCAAAGCGGAATGCGATAAGAAATCCCGCGAAATTTTAAGCCTGGCCATCCAGCGCGTTGCCGCTGATCACACGGCTGAAAATACGGTATCGACCATCCATATTCCCTCCGATGATCTTAAAGGCCGTATCATTGGCCGCGAAGGCCGCAACATCCGTTCCTTTGAACAGTTAACGGGCACGAACCTCATCATTGACGACACCCCGGAATGCGTGACCATTTCCTGCTTTGACCCGGTGCGCCGCGAAATCGGCCGCGTAACCATGGAAAACCTCATTGCCGATGGGCGCATCCATCCGGCACGCATCGAAGAAATGTTTGCCAAGGCGGAAGATTTTGTCAATCAGCAGGTGCTTGAAGCGGGTGCCCAGGCAACCTTTGACACCGGTGTTCATGATTTGCACCCCGAACTGGAAAAAACCTTGGGTCGCCTGCGTTACCGCACCTCTTATGGTCAAAATGTTTTGAATCACTCCCTCGAAGTTGCTTATCTGTGCGGCGTTATGGCTTCAGAGCTTGGTCTTGACCCCGTTCCCGCCAAACGTGCCGGGCTTTTGCATGATCTTGGCAAAGCGGTCGACCATGAAGTTGAAGGCAGCCATGCCGTTATCGGTGCCGATCTGGCGCGTCGTTTCGGCGAAAAACCGGAAATTGTGCACGCCATAGAAGCACATCATGCCGATGTTGAACCCAGCAGCGTACTCGATGTGCTTGTTCAGGCCGCCGATGCCATTTCGGCAGCACGCCCCGGCGCGCGCAAGGAAACGCTCGATACCTATATCAAGCGTCTTGAAAAATTGGAAGAAATCGCCAATGCCCACAAGGGTGTCGTGCGCACCTATGCCATCCAGGCTGGCCGTGAAGTACGCGTCATGGTCGAACCTGAACAGGTTGATGAAGCATCCACCACCGTGCTTGCGCACGATATTGCCCACCAGATTGAAAGCGAAATGCAATACCCCGGGCAAGTAAAGGTTGTTGTTATTCGTGAAAGCCGAGCGGTTGACTACGCCAAATAACAAGGCACAGGATTTAACCGGCTTTATTGAAGAGGCAGGCGGCGCCAGCCATCTGCGTGTTGAAGATGATCTGGGGGATGGCTACGTTCGCCTGCGGTCTTCCGAAGCAGAACGCCGCCAAGCCCGTCATGATATTCGCTCAACAGAAGATATTGTTATTGAAATGCTGCGCAACGCCCGAGACGCGGGGGCACGCAGCATTTTTTTTGCAACAAGCCGCGAAGGAGACAAACGGCTTATCACTATGATTGATGATGGTGCGGGCATACCGGCTTCGATGCAGCAACATGTTTTTGAGCCGCGCGTCACCTCAAAGCTTGATAGCGTGCACATGGATCGCTGGGGCGTACACGGCCGCGGAATGGCTCTTTTTTCCATTCGTTCAAACACAGAATGTGCGCAGGTTGTTTCATCGGGAAAAGGGCAGGGCAGCGCTTTTTTTGTGCGCAGCAATACGCGCACCTTGCCGGAAAAAACCGATCAATCGTCTCTGCCCTCCCTCTCTTTTGATGAAGGCGGCAACCTCAGTGTGCGCGGGCCGCGCAATATCAATCGTTGTGCTGTCGAATTCGCCTTGGAAGAACAGGATACCTGCACGCTTTACCAGGGCTCTCCTACAGAAATTGCCGCCACGCTGCTGGCCTATGGTCAGGCGACTACCTCGCAGGGACAGCGCGCTTTTTTAACTGACATTGAAGAGGTTTCCCTGGTGAAGCGCCTGTGCTGTGCCGCCGACCCTGCAGAATTCACTCACATTGCAGCTACGCTCGGGCTCACGCTTTCACAGCGTAGCTCGCGGCGCATTCTTGACGGCGAAATAAAGCCACTTGAAGCGCTCACGCAAACGCTTGATGTGGCAGCGCCCCAGGGGGCCCTTCCTTTTCGGGATTGCGTAAAGTCGCATAAAGCGCGCGATAAAGACAAGCGCGGTCTAAAGCTTTCCCCTGATGATTTATGCGAATTTGCAGCGAATATTGCCCAAGCCTACCAGGTTCTTGCGCGCGACTACTATCTTGACCCAGCGGTTGACCCCAACATCACCGTCAGAAGCGATGGTATCACCGTGCAGATTCCTGTGCGAAAGCTGCAATAAGTTGCACAAATGACCATGAATAGATAAAATTATTGCTTGGTTCTTTTAGGGCACTTCCTCGCTTTACCGGCATATAACAAATCACTTAAACGCACCCAAGACGGACTACTGAACAAACAAAGGACATGTGCTGTGCAAACACACGAAAAGCAGGCCGAGATTGGCTGCCTCAAAGTCTCTTCAAAATCTTCTCCCGCATCTGTTGCAGGTGCCATCGCCGGCATGGTAAAAGATGGCGTCTGTGTCGAAATCCAATCCGTTGGCGCAGGGGCTGTCAACCAGGCGGTGAAAGCCATCGCCATATCGCGTGGTTTTCTCTCGCCCGTCGGTATTGAAATAGTGTGCATTCCCGCCTTCACCGATATCGTGATTGAAGGGGAATATCGCACCGCCATCCGCTTTAGTGTCGAACCGCGTGGCGCGCGCGAAGGCTTCAAGCCGCGCAAGGACGATGCTGCCTGCCCGCCTATTGCGCGCGTCCAGTAGTCGGTGACTGCTATGCACTTTCCCCTTACCGGCAAAACATTTTGCGTGCGCACCTTTGGCTGTCAAATGAACAAGCACGATACCGAACGCATCTGTGGCACCCTTGAAGTGTTGGGCGCGTTGCAAGTGCCCACCTACGAAGAAGCTGACATCGTAATCTTTATGACCTGCTGCGTGCGCGAAGCGGCCGATGTGCGCCTTATGGGGCAGGTCGCCTCGCTTAAAAATCTTCCCTTGCGCGCCGATGCTCCCGTTGCCAAGCGCATCATCGCTGTGGGCGGCTGCATTGGACAGCGCGATGGCGAAAAGCTCGTGGAGGCACTTCCGCATCTTGATGTCGTATTTGGCACGCACAACCTTTCTTCGCTGCCCCAGCTTTTACAGGGGGCCCTCAAATCGGGTGGCCATCACGTTGAGGTGCGCGAAGAATCGACCGAATTTGCCACCGATTTGCCCCTTGATCGTGAACATGCGTGGGCAGCCTGGTTGCCCATCACTATCGGTTGCAACAATTTTTGCACCTACTGCATCGTGCCCTACGTGCGCGGCCGTGAAAAATCACGACCACTTGACGATATAGCCGCCGAAGCACAGGCCTTTGTTGATGCCGGGGTAAAAGAAATAACCCTTCTGGGACAAAATGTGAATTCTTACGGACACGATTTGTATGGGGAAGCCCGCTTTGCGGCGGTGCTTGATGCGGTACATGAAACCGGAGTCGAGCGCATTCGTTTTGCTACAAGCCATCCGAAAGATTTAACTGATGCCGTCATCGAGCGCTTTGCCACCTTGCCACATTTGATGCCGGCGCTGCATCTTCCCGTCCAATCGGGTTCCAATCGCATTTTGGAGGCCATGAATCGCAAGTATACCCGCGAACACTACCTTGATTTGATTGCGAAGGTGCGCCAGGCTTGCCCGGATTGCGCCCTTTCAACCGACATTATCGTCGGCTTTCCGGGCGAAACGGAACAGGATTTCCAGGAAACCTATGACCTGGTAAAACAAGTGGGCTATCACCAGGTTTTCACCTTCATTTACTCAAAGCGAGAAGGTACCCCGGCGGCTTCCCTCGTTGATGATACCCCGCACGCCATTGTACAGCAGCGCTTCGATCGCCTGCTTGAACTGGTGCAACAGCAGGCTTGGGAACAAAACCAAAGCGACGAGGGCCGTGTTGTGGAAGTGCTGGTGGAAGGTGCCTCGAAGCGCGACGCGCACACCTTAACAGGAAGAAGCCCGAAGAATCAGACCGTCCATGCCGCAATCCCTCCTTCGCTTGATGCGGCTTCTTTGGCGGGCACCACCTTGCGCGTTGCCATAAGGCAAGCGAAAACCTGGTATCTGGTGGGGGATATCGTTGCCGGGTTGCCGGGCGACCTTCCCGAAAGTGTGCGCTGATCATTTATGGGTGATCTTCTTGCCTTACAGCTTCCGGTTATCTGCGTCGTGGGGCCAACGGCAACAGGAAAAACGGCGCTTGCTCAGGCCTTGGCCGAAAAGTTTGATGGGGAAGTAATCAGTGCCGATTCCATGCAAATTTATCGGGGGATGGATATTGGCACGGGCAAGATTGCGCCTGAACAACGCAGCGTGCCCTATCATGGCCTTGATATGTGTGATCCGGGAACCCCCTATTCGGCGGCTCTTTTTCAAGACTTCGCTCGCAGCTGCTTTGCTGCTGCCGATGCGCGTGGCAAGCGATCGATTTTGTGCGGGGGCACGGGGCTTTACGTGCGTGCCGCCATCGACGATTACGACTTTCCCCGTGGTCAGCAGGAAGGTAATCCCGCGCGCGACCACTACACACAACTGGCGCAAGAAGAAGGTGCATTGGCCTTGTGGCAGCTGCTTGACCAGGAAGACCCCGCTTCTGCCGCGCTTATTCATCCCAACAACACCCGCCGGGTAATTCGCGCTTTTGAACTGCTTGCCGAAGGTACCAACTACGCTTCGGTGCATGCAGGTTTTTCAACCATGCATCAAGCGGTGCCGGCCGTTTTTCTGGGCCTTGCCTACGACACCGCCCTACTCAATGCGCGCATAGACCAGCGGGTTGATGCCATGATCGAAGAGGGTTTGGTTGACGAGGTGAAAACGCTGCTTGCCAAGGGGTTTCGTGCAGGCCTCACCGCCCATCAAGCGATAGGTTATAAGGAAATAGTTGCAGCGCTTGAAGGCGAAACTTCGCTTGATTACGCCATCGAACGGATAAAAATAGCGTCGCATCGCTATGCAAAGCGGCAGCGAACCTGGCTGCGGCGCGATACGCGCATCCATTGGCTTTGCGCAGAATCGCTGGATAGTACACAACTGCTCGATCAAGCATGCGCTGAATTGTTACAATAGGCACAGGTCAAACACGAAGGATGGATGCACATGGAACTGGATTTTGTTAAGCTTCACGGGCTGGGAAACGATTTTATCGTTATCGATGATTTTTCCCGCGAACGAGAGCTTACGCCGCAACAGGTGATGCTCATGTGCGATCGCCACTTCGGTATTGGGGCCGACGGGGTTATTTTAGTGCGCCCCTCCCAAGATCCTGCCTGCGTGGCCTACATGCACTACATCAATTCCGATGGCACTCTTTCACAAATGTGCGGAAATGGCATACGTTGTTTTGCGAAATACCTTGTCGATCGGGGTTTTGTGGCTGCAAGCGAAGGGTGCTTTATTGCCGACACCCTGGCGGGGCCGCGCAGCATTCGCTTTACTTTAGACGAACACGATCGCCTGTGCGAAGCGCTTGTCGATATGGGTCACCCAATCCTCGACCCCGCTCGCGTGCCTGTTGCGCTTGCGGCTAACGCGCAATCCCCTCAAGGGCGTGATTTTGTGCGGGAAGCCTGCCTGGATTCACCCTGGGGCACCTTCCGCTTCACCTGTGTTTCCATGGGAAACCCCCACGCCGTGTGCTTTCTTGATACTACGGCGGCTTTGCCCGACGCCCTGTTTGCTGCCGGCACCGATAAGACACTCGCAGATCTGCGCCTGGATACTTTAGGTGCTTTCTTTGAATCCCATTCCACGTTCCCTGAAAAGGTAAATGTTGAATTTGCCGTTATCGAACCTGATGGCAGCATTACCATGCGTGTATTCGAGCGCGGTTGCGGTGAAACGCTTGCCTGTGGCACAGGTGCCTGTGCAACGCTGGTGGCCGCAGTTCTTACTAGCCGCTCTGCGCACAAAAACACCTTGCACCTACGCGGCGGCGATCTCGCGATTGAATGGGATGAAAACGACCACGTTCAAATGCGCGGCCCTGCGCAAGAAAGCTTCAAGGGTTCTTGCTTCCTGCACCAATAATATCCTTATTTCTACTGTCTTCAGAAGCTGCCTGTGCGGCTTGACCACCCAACTGAAAGGAATTTTCTTCATGAAAACCGCTGAATGCTTAAACCATATGGCTCCCTACCTGTTTGCCACCATCGACAAGAAGCGCGATGCGCTCAAGGCACAGGGTATCGATGTCATCTCGCTGGGGATCGGGGACCCCGATATGCCCACCCCGGCCCACATAGTGGACGCCATGGCCGAAGCCATTCGCAAACCTGAAAACCATCAATACCCCGATTATGCAGGGTCTTTGGCCTATCGCAGCGCATGCGCCGACTGGATGAAGAAGCGCTTCGACGTCAGCCTTGACCCCAAAACGGAAGTGCTTGCCCTGATCGGGTCCAAAGAAGGCATCGCGCACTTGCATACCGCTTTTGTCGACCCCGGCGATTATGTGCTTGCCCCTTCCATTGGCTACCCTGTGTATTCGGGTGGCGCCACGCTCCAAAGCGCCCATACCTACTTCATGCCCATGAAAGCCGAAAACGGTTTTCTTGCCGATTTTGATCATATCCCCGCAGATGTTTTAGCCAAAGCGAAAATCATGTTTCTTGGCTATCCCAACAATCCGACCGGTGCCATTGCCACCGACGAATATTTTGATCGCGCCATAGATTTCTGCATTAAACACGACATTTTGCTGGCTCACGATAACGCCTATAGCGAAATTTGTTTCGATGGCTATGTGGCACCTTCCATTCTTGAGCGCCCCCGCGCCAAAGAATGTTGCATCGAGTTTTTCAGCCTTTCCAAAGCCTACAACATGACCGGTTGGCGCATCGCGTTTGCCTGCGGAAACAAACAGGCCGTGCAGGCTTTAGGCACCATCAAAAACAACCTTGATTCCGGCCAATTCACCGCAGTTCAGGAAGCTGCTATTGTGGCGATGAGCGCCCCTCAAGATTGCATAGCGGATATGTGCGCCCTCTATCAGCGCCGACGCGATCTTGTTGTCGATGCCTTGCAGGCAATCGGCTTGGATTGCCAGGCACCCAAGGCCACTATCTATATCTGGACAAAGGTTCCGCAGGGTTATACTTCCGAATCATTTGCCACCCAACTGCTAGAGCGCGCCCACGTTATCGTTACCCCCGGCAGCGGTTACGGCCCTGATGGGGAAGGGTTCATCCGCATTTCGCTTACCACTCCCGACCATCTTTTGCTCGAAGCAATCAAGCGCATCAAAGAAAGCATGTAGGGCCCCAGGGTATTCCATGTCGCATACAAAACATTTTGAAACAGATCAACCGCGCGAACGCGCAATCCTTGTTGGCATCGATCGCGGAAATACCGTGTGGCCACTTGCGGAAAGTCTTGCAGAGCTTGAACGTCTTGCCGATACGGCGGGCGCGCAGGTGGTTGGATCAACGACGCAAAAGCTCAATTCTCCTAATCCTCGCACCTTTATCGGCAGCGGCAAAGCGGAAGAAGTTGCCGGTTTGTGCCGGTCCCTTGCTGCAGATATCGTTATATTCGATGATGAACTTACCCCTTCCCAGCAGGCAAATTTAGAAAAGATAGTTTCCGGGGATGTGAAGGTAATCGATCGTACGGCACTTATTCTTGATATTTTTGGATTGCACGCCACCAGCAAAGAAGGGCGCCTGCAGGTTCGTTTGGCGCAAAACCAATATCTGTTGCCCCGGCTGCGCGGCATGTGGGCGCATCTGGCGTCAAACCGCATGGGCGGCGGTGTCGGGTCGCGCTTCGGTGAAGGTGAAAGTCAGTTGGAGGTTGACCGGCGCATGGTGCGCAAGCGTATTACGGCCATCAAGCGCGAGCTTGCCGATTTGAATGAAAACCGCCAGCTTCAACGCAAAACACGTGCAGAAAGCGGCATTTTCCGCGTAGCTCTTGTGGGGTATACCAATGCGGGTAAATCAAGTTTGCTCAATGCACTTACCGATGCCAAGGTGCTTAGTTACGACAAATTATTTGCCACCCTCGATTCCACCACACGGCGCTTCGTATTGCCCGAAGGCAGGGAAATCACGCTGACAGATACGGTTGGTTTCATCCAAAAACTACCCACAACCCTTATCGAAGCCTTCAAATCAACCTTAGATGAAATTCTGGGTGCAAACCTTATCCTGCATGTTATAGATGCTTCTTCCCAAGATTATGCGGCACAGATTACCGCCGTAAATGAAGTGCTCGATCAGATAGGCGCACATAAAATAGGCAGCATGAGTGTTTTTAATAAAATTGATGTGCTCACAGCCGATCAGCGAGAAGCTTTGGGCGCACGCTACAAAGATGCATTGTTCGTTTCTGCTCTAGAAAAGCAAGGGCTTGATGAACTGCTTGCCCATGTTGCCTGGTCGGCCGCTTCCCAGGATGTTTTACTTGAAGTGCTTATTCCCTACGACCGCGGTGATACTGTTTCGCTTGCCCATGAACGTTGCCGCATTGTTACAACCGAGCACACCGAAGAGGGCACCCGTCTTACGATGCAGGTGCCGGCCGCATTCGCCGATGCGTTCAAAGCCTTTGTGTTACATGCGCCGAAACAGAGCGACCACCTTGCCGGCAATGGTGCAATCGGTGGTATAGATGGGATCCATCGATGAGTTTTCCGGCTGCAAGCGTATGCGATTGCTTTCCTTATAAAAGCGCTTAACCGTGGCGCCATCATCAATTAAAGCAACAACAATTTCACCGTTATTCGCATAGGGCTGTTCTTTAACAACCACATAATCCCCGTCGTTGATGCCCGCTTCTATCATGGAATCCCCGCGTACCGATAAAAGAAAAGAGGCCGCATCGCCCACAATATCGATGGGAAGCGTGAGGGTTTCGGTGATGTTTTCTTCGGCCAGAATAGGCACGCCGGCAGCAACGTTGCCCACTAGGGGTAAATCAATCATGCGAGAAAAACCTGAGGCGGCCACAGGAATGCTGTCTGTGGCGGGTTCGAGAGGATGGATAAGCGCTATGGAGCGCGATTTTAAGGGATCGCGTTTGATAAGCCCTTTGTCTTCGAGCGCCTGCAGATGTACGTGAACCGTGGCAGGGGAGGCAAGCCCCAAGCTTTGGCACACTTCGCGCACGGTAGGACCATACCCTTTTTCACGAATACACTGTTCTATACAGTCGAGCACTGCCTGCTGACGCTTGGTTACTTTTTCAGCCATGATCATCCTTTCACCTGTGTGCGAACAAATGTTTGTAATTTCTCTTGACCTGAACCCTTGTTCGCTTTATAGTATACACGAACAAAGGTTCTATGCAAGAGCAAGGAGGCAGGAAGATGAAGAATACTAAGACACACTATCCGGTGGTGGGTACGTCCGCACTACAGGTGCAGCACGCCCTCCATCAAAAAGGGCAGCATATTATTGCTTTTCCTGGCACGTCGCCTGTTGTTGCTGGTGCCCACGTTGAACAAGCACCTTCTTTGCACACGCGCCTCATCCGTAAAATGGATCAAAGCGAAGCGCTTTCAGAATTACGCTTTGGCAGCATGCGTGGGGTTCCTTTTCAAAAGGTTAAAACATGGCAATCCTTTGCCGCCGGCTGCACGTGTTTTGCTACGGCGCTTATCGTTATCTTTTTCGGCGCTTAAATTTACTTTCCCCGTTGCTCTCACTCTGCGTTGTGAGGGCTTTTATCGTAGCCCTTGCCTCTGCGTTGGCAAGGGCTGCACAACCAAGCACTCCGAGACTGCGACTCGGAGTGCTTAATAATTTTTGGAATTTGTTCATTTTAGGCAGGACACAATATGTAGTATGTTAGTGTGTGGGGAACACAAAAAAAGGAGTGCTATGCGTTGTTCTGTCTGTGCTTATCTCGAATCAAAAGTTGTTGATTCCCGTCCTTCCGAAGATGGCATGTCCATACGTCGCCGCCGCGAATGCCTGAAGTGTGGGCATCGTTTCACCACCTATGAGCGTTTGGGTGACAATCCTTTAGTTATTATTAAATCTGATGGATCCTCGGAAGCCTATAATCGCGAGAAACTCTACCGGGGACTTCTTATTGCCTGCGCAAAACGCCCCATCAGCCCTGAACAGATTGGGGCGCTTATCGATGATATCGAAGCGCAGCTGCGCCACTCTTCTGCCGCCGAAATCAATACGAAAGAACTTGGTACGCTCGTCCTTGACCGCCTAGCGAAGCTCGACGATGTTGCCTACGTGCGTTTTGCCAGCGTCTACAAAGATTTTCAGAATGTGGAAGAATTTATGAGCGCCCTTAAAGGATTGAAATAATGCCGGAGCCACTTTGCATTCCCACCTGTGTTAGCACTGATGACGTGCTTATACCCACCTATGCCCACCCAGGGGATGCTGGCCTTGATCTGCGGGCCACTCAGAGCTGTGTTTTGGAACCTTTTGAACGCGCGCTCATTCCCACTGGTCTGTGTGTGGCCATCCCTGAAGGCTATGCAGGCCTTATTCTGCCCCGCAGCGGCTTAGCTATAAAACAGGGTTTTACCTTGCTTAATGCACCCGGTCTTATCGATAGCAACTACCGGGGAGAACTCAAAGTTATCGGCATCAATCTCGATCGAAAATGCAGCTTCACCATTGCACCCAACGATCGAATTGCACAATTAGTTATTGTTCGCGTGGAACAAGCAGCCCTTGCCCTACAGGCAACGCTTGATAAAACTGAACGCGGTACGGGTGGTTTCGGAAGCAGCGGCGTTTAGGGCGCAAGATGTACCTATCTGCAGGAAATTTCGATACGAACAAACAAGAACATGAGGGGGAGTAAGTGGATAAGTTTTTCAAGATTACCGAACGCGGAAGTTCGGTATCAATCGAGGTCATAGGTGGCTTCACAACTTTTTTAACCATGGCCTACATCATCGCCGTCAATCCGGCCATGATGGAAGCGGCCGGTATTCCGTTTAATGCGGCTCTTACGGCAACCTGTTTTGGTGCCGCCGTCATGACGGTTGCTATGGGTCTTATTGCCAATCGCCCCATAGCGCTTGCTTCTGGCATGGGTATTAACGCGATTGTTGCCTTTACGCTGTGCGGGAGCCTCGGGGTCGATTGGCGCGTTGCTATGGCCATTGTCTTTTTGGAAGGCATCGCCATTTTGATCTTGGTGCTGTGCGGTCTGCGCGAAGCGATTATGAACGCCATTCCCGTCGCGCTGCGGCGCGCAATTGGCATCGGTATTGGCCTGTTTATCGCTTTTATCGGCCTTAAGGGCGGCGGCATTATCGGAAACGATGAAGCCACGCTTATTTCTTTGGGGGATTTAACTTCACCCATTGCCCTTGTGGCCATCATTTCCATCGCTTTATCGGTAGTGCTTTACGCCTGCAATATAAAGGCAAGTCTGCTCATTTCCATCGTTGTGGCCACTCTTGTGGGCATTCCTCTTGGTGTCACTCCGCTGCCTACCGAATTTAGCTTTGTGCCCGACTTTTCCGCCTTTGCGGCACCCTTTCAAACCACCCCTGATGGCGTTATGGGAATCGTGCAGGTATTTTTGCAGCCCACGCTTCTCATTTTTGTATTCAGCCTGCTTATGAGCGACTTTTTTGACACCATGGGCACGGTTGTGGCCGTGGGTGCCCAGGCTGAATTCACCGACAAAAAAGGTAATGTCGAAGATGTCCGCTCGATTCTTGCCGTTGACTCCGCCGCAGCAGCGGTTGGCGGCTTCGTTGGTGCCAGCTCCATTACTTCGTTTGTTGAATCAACCTCCGGCGCAGCTGCTGGTGCCCGCACCGGTCTTTCCAACATTGTTATTGGAGTGTTGTTCTTCCTGTGCGCCTTCTTGGCACCGATTATCGGTATGGTTTCCGCTTCAGCCACCTGCGGTGCCCTTGTGGTTGTTGGCTTTCTGATGATGACCGACGTCGGTGAAATCGACTGGAAGGATATGTCTTCGGCATTTCCGGCGTTTATTACCATTGTCGGCATTCCGATGACGTATTCCATCACCAACGGTATTGGGTTTGGCTTTATTTCGTACTGCGTAATCAAGCTTGCTCAGGGTAAGATAAAAGATATTAAGCCCCTCATGTGGATTGCCTCAGCCGCCTTCCTCGTTTCCTTTATCTTCACTTAGGCCTTCGTTGATTCTCCAAGGAAACGCGCTGCATTTTCCGCATAATCGTTGACCCTAGAGTAACTCTAACCTATACTGAAGGGGTTAGAGTTACTCTAACAATTACGCAAAAAGAGGGGATACGAGAAAGGGTGTCGTTTAATGCAGGAAAAAGCAGACCGTTCCTCTTCTGTGGACACCGCCGCCACACCGCGCTATCCCATACGTGAGGTTTCCGATATAACCGGCATATCAGCTTACACATTGCGCTACTACGATAAATGCGGATTTTTCCCTCATCTTTATCGTGATAAACATAAAGTGAGAAGTTTTTCCGATGCTGATATTGAACAATTAC
>JAVVPE010000013.1:0-33150 GCA_036655915.1 Raoultibacter sp.
TTACCCAGGTCAATGGGAATAAACGGTCGTTTTTACTGCGGAAAACAGGATATTAGCGCAGCAAGCCCGCCTTGGCAAGGTGTCTTGCATGAAAAATACGCTATCATGATTCTAGTAACATAAAAGCGGCCTTGGTGAGTGTGCGTTGAAGGCGGGATTTTGTGCGATAACTGCGTTCTTCGGTTTGCTGAAATGTTTGAAATACTTCATGGAAGGTGTGCGTGTTGCTCGATCAGCAACTTATACTTAATAGGTATCGTCCCATTTCAGAGGCGGGCAGTGGCGGTTTTGCGACCGTCCAGCTTGCGTGGGATACGCGCATTCAGCGTCGTGTGGCCATCAAGTGCATCCAGCTTGACGAAAGCGATATCACGCGCGATCTAGAGGGGCACCCCATCGCTTCGGCGATGGTTCCGGGGCTTGATGAAGCGCGTACGGCAGCGCTTCTTTCCGACAACAACATCGTTGGCGTGTACGATTTTGAAATGCAGGACAACTTCGCCTACCTTATTATGGAATACGTCGACGGCATGACGCTTTCCGCTTTCATGGACCAATGCGGCGACAACATCACCCTTGACATCGTGGCGGCACTTTTTTCTTCCGTGGCGCACGCCCTTGAGGTCGCCCACGAAAACCAGGTGCTGCACTTGGATATTAAGCCCGACAATGTGCTGATCAATCGCCAAGGCCAGGTGAAAGTGACCGATTTTGGCCTGGCAACGCTTTCCGATGCCGCTGGGTTTGGCCAGGCGGGCGGCGGCACCATCGGCTATATGCCGCCTGAACAGATGCGTTTGGATAGCCTTGATGCGCGCTGTGACGAATGGGCGCTGGCAAGCCTTGCCTACGAAATGATTGTGGGCACCAATCCGTTTCTCGCGCCCAATCTGGCTAGTGCGGAAGCGGCCATTCGTGATGCTGAACTGGTGTTGCCTTCGCTGTGCATGGAAGGCCTTGATGCCCAGGTTGATGATGTGCTGTTCTACGCGCTCGACCCCGATCGCGAAGCGCGCTACGACAACGTGGAAGATTTTGCGGAAGAAATGCAGCCGTTTTTGGGCAATGCGGCGCGCGGGCACAAGCAGCTTGCCGTGCTGGTGGGGCAGGCGTGCGAAGATTTTGAAGAGGAAGAAGCCATCGAGGAACGCACCAGCGTTTTTGACCGGCTAAGCCTTCCTTCGCGTCTAAGCTTCGCGCGGGTGTGGAGCGTTGCGAGTGTGGCGCTTCTGGGGTTTGTGGGCTTGTCCAATATTCCGCAGATCGACGGGTTTACCAGCCCGCTGTTTTGGGGCGTGCTCGCTCTGCTTGTTTTGGCGGCCGCCTTAAAGCCCCATTTGGGATCGTTGCTGGTGGTGGCCTGTCTGTGCGTTGCGCTGTTTTTGAACCAGGCGCTTATCGCCGGCGGGGTGTTGCTTGGCGCGGCCTGCCTCTGGTGGTTTTTCTCGGGGCGCTTGGGCAATGCGCAGGCCAACGTGGCGCTTTCCCCTGCGCTGTTCGGAGCTTTTGGGTTTGCCCAGGTAACGCCCCTGCTTGCGGGATTTTTTCTTTCGATAAAGCACGCGGCGATAACCACGGTGTTCACGGCGGTGCTGGCGGTGGTGTTGGCGGGCTTTGGGTCGGGCACCCTGATGGGCTGGAATGTGCTTTCGTTTTGGCGCTTCGATGCGCTTGATGTGCAGGCAAACATGTGGCAGTTGTTGCAACAGCCAACAACCTGGTGCATTCTTGCCAGCTGGTTGGTGGCGGCCTGCACCCTCAGTCTTTTCTGCCGGCGCCAAACGCGCCTGTTTGCCTTTTTCGGCGTGGTGGTAGCCACAGCCTTTTTGTGCGCTGGCCTGTGCTTGGGCACCTGGATAGCTTCGGGGAACACGCTGTGGATGCCCGATTGGCTCTTGCTTTTGCCCACGGCTGCCGCCGCCATCGTTATGACGGTAGCCTGCATATTGGGCGTGCCGCGGCGCAACGAATTCGACCTGGATTAAAAAAGCAGGCCGAAAGAAATCTTCCGACCTGCTGGTGTATCTTGCTTGTGCGCCTTGCTCGCTCGCGCGCCCTTAGTGCAGCAGCTGTGCGATTTCCCCGATCAAAGGTTCAAAGCTGACGCCGCGATTTTCAAAATCGGGCTGCTGGGCAGAAACGATCATGGCATCGTGTACGAAGTTGCCCGCAAATTCCACGGCAGCGTCAAGCGCACGACCAGCCATGATGGCGGCTAACAGGCACGAACAATACAGGTCGCCGGTGCCGTGCAGCATATAGGGAAGGTAGGCGTTTTTCGCTTCAAAAAACGCGCAGTGTTCGCCCGCTACAAAGTTGCGGATAATGCCGTCATTGGCGCGCTGGATACCTTTAAGCACCACGTGCTTGGCGCCTTTGGTCATCAAAGCGTCGATGATGCGCTGCGCTTCGTCATCGCTTATATCGGTGCCCTGCCATTCTTCGCCCAAAATGATGGCGGCTTCTGTCAGGTTTGGCGTCAAAATGTCGGCTCCGCAGGCCAGTTCGGCCATGGCGGCGCACAGTTCGGGCGTGTAGGTGGGGTATACCTTGCCGTGATCGGCCATAACGGGGTCAACCACGCGCAGCGCACGGGGGTAGGCCGCATAGATGTCGCGGATGCGATCGACCTGTTCGGGCGCGCCCAGAAAGCCTGAGTACACCGCGTCTATTTCCACGCCGATTTTTGCCCAGGCGGCCAAATAGTCGGAAAGCATTTCGGTGGTGTCGTGCATGTACCAGCCAGGAAAGGCTGTGTGGGAAGAAAACAGGCCGGTCGGAACGGGGCACACATCGCACCCGGCGGCGGATAACACGGGGATGGCCACGCCCAGCGAGCACTTGCCGTAGCCGCACATGTCGTGCACGGCTGCTACGCGGGGAATATAGGCACCTTCACGTTGGTATAACACAGGGGATTGGCTCATTTACTTTCCTTTTTTCTTTTCGTCTTCGGTTTCGTTTTCCTCTTCGTCATCGTCGTCGAAGAAGCTCCAGTCGTCTTCCACCTTTTCGTGGTTTTTGAACGCTTTGCGTGTGCGGTGTTCCATAATCACGCAGGCGATGACGCTTATGACCAGGCCGGCGCCGACCAAACATCCAATGCCGGCATAGGTTTCAAAAAGAAAGTGGTACAGTTCGTTAAAATCCATGACTACCTTTCGCGTAGAATCACCATGGGAATATGTGCATAAAAGCCACCAACGTATTCTAGTAGAGTATACTATGCGCGAGCAAGTCCTGTTAGCATAACGCACCCGCTCACCACAGATACGCCGTGGCGAGTATTCAGAAAAAGGGTTGTTGAACAGGAATAACCGCAGTAGGAAGGGCAACAATGCTTGATATCCGTTTTGTTCGAGAAAACCAAGATGCCGTCGCCAAGGCAATGGAGGCGCGCAATGCACATTGGGATAAGGCACGTTTTGCGCAGCTAGAACAAGCGCGCCGCGGTGCTATCGCCGAAGAAGAAGCGCTTCAGGCGCAGCGTAACGCCACGTCAAAATCGATCGGTGCCATGATGGGCGCCGGCAAAACGGAAGAAGCCGAAGCCGCCAAGGCTTCCGTGCGCCAGATTAACGAACAGCTTGCGCTGGCTACGGCCAAACATGAGGAAATCGAAGCGGCGCTGGCCGATATTTTGATGGCTGCGCCCAATATGCCTTCTGAAACAACGCCGTTTGGCAAAGATGAAGCCGACAATCCGGAAGTGCGTCGTTGGGGTACCCCGGCCGCGTTTGACTTTGAACCCAAAGCGCATTGGGATATTGGCGCCGACTTAAATATCATCGACGCAGAACGCGCCGTCAAGCTTGCTTCTAGCCGCTTTACCCTGTTGGGGGGCTTGGGCGCACGCCTGGAACGCGCCCTTATCAGCTTCATGGCCGATACGCACACCAGTCGCGGCTACAAGGAATGGTGGTGCCCGGTTATGGCCAACGCCACGACGCTTACCGGCACCGGCCAGCTGCCAAAATTTGAAGAAGACCTGTTCAAGACGACGGAAGGCCTCTATCTTATCCCTACGGCCGAAGTGCAGCTTACCAATATACATGCCGGCGAAGTGCTTGAAGTCGAAAAACTTCCCCTTAAGTATTGCGCGTTTACGCCGTGCTTCCGCGAAGAAGCGGGCAGTGCGGGGCGCGATACGCGCGGCCTGATTCGCCTGCATCAGTTCGACAAAGTTGAAATGGTCAAGTTTGCTAAGCCGGAAGAAAGCTGGGACGATTTAGAGTCCATGGTTGCCGATGCCGAAAACATTTTGCAGCTGCTGGGCCTGCCCTACCGCGTTATCAATCTGTGCACGGGCGATATTGGGTTTTCTGCGGCTAAAACCTATGACCTGGAAGTATGGCTGCCTTCCTACGACGCTTACAAGGAAATTTCTTCGTGCTCTAACTGCGTTGATTTTCAGGCGCGTCGTGCCAACATCAAATATCGCGACCCGCAAAACTTCAAGGGCACGCGTTTGGTGCACACCTTAAACGGCTCGGGTTTGGCGGTGGGCCGCACGATGGCGGCTATTTTGGAAAACTATCAGCGTGCCGATGGCTGTGTAACGGTGCCCGACGTGCTGGTGCCCTACATGGGTGGCATTACGGTTATCGAACCGGAATAGCGGGCGCATGGCAGCTACCAACAGGCGTTCTGTGTCCCAGAAGAAGTCGCAGAAAGCGGCTTCCCAACAGCCAAAACGCCGGACGGTGAAACGCCGGTGGCCAAGGCGTGTGCTTTTGGCGCTGCTGACGGCGCTTATTGTTGTTGCCGCCGCATTTTGTTGGCATCGTTGGCTGCGCTTTGATGATGCGGCCGACATTCAGGGCACCTGGCAGCTTTCCCCCGCCACGATGACTGTGGTGGTAAACGACGAAACGATAAAGCTTACCAAAGACGTTGCCTACGCCTATACCTTGAATACCTGGGCGAAAACGATACAGTTTTCCTTTGGCAACCTTGTGGGCAGCGGCCTCTATGAGTTTTCTGCCGACCGCACCACGCTTGTCATCGTTGAAGGCAGGCAGCCCGACATCGCTTCGGTGTTGGGTGTGGCCGATATGAAAAAAGAGTTGGAAGGGCTGTTGAAGGGCGATGCGTCGGGCGGGGCGACGGATGTTGCGTCTGGGGCAGCTGCTGCCACAGATGCCGCGCCCGCCACGGATGCTGCGCCCCTTGCCGGGCGCAGCGTGTTTGTGAAAATCAGCCACGCCACCGATGGTGAACCCACGACGCTGGTGGCTCCCTAATGGCGCCCGCCGCCGCCGTCCCGCTCACCATCGAGCGGATCACCGTGGCTGCAGGCCGCATACACTGCGAGGTATCCGTTGCCCAAAACTACGCGTTTACCACACCCGAACTGGCACAGCGCGTGCAAGGCTTCTTTCCCAGCCTTGTTTACCACGCCTGTGTCAACGACATCGGCGATACCTTTGGCGCGGTGATAAAGCACACGTCGTTGCCCCATCTTTTGGAACATCTGGTGATCGATGCGCAAACGCGCGCCTGCCCCGATGCGACTAAAGTTTTCCTGGGCACGACGCATTGGCTTGATAAAACGCACACAAAAGCACACGTCGCTGTGAATTTCACCGATGATTTGGTTGCGTTGCGAGCTTTTCGTGATAGCGCAGAATTTCTTAATAGAGAGGTGCTAAAGTAACCCCCATGCCATCAGCTCACTTAACATTTGATCAGACAGGCGACAAGCTTGCCACCCGCGTCACGAAGATGCGGTCTTCGGCCGTGCGCGATTTATTTGCGGCCGCCGCGCGCCCCGACATCATTTCGCTTTCGGGCGGCATGCCGGATGTTTCGCTGCTTGCGCAATCCGTCGTCAAAGATGCCGTGCGCGCCGCGTGCGAAGAAGATCGTGCCGTCGCCCTGCAATACGGGCCTACGGATGGGCGCGTTCAAACGAAGCAGGTTTTCTGCGACATTATGCGCGACACGGGCATTCGCTGCAAACCGGCCGATGTGTTAATCACCACGGGCGCGCAGGAAGCCCTTGACTTAATAGCGAAAACCTTCATCGATCCCGGTGACATTATTTTGGCGGAAGGCCCCACCTACCTGGGCGCTCTTCAGGCCTTTTCGGCCTACGAACCCGACATCCGCTGCATCCCCTTTGATTCCGAAGGCATGCGCATGGATTTGCTGGAAGAAGAACTGAAAAAAATTGGCAAGGGGAAGGCAAAATTCCTCTACACCATTCCCAACTTCCAAAATCCGGGCGGGGTAACCATGGTGTCGCAGCGCCGCGATCGCCTGCTTGAACTTTCGGAAGAATACGATTTCATGGTGGTGGAAGACGACCCTTACGGCCGCTTGCGCTACGACGGCGGTCATGTGATTCCCCTGCGCGCGCGCAGTGACAAAGTTATTTATTTGGGTACGATTTCCAAGGTGTTTGCCCCCGGTTTGCGCACGGGCTGGGTTGTGGCTCCGCGCAGCGTGCTGGCCAAAATCAACCTGGTAAAGCAGGGCACCGACCTGTGCGGAAGCGCGTTTAACCAGGTGGTTGTGGAACACTACTTCACCGACACCCCTTGGGAAAAAACGCTGCAAACATTTGTGAAAACCTACAATGTGCGTCGCGATGCCATGCTGGCCGCTTTGGAAGAATTTTTCCCCGCCGAAGCCACGTGGACACGCCCGGAAGGCGGGTTTTTCGTGTGGGTCACCCTGCCCGATTATGTGGACACTGGTGCCATGCTGGCAGTGGCGCTTGACCAGGGCGTTACCTATACGCCCGGCGATGGGTTTTTCCCCGATGGCAAGCGCGGGCGTAACAGTATGCGTATCGCTTTTTGCTTTGAAAGCCCCGAAAACATTCGTGAGGCGTGTCGCCGTTTAGCGCTGGTTATCGAGCAACGCCTTGAACTCTACCGTGCATTTTTAGAGGCAGGAGCACTATGAAAGTAGCAGTTTTGATGGGCGGAAGCTCGTTTGAGCGTGAATTTTCCCTGGCCAGCGGCAAGCAGGTATGTGCCGCTTTGGAAGAAGCCGGCCACAAGGTTGTGCCGCTGGATACCACCAGCGATTTGGTGCCCACGCTGCGCAGCGAAAAGCCGCAGATTGCCTATAGCGCCCTGCACGGCAAGCACGGCGAAGACGGCACCATTCAAAGCCTGCTCGAATTTTTGGAAATCCCCTTTGTGGGATCCTCTTCGGCGGTGTGCCGCAATACCTGGAACAAGGCAACGCTGCCTTCCATCATGAATCAGTACCGCGCCCAAAACGACAATGATTTGGCTGCGGCGTGGCCCCACGGTATTTGCATCGCGCGCGATGCCTTTAAAGATATGGGCGCCGCCACAGCGCTTGACCTGGTTGAAGCACGCATTCCCGGCGGGTTCCCGCTGGCGGTTAAGCCTGCCTGCGGGGGTTCTGCCTTGGGTGTGCATCGCGTGGATGCACAGGATCATTTGGGCGAAGCCATCCTCGATGCCTTGGGCTATAGCGATGAAGTGGTAATCGAACAGTGGATCGAAGGCGTTGAAGTGGCCGTTTCCATTTTGGGCGCCGGCTGGGATGCCCACGCGCTGCCGCCGGTTGAAATAGTGCCGAAGCAGGGATTGTTCAGCACCGAAGCACGCATGGAAATCGATGCGGTCGATTATTACACGCCCGTGCGCCTGGCGTCGTTGTCGGCTGATGAAGCGACGGCGCAGGCCATTCGTGCCGAAATCGAGCGTGCCGCCCTAGAAGTGTATCGTGCCTATGGTGTGCGCGATTTGGGTCGCGTCGATATGGTGTGGGATGGCTCGCAAGCGCGCGTGCTCGAAATCGACGTTTCACCGGGTATGACGGAGCTTTCCCTTTTCCCCGCCGCCTGTGCTGCTGCCGGGCTTTCGCTGCCCGCCGTGTTTGATGCGCTGGTGTGCGCCGAAGACTAATCCTGCTTGTTGTGTGCGCTCAATTTGTGCAGGTTTGTGTGAGAGATTACAAAAGGGCAACTTATTCCTGGTCAAATTGCAGCGTGCGCCTATAATTAACTTACAGAGAAAGAAACGGAGTCCCGCAAAGGGATTTCGTTGAAGCGGGGGAAAAGCCGCCGCGTCGTTTCGAAGGAGGCAGTTATGGGTAACAAAGGCATCGGTATTTTTGTCGTAGGTGGATTGCTGGGTGCGGGTGTTGCGTTGCTATATGCACCGCGAGCAGGTGCTGAAACGCGCGCGATGGTCTCCGACAAAGTGAACGTGGTCTGGGGCGAAGCTCAGGAATTGGGCAGCAAAGCGGGTGCCAAGGGCCAGCAAATTTATCAGGAAGCATCAAGTCGCGGCCAGGAAATTTGCAGCGGCGCTTCCGCACGTGTTCAGGAAGCTGCCGAAAGCATCAAACCGGTTTTCGCCGAAAAAAACGATGAATTGCGCGAAAAAATCGAAGCGGCACGTCAGCGCATTGCCACGCAGGTAGCGCAAAACGCCGAAACGGCGCATGCGGTTGCTCATGAAAAAATCCCTGTGGCCGCCGAAGCTGCCGAAGCTGCGGTAAGCAGGGTTTACGATGCCGCAACGGCTGCTGTCGAAAAAATTGCAGGCGAAGGTGCTGTGACGCCAAGCGCGGTTATCGAAGGCGCACTTACGCCCGAATCAGCGGAAAAGCCCGCCGAATAGGGCAGTGCAACAACATCCAACCTATCTAAGATGAAAAGGGCATCCGCTAAGGGTGCCCTTGGAAAAGTGCCATGACAACAAAAACTATTTCCACCAAAGAACTGCTGGGTTTGCGCGTTGTGGGCGGCAAATCGGGCACGAAACGTATTGGCAAGGTGCGGCGTATCGTTTTTCATCCCCAAGAAAAGCGCTGCGTTGGTCTTATTGTGAAACGGCCCGATTTATTGTGGATGTTTCACCGCAAAGATCGTTTTGCCGCGCTTGATTCGTGCGAACTGATAGATGGCCGCGTGTGTGTCAGCAACGAACCGGGCGCAACCGACCATGCGGCGTGCAAACGCTTGGGTGTTGATTGGGATGCCTGCGTGCTCTGGCTTGGGCTGCCCATTATTGATGAGGCGGGTGCTGTTTTTGGCGTTGTGGGCAACACGACCTTCAATCGCCTGACCGGTGTGGTGCAAAGTGTCGAAGCCGATAAGGGCTCAACAGCCAAAGCGCTGCTGGGAACCTGCGAAATCCCTGCCGCTTTAATTAAGGGTTTTCGGCGTGGCATTGGCGCGGCGCTGACGCAAACAGGCAGCGATCAGCCGGAAGGCGACACCGTTGAAACCGGCGCTATCCTGGTGTCAAACGATGTCGAAAATTTAGCGGTCGAAGGAGGTCTGGCCGAAAAAGCGGGGGAAGCAACGGCGGTCGTGGGCGATAAGGCCAGCAAGGTGGTTGCCAAAGCCAAGCCGAAAGTGGCGCAAGCTGCCAAGGTTACCGGCGAAGCGGTCAACAAAGGAGCCTACGCTACGGGCAAGCAGATTTCAAAAACGAAGGGCATGTTTTCGGCGTTTAAGGATGAATACGAAAAAGCACGTCACGACGATGATGGTGGCCAGGCAATCAAGAAAAAGTAATCACTCGTCCTCTCGCGTTGCCGCAGAAGGTGCAGGTCGCCGGCTTGTACTTTGACACTCTATCCTGAGGAATATATGAGCGAAACACCTAAAAACAAGCGGGAAGAACAGGCTACTACCACCACGGGGCGCCAGGTTGCAGCGCCTGAATCCCCGCACGAAACGCATCGCGAAAAGGCTCACGAACGCCTTGAGCAGCAGGTAAAAGTTGCCGGGCACACGCTGACAAAAGCTGATATTTTCAAGTTTGCCGGTCTGCTGGTGTTTTTTGCTATTATGGCTGTGACCTGCTATTTATTGTGGCCGCTTATGGCCGACATCTTTGAACCGGGCGGCGTCGACCGCGTTATCGCCGATGTGCGCGGCGCGGGGCCTTTGGGTGTACTGATCTTGTTCGCCCTGCAGTTTCTGCAAATTGTCGTAGCTTTCATCCCTGGCGAAGTGACGCAGGTTGCCGCAGGTATTTTGTATGGCCCGTGGTGGGGAACCCTCCTCATTTTGTTGGGCTGTTTGGTTTCAAGCGGTTTCATTTTTATGGTTGTGAAAAAGCTGGGCGCGCCCTTTGTTAACTCGATGGTATCGGAAAAGCATCTGGAAAAATTCCGCGAATTTGAAGGCAGCGGCAAGCTCAACATTATCGTACTGGTGCTGTTTTTGATCCCTGGCCTGCCCAAAGACACATTCACCTACCTGGTGCCCCTTACCGATATGCGCCTGAAGACGTTTTTGCTGCTTACCACCGTAGGCCGCATTCCTGGCGTATTCATGTCAACATATGCCGCATCGGGTTTCGTGCAAGGCCGCATGACGGAAAGCATCATTTTGTTTGCGGTGGGCACGGTGTTGGTTATTATCTGCGTCATCTTCCGCAACAAAATCATGGCGGCTTTCAATAAATTTTTCCCGAAGAAGTAATCTAACGATTGGTCAACCGGGGGTTACGGAAGCGTGACGAAACGGGCCGCGCGTATGTCGGGATGCGTATGATGGGTATACCGAAAAACGTAACCGAGAAAGGCTCGTGATGGATACCAACAAACCTGAGCACAAAGAAGCCGCACACGCCAGCGCTGAAGCCGAGTTGGAAGAAGTGTACGCCCAGCTTGAGGAAGCCCGCGCAAAGCTTGCGGAAATTAAAGCGCGCGCAAACACGGAGGAAGCGCCGGGTGCACCCGCTGTTGAAGGCGGGGAAGGGGCGGCAGTTGTGGCAGGTGCCGCAGGTGCTGTTGAGGCGAGTGCCGTTGAGGTGGAATCCTGCGCGCCGGAGACTTATGCCGACGCTATGCCGGTTGAAGTTGTGGCCGAACCGATGATGGCGGGACAGGCGGGCATTCCTGTTGAAGAGGGCGCTGCTCAAGACGCAGCGGAGCAGGTGGATGCAACCACGCAGGCACCGCAGCCCGATTGGACGCCCTAT
The DNA here is from genome assembly GCA_036655915.1 of Raoultibacter sp. GTDB lineage: Bacteria > Actinomycetota > Coriobacteriia > Coriobacteriales > Eggerthellaceae > JAVWGW01. The sequence continues at coordinate 10,932 of JAVVPE010000013.1, forward strand.
GCTTCGGTGCCGCCGCAAACACCGCCCGCGGTGCCGCCCTACGAACCGCCCACCTATAACCAGGCGCCGCCGCAAACCCCGCCGCAGCAGCCTTACTACCAACAACCCTATTACCAGCCGCAATACGTGCAGACCAAAGATCACGTGGCTGCGGGTCTGTTGGCGATATTTTTAGGCAGCCTGGGTATTCACAAGTTTTACCTGGGCTACAACACCGCTGGCTTTATCATGCTGGCCGTTACCACCATCGGCTCCCTGCTTACCTTCGGCCTGGCCGGTGCCGTTATGGCGCTAATCGGCTTGATCGAGGGCATCGTTTACCTGGTGAAATCCCAAAGCGAGTTTGAGCAGGTGTATGTATTTAACAAACGCGACTGGTTTTAGATTAACCTGACGGCACGCTTTTCAACCTGACGGCGGGCTGTGGCGGCCAGCTTGCCGCTCAAAGCTTTCGGGTCTTGCGCACACGTACAAGGTACGCTTAGCGCAAAACCCTCGGCTTTTCGGGGCAATCTGACACACCACAGACCGCCTGTCTTTGCCGTTGTTGATTCAACCTGTACTAGCGCGTGCCCCGCCGTGAAGCGACGGGGCACGACGCGTTGTTGCTGCTCAGCTTGCGGGGCGCGTGCTGACGACTTTGCGCGGCTACGGCGCGCGAATTTCCTCTTGCATTCGGAAAAGCGGAAGTGAAACATTCGGAAAATGGGAAGTGAAACATTCGGAAAAGTGGAAGTGAAACATTCGGAAAAGCGGAAGTGTGTTAGACTGGGGGAAGAAAAAGCGTGCGGGTAGGCGCTGTTGTGTTTGGAGGGCAGGCAGGGGGGCTTATGACTTACGGCAAAATTAAACCTGAAGGATACCTTCCTCGTATAGTCGATGCTGCAATCGAACATTATCTCGCGCTTTTTGGAGCCGTTGAGGTGGCGGGAACAAAATGGTGTGGAAAAACATGGGCGGCGCGAGCGCATGCTGCAAGCGTTACCTATGTTGACCAGGGGAAAAACTTGCAGCTTGCGAGCGCGGATCCTTCCCTTATACTTCTGGGTGAAACACCGCACGTTATTGACGAATGGCAGCAGCTGCCCCTATTGTGGGATACGGTGCGCCATGCGGTAGACAATGCGGGGGGCGTAAAGGGGTCGTGGATTCTAACGGGGTCGTCTGTTCCTCGGAAAGAGGAAGTAAGCCATAGCGGCGCGGGCCGTATTGGCCGCATTCGTATGTCGCCTATGACCCTTGCGGAATCGGGGGATTCAACGGCTAAAATCTCGCTGGCGGGGCTGTTTGCCAGGGAATTCACTCCCCTAATGCTCAAGGTTGATACGCGTAAGCTTGTAGATGTGGTCTGTCGGGGCGGCTGGCCAGAGGCTTTAGGCATGAATCCGATGGATGCCCAGGTGATAGCGCGGGAATACTTGCGCGCAGTTTACGATCAAAGCATTCCCCGTCTGGGTAAGAAGGGGGATAGTGCCGAGCGGCTGGTCGCCTCGCTTGCCCGCAACCTTGGTCAGGCGGTTACCTACAAAACCCTGCAAAAAGATATGTTTGGCGAAGAAGGCCTTGAAGAAGGCATTGTTTCGATGAAAACGGTTGCTGATTATGTAGCCGCGCTCGAATCACTCTATTTGATTGAAAGTGTAAAGGGGTGGGCACCTCCCGCTCGTTCTCCTCGGCGCGTACAAACGAAGGAAAAACGCTATTTTGCCGACCCCTCGCTTGCTGCGGCGGCGCTTGGCATGAACACCGATGCTCTTTTGGGCGATTGGCAGACGTTTGGGTTGCTGTTTGAAAATCTATGCATGCGCGATCTGGGGGTATACGCTCGTGCTTTGCCGAATCCCGCAATAAATCCCGTGCGCTATTACCGCGACGATTCGGGGCTGGAAGTGGATGCCATAATCGAACTGGCTGATGGCAGGTGGGCTGCGCTTGAAATTAAGACCAGTGAGGACAAGGTGGCTGCGGGCGTCAAAAGCCTGACGCGTTTGCGTGATAAGTTGCAAAAAAACCCTCAGGCTCACATGCGCGAACCTGAATTTCTTGCTGTTGTTGTTGGTATTGCCGAATATGCCCGCAAAACACCTGAGGGCGTGTATGTTATTCCTATCACTGCTCTGGGCGCGTAGCGTGTGCCGCTCACGGGTTTTTGTGTGAAGGGGTCGCAGCTCATTTCTTCTTTCAGCTAAAATCGGAGTAACGTTTATTTCCCACGAAGGAGGAGTCATGCCCACGATCACTCATGATCAGGTGAGGGTGCCGGCCGATGTTATGCCGGAAAACCGCGAAGCTTATATCGAAAACTATCTGAAGGCAACGCGTGGCACCGGTCGTTTGATGCTGTTCGCGTGTGACCAGAAGATCGAACACATGAACAAGGATTTCTACGGCGAAGGCATCGACATCGCCGACGCCGAACCCGAGCATCTTTTCCGTATCGGCAGCCAGGGCGTGTGCGGTATTTTGGCTGGCCAACGTGGTCTTATCGCCCAGTATGCGGCCGATTACCCCGAAATCAACTACCTGGTAAAGATGAACTCGAAAACAAACCTGGTGGGCACAAAGCAGGAAGACCCTTATTCGCCGCAGCTGCATGAACTCGAAGCTGTTTTTGCCATGCGCGATGCCGGCGTCAACATTGTTGGTCTGGGCTACACGCTGTATCTGGGCAGCGAATATGAAGCGACCATGATGGCTGAAGCCGGCGAACTTATCGCCGAAGCCCATGCCAATGGCCTGCTGGTTGTTCTGTGGATTTATCCGCGCGGCAAAGCGGTCACCGCCGAAAAAGATCCGGCGCTTATTGCGGGCGCTGCGGGCGTTGCACTGTGCTTGGGTGCCGATTTCGTGAAGGTCAATCCTCCCAAGCCTGAAGACGGCAGCTCTGCCGCCGATGCCTTGAAAATTGCCGCTCTGGCATCAGGGCGCACCGGCTTGGTGTGCGCGGGTGGTTCAACGGTTGATGCTGAAACATTCTTGACGCAGCTGCATGATCAAATTCATATCGGCGGCGCTTCCGGCAACGCGACAGGTCGCAACATTCATCAGCGTTCGCTGGATGAAGCGGTGCGCCTGACCAAGGCTATTTCCGCCATCACACTAGCCGATGCACCGGTGGCCGAAGCCCTTGCCATCTTCAATGGCGAAAAGGATTTCTCGCTGTAGCACACGCAAACACGCGGACCTGCACATATTTCGCGTAAAAAAAGAGCCCCCTCGGGGGCTCTTTTTTTGTAGGCGAACAGGCAAGCAGACGGCTTTGCGCAGCGGTCTGTGCGCCACTTCGCCAATCAATCCGTGGACAACAAAAAACTTTTTCAATTTTTTATGTCACTAATAAGAATATGTATCAATAAGGCTATATTTTTGCTTGCAATGGTTGTATAGTTGGGCAATCAAAAAACGCAAGCCGAATGCTTGGTTATTCTAACAAACAAGGCACGAGGCAGGCGCACCATTACTTTTCTATAGGAAGGGAAATGCATACCATGGATACAACAAAACTTACCAATGAGGTGGGCAATCCGGTTTCCGACAATCAAAATACCTTGACGGCGGGCGAACGCGGCCCCATGCTGTTGCAGGATAACTGGATGATCGAAAAACTGGCGCACTTCGACCGCGAAGTCATTCCGGAACGACGTATGCACGCCAAGGGTTCGGGTGCCTATGGCACATTTACCGTCACGGGCGATATTGAAAAATATACGAAAGCGGCCGTTTTCAAGAAGGGTGCAAAAACCGAGACTTTTGTGCGTTTTTCCACCGTTGCCGGCGAGCGCGGCGCAGCTGATGCCGAACGCGATATTCGCGGCTTCGCTATCAAGTTCTATACGCCCGATGGCAACTGGGATTTGGTGGGCAACAATACGCCCGTATTCTTCTTGCGCGACCCGAAGAAATTTATCGACCTCAACCATGTGGTCAAGCGCGATCCGCATACCAATATGCACTCGCCGCAGAGTAACTGGGATTTCTGGTCGAGCCTGCCCGAAGCGTTGCACCAGGTCACTATCGTTATGAGCGATCGTGGTATTCCGGCAAGCTATCGTCACATGCACGGCTTTGGCAGCCATACCTACAGCCTTCTTGATGAAAATAACAAGCGTACCTGGGTGAAATTCCACCTGAAGACCGAACAAGGTATCAAGAATTTGACCAACGAAGAAGCGGCGGCCATCGTTGCGGGCGACCGCGAAAGCCACCAGCGCGACCTGTTTAACGCTATCGAAAAGGGCGATTTTCCGAAGTGGCGCTTCTGCGTCCAGCTTATGGATGAAGAAACGGCGCGCAACTTCAAGGAAAATCCCTTCGACATCACGAAAACGTGGAGCCAGAAAGAATTCCCGCTGATTGAAGTGGGCACCTTTGAACTGAACCGCAACCCCGAAAACTACTTTGCCGAAGTGGAGCAGGCCGCTTTTGCGCCCACCCACATCGTGCCCGGCGTTGGTCTTTCCCCCGACAAATTGCTGCAGGGTCGTCTGTTCGCCTACGGCGATGCGCAGCGCTACCGCCTGGGTGTTAACCACAATCACATCCCGGTCAACAAGCCGCGCTGCCCCTATGCCGAATTCCACCGCGATGGTGCCATGCGCACCGATGGCAACTTCGGCGAAACGATTGGCTATGAGCCGAATTCCTATGGGCAATGGCAGCAGCAATCCGAAGCCGCCGAACCGCCCTTGGATTTGTTCGGGCCGATGGATGCTTGGGACCCCAAAGATGATCCCAGCGACGATTGCTTCTACCAGCCGGGCGATCTGTATCGCTTGATGGAAGAGGACAAAAAGGCCGTGCTCATCGCCAACACGGCAGCCGATATTGCGCCTGTTACCGAAAACATTAAGCTGCGCCATGCGGCCCATTGCTACAAGGCCGATGTTGATTACGGCACGCGTTTGGCCGAGGCCATGGGTGTCGATGCCGCCAAGGTTGCCCAGCTTGCAGAACTTTCCCACGAGGAATTGATGGCAGCAACCGGCCAGCAGGTTCCCGCGGCGAAAAAGGCTGGCGCGCTCAAATAGCACCGCCGCGCAACTGCAGGGGCACCCCGCACAACGCAAGCAAGTGCAAAGTGAAGGCTTGACAAAGCACCTAGCTTCTGCATAGGCAATATAACGGATCATCAACGATAGGACTTCCGCTGGGTAACGCGGAGGTCCTATCGGCCGTTTACCTGCTGTTTTGTACTTAAAAACGAGATACAACTTCTGGCGTATATCAATCATGGAATATCTGTGATACGTCCATGTCGTTTTGGTGTTCAAAGTAAAAAATGGCCGTTTGCCGTCAAAAACCTTCCGCTGAAAGACCGTCATCAATCCTAGATAATTGTCCATTTTTGCGTTGTACCAGTTCAAATCCTTGAGTAAAACCAGCAATTGTGGAGATTTTTGCTTCACCAAAACCAAAGAAATGTCAAGAAAAAAGATTTTGAAAATGCTACAATCCAGTCCTCCAATTCGATTTGGAGATAACACTGTCGGGGGAGAGTAGAGAGATGAGTACACACGTAAAGGTTGCGATAGGCAAACGATGAGGCTCTAGGTTTCACCTCTTCGTCGTTTGGGCTATCAACTCAAAAGACTGAAGAGGAGGTCGTCATGAAGGCGCCTTGTATTCTCCTGAACGGGGTTCTAGCTTTGCTTTTATGTGCCCTGCTGGCATTCGGGCTCCCTCGCTTTTTCGGTGTGCAGTATTTTTCCGTCATTTCCGGCTCGATGACCCCAGAAATCCCTGTGGGTTCGTTGGTCGTGAGTGTTCCGACCGAATCCAACAACATTCATCCTGGCGATGTGATTTCTTACGTGGCCAACGAAGATCTTGACGTTATCACCCATCGCGTTGTTTCATTTGACGCACAAACAAATTCCTTCATAACGCAGGGCGACGCCAACGATGCCCCTGATAGCCCCGTGCTTGCGGCCAATGTTGTTGGCGTGAGTAAGTTCACGGTGCCGCAATTGGGCTATGCGCTTTCGTATTTATCCACCACATCGGGCAAGGTTGTTGGCATAACGGCAATAGCGGCTGTGGTGCTGCTTGCCTTCATCGTCGAAACGCTGCGGCGTAAAAAATCTTCCAATAAAAAGCTTGTTATCTATTACGACCAGCCCAGCGATATCACCGATGAAGTGCTGCGCAACGTACGTGAAGATGTCGTAACCGGCACGCGCTATGGCGTTATCCGCAGGGAGGAAATCTGATGAAAACTTTTCACGTAAAGCCCGCATCTTCGCAGTCGTCGTCGCTTACGGCAACTTCGTTTGCTCAAACAACACGGCGCATACTGTGGCGCAGCGTTGCTACTTTTGCCGCTTTAAGCTGCGTCTTCTTCTTATGTGGCATCATGCCACGAGCGCTTGCCTTCCTCAATACAACCACCCAGGCCAAGGCTAACCAGGTTGATCCGGGTGCCATGGGGCTGGTGCTGTATGAAAACGGCAAAGAGATAAACGCCTGCACCCCGGTGACTTTTTGCGAACAGGATAAAAAGATTACGCTGGGCGTGCCGGCAGGTAAGGCACCGGGCGTGGTGCGCGTTTCGTTGACGCCCAACTATCTTTCCGCCACATCGGCACCCGGCGATCGCCACTTTCAGGCCTTCGATATGAGGGCGCTTGCCGCGCCGGTGAACAACAAGATGGTGTTGGGAGATTTCACGCTGCACTTTGCGTCTAACTGGTCGACCAACTGGGTGTATAAAGACGGATTTTTCTACTACAACAAGGTGCTCAAGCCGGGCGAAACAACGCCGGTGCTGCTGAGCGGCATAAGCGTTGCAGCGGGCAAAGAAAGTTTGTATAGCAATAAAACCTACCTCTCTATCGCAGCCGATAGTATCCAGCCAGCACCCGCAGCAGTCCCCGCGCAATGGGGCGTTGTGGTGGGGCCGGATGGCAGTGTGACGATAGGGTAATTTTGAGGCTTACCGTGGCGGCCGCCGCTAAGCATACGCACGCATTTACGTAATGGCATAGAGGAAAGGAACTATCATGAAACAGGTATCGTATCAGGTAGAGAAGTTGGCTTCTCGAAAAACACGGTCAATCGCTCTTTTGAGCGTAGCGCTTGTGGCGCTGCTAGCCGTCGGTTCAACACTGGCGTTTCTGTCGATGAACACGGGCACAAAAAACAACGTGTTCACGCCGACAAAGGGCATTTCTGCGGTATTGTACGAATGTGCCTGGGATGGTGGGTCAGTGGTGAACCCCAATCCCCTTAACCCCTCCGGTTCAGAATTGGGCATCACTAAGGCTAAAAATTTGTTGCCGGGTGTCGTTGCTGGCAAAGACCCTGTTATCCACAACACGAACCCAGCGGGTGGCGAAGGTGAATACGTTGGCATGCGCGTCACCTTCCAAAAGGCCTCTCAAACCTCCGGTCAGCCCGTTGCTTGGACAACCATGACCGATGCTGAAGTAGCCAATTTGATGGTTGGCGTTGCCGTGGGTCCCGCCACGGTTACAGCACCTGCTGCGGGTGGTTTTACGGCCAATCCTGCGTGGGCTCGTGGCGATGGCGCTACGGGAACAAAAGCGAAAATGCAATTCAATCACACCGCTATTCTTGCTCCTGGCCCACTCGGAACGGCTCCCTTGTTTAATTCAGTTTCCATCATCCCTACTGCGGGCAATGCTCCCTACACCAGCGGCACCCCCACCGCAGCTAATTTCCTTTCGTGGCTTGGTCAAACATGCACCGACAGCAGCTTCCGCATCGTTGTCGATGGTGCCGCAACGCAGTCGACGTCCGTTGCTCCTGCGGCAGCTTACGCCCAACTGCTGGCTTTGCTTCCTGTGATCTAAACACACAAACACGGTAGTGGCGCGATGATCGGCGCCGTTCAATGACCCTGCGCGGCATAGATAGGATGAGATAATCATGGATACCTTGCGTAAAAGTACACGAGCGATTATTTTGGCGGTGTGTTTGGTGCTGATCGTAAGCGTGGGATTGACCCTGGCATACTTCACCGCACAAGATGTCGTGCGCAACACCTTTGCCATGAAATGTCTGAACATCTCGCTTGATGAGGTCTGGAATCCCCAGGATGGTCGAGGGGTACGCCCCGGAACCATTGTGGTGAAAAAGCCGGTCATCACCGCTACCGAAGGCGATTGCTATATGCGTGTCGTCGTGAAAATTTCTGAAGTCAACACCGGCGCGCCGGGATCGGCGGCAGTTCCTATCACCGATCCCGCACGCCTGGCAAAAATTCGCGGCACACTGTTCTACGATGCGCACAATGCCATCGCTTTGTCGGGAAGCTATACCGCCGCGCAGTTGGCGGCGCTTCCCGGGGTGACACCGTTTTACAACACGGGCGCGTTTTCCCCTTCGGGTGCCGCGAGCATTCCCCTGGGTACTTCCGTAGTGGAATATAACGGGGTTTTTGCGCACGGAACTTCGGCAGAACTGTTAAGTAAAGTGGTTATTCCCCTTGATTACACCGAAGCGGACATGGCTCTTATGGGGGATTACCTTGTTTCCCTGCAGGGGCAGGCCGTTCAAAACGAAGTATTCGCTTCCCAGCACGATGCGTTTGCAGCGCTCGATGCCATCATGCCTATTTCTGAATAGAATTGCGGGTGAAAACCATCATGGTACGCATGAAAACATACAAGAAACCTACCGGAAACATGAGGCACCTAAGCGTGGCGATCGGATGCGCCCTGCTTGTGTGCCTGCTCGCGTTTTCGACAACAGCGTGGGCGGCGTGGCATGTTGCTGATGAAGCGCGCAATATTGTGAGCACACCCGCGCTTGCCGGCGTGATTGTCGAAGATGATGCGCGCGTGGTCGATCTGCGTCCCGGCGCCGATATTACCAAGGATATTCACGTTAAGAATACGGGCGCCTTCGATGCTTTTGCCCGGGTGCGCGTCGATACCTATTGGGCTGACGGGCAGGGTGCGCGCATGGCTTTGCCCACCCACGATATCGAAGTTGCGTACAACACCAGCATGTGGAAGGCGGGTGCCGATGGCTTCTTTTACTATCGCGGCGTGCTTTCACCTGGTCAAACAACGGACTCTTTGATTAAATCCATCAAGCTTTCCCCGTCGCTTACCTGTAAGGATACCGCGCGTGAGGCGCATGTCGACGGCTATTTGGATTGCATCCAAACGACCGCTTCGGCCGTAGAGGCGGCGTGGGGCAAAGATTACGCTTTCATGGAAAGCACGAAGCCTGTTCATCCGCAAGAAAACGCAACAGCAGTCACCTTCGTGAGCCCCGATGCAGGGTTTGCCTTCGAGCCGGCTTCCACCGACTTGTTTGCAAATTTCAAGCAGCTGACGCCGGGGGAATCGCGCACGCAGATGTTGCTGGTAAAAAATATTCACAGCGAACCGGTGACCTTGGCAATAAGCACGAAAGATGTTGAGCAGCCGGGGTTGACGCCCATTGAGCGGGCGCGCGTTTTGGATTTCCTTAACAGCTACGTGACGATGAAAATAAGCGATAGCGCAAACAAAGTACTTTATGATGGCCCGGTTCTTAACACCGCTGCCATGCGCTTTAATATGCCGCTTTCGTCGGGGGCAACAACGGTGTGGAAAGTTGATTTGGTGGTTGATCCGGCCGCGCACAACGGGCACCAAGATATTCCTTTAGGGCAGCTGACCTGGGCGCTTGAAGCCTCTGCTGCCGATCCGAGCAAACAGCCTCCCAGCGGTGGCACCACAGCTTCGGGTTCGGGCGGCCTGGGCGCCGTGGTGGACAACATGCCTAAAACGGGCGATTTCCCCTGGTTGGTGTTAGGTGTTTTGGCAAGTGTGGTTTCAGGTGCAACTCTGATTGCGCTGCTGTTGGCACGCAAGCGCGATCGGGAACGAGAGGAGCGTGTCTATCATGTTGGGTAAAAAGCTTCTTGGGCATGTGGCCTCGCTTGTTTTTGCTTTCGTGCTGGTCGTGGGGTTAATCCCTGTGTTTACATCCCCGGCACATGCAGCTGGTGGCGCGGGCAGCGCGGGTGCTGGTGCGCCCGCCGGGGTGATAACCCCCGATGCGTCGGATGATTTAGAGGTCACGACCACCCCTGTTTCACCTGATGGTTCGCTTGATGGCGAGTTGCCCTTTGCGAACACGAGCCTTCTGGCAGCAGCGGGCGCGCTTGCAAACGTGAGTATCAACGGGGCGCCTCCGACCGCCTATGCCACGCTGCCTGAAATTGTGGCAGTTATCAATGCAGCTTTGGCCACAGATTCGCTGACCGTCAGCTTCCTGCGCAATTGCCCCGATGTGGATACAACGGCCGCAATTTCCACAAAAGCGCAGGTGGTTATGAAGTCAGATCCGGCAGCTATGGCGGCCAATGCGAACACCCCCTTCGTTATCACGCGTTTGGTAACAAGCGCGGCGCCCCTGTTCACCATCGCTACAACGTCCACGGATAACATAGTGACGTTTACGAACATCACCCTTGATGGCGGCTGCGCGTGGACCGGCCCGATCGATTCTGTGTTGGGGCGACCGGCAGGAATCCCCGCCAATGTTGCCGCAAAACCCCTTTCTTTGGTGATTGCCCAGGGCAACGTGACACTTGCTGCTGGTGCAACGATACAAAACGTCTATTCCAAAGGAGCAGATGCCAACAACACCGATAGCGGCGCGCTGCTGATAAGCGAGGGGGGCGCGGGAAGGCTTGAAGGCGGCGTTATCAGAAACTGCACATCGGCCTATCATGGTGCTGCGGTGTCCGTCTTGGGAACATCTGCCGCGTTTGAAATGCGCTCAGGTGCGGTGTATGGCAATGTGTCACCTTTGGGGGGAGGCGCGATTTTCCAGCAGGGTAGCAGTTGTTTAATTGCCGGCGGCGTCATACGCAACAACAAGGCACCAGGTGGTTCTGCCATTATGGCAACAAGAAATCTTGATATGCGCGGTGGAGAAGTGCGGCACAATTACACGACCGAAGATATGGCTTCAGGGGCAATCCTTCTGTCTTCAACAGCGCGCTACAACTTTATCGGGGGTTCTGTGTGTAACAACGCTGCTGCTTCCCCGACGTTTCCCGCAGGAATTTCCTGGTGGGGTGGATCATCTGACGGCACGGTATCTCTGGGACCCGATTTCAGCTGCTTTGGCAATAAGGCGGGCTCCTCTTTGCAGGGCGAAACCATCACCGGTGGTACCGAACGTAACTTTTCAGCGGGGTCTGATACCTTTTTATTCACGCCAAGCGGCGTGTTGCCTACTTCGGGATCCCTTCCTGAAACGCAGGGGGCGGTGGGTATGTTCACTTATAACAAAACCGCTGTTGCGGGCCAAAGGATTTCAAAATCGGTTGAGAGCGATGCCCTCTACAATCATTATATGGCTCGCTATGTGGGCCGCAGCAAGACGATTACCTGTGATACAAACTCCGATTTGCTTGCCCGGCCGGTCTATGAAATCGGCAGTTCTGGCGCCTGGTATCTGGAGTGGGCGAAACGTGCTTCCGTGCGCGTAAAAACGCAGGCGGAAGGGCCCTTCTTCTTCGAGACGCTGGCAGAAGGTATCACCAAGGCCAATGCGCTTGCTGGGGATGTTTCGGTTGAATGCCTTGTTCCCGAGCTGTTTACCACACTTGCGAGCTACGATGTCGTCAACGCTGCGGGCAAAACAACGACCATTACCACAAGCACGGAAATGCTTGCAGCGGGTAAGCGCGCGAAGATTACGCAAAAGCTGGCGCGTGTCAGCGGGGCCACTTCGGGGTTGTTCGTCGCAACAACGCCGCTGGTGTTTTCCGGCATCGATTTTGATGGCCAAGGCGCAAGTGTTCAGGGCGGCAACGTTTTTTACGCCACGGGGGCTGCGGGCTCAATCAAGCTTGCCAACACGCTGCTCACTAACGTGTCCACCAACGAAGGCACCCACGGAACCCACAGGGCAATCGTGGCGCTGGCTAGTGGCGCGAGTGGCCTGCTGGGGTCGGGGTGTGAAATCACCGGCAATTTCGTGGCCCCTTCTTCCGCCAACTTCAGCAATGTCGTGCTTGCCGGCGGGGGGTGCACCACCACCATAGAATCCACGGCGAAGATTGTGAAGAACAACCCCACCATGGGCATCTACGCTTCCACGGGCAACAACAACACCCTGAATATGACCGGGGGCAATATAAGTGAAAACGTGTGTGCGGGCTCTCATGGCGAAGGGGTGTGCGGCGGGCTTTTCATTTCGGGATGCGATTCGGGGTCCATCAACTTTTTGGGTGGCAGCGTCTACAATAATAAGGTAACGGGACATGAGGTGGCGGCGGTGTATTCCACGCATAGCACCAATCCCGCGATGAAGATTGCGCTGGGTGGCTCCTTCGATTTCTATGGCAACACAAACAAAAGTGGCGCAAACATAGGTATAGCGGTCAACCCGACTTCGTCTTATGCCCTTGCTTCAGCTTCAACGGCACCGCACGTGGTGTATATGGCGGGCTACAAAACCATGCAAAACACCGATGACGCCACGCATTTAGCAGCAGGAAAAACCATGTTTACCTGCAAAAACGAAGGGGAAGCCAGGGCGTCTGAGAAACTTGCCGATGGCAGGTATCGCTTCCAAACGCTGGATGGTTCGCTGGTGGGGTCTGCCACAAACGTGGCAGGCACCTGGGCAATTGTGTGGAAGGCCGCACCAAGCAGCGCTTTTATGACCATCACAAAAACCCTCGATAAACCCAGCGAACAGGATACGATGTTTTGGATCAAGCTGACCAATACGGCAACCGCTGCGGTGTACTATCAACCCTTAGTTGTGTTCGCCGGCCAGACAAAGGCGCAGGTTGTTGTGGATGTTGCGCCCCGCGCAAGCTATACGGTAGCGGATACCACAACAGGGTCCACCTGGCGCTATGGCCTGGCACCGGCGCAGAATGTGAGCACCGGTGCAATTGAAAGCGCCTGCACGGTAGCCCTTGAGCCCAACATAACGCGACCTTTGCCCGGCCTTTTCGCTCACGCCGGATCGTGCTAAAAAAACACCCTCGTGAACTAGATTTCACGAGGGTGTTTTTATGTTTGAAATGGTGCCCGAAGCGAGAGTCGAACTCGCACGTCTTGCGACAACGGTTTTTGAGACCGCCGCGTCTGCCATTCCGCCACTCGGGCGCAAGAAAGCATTATAGCGGATGTGCCCGTTTGCGCCAAGCAGAGAATGAACATTCCTGGAAAAAGGATTAATCTAGGCCATTTGCGCCCCGCACATCGTATAATGATGATAAGGGCGCTACTACATAAAAACCCGAAGGAGGCAGCAATGACGAATGAAGAACTGAGCAGCCGCATTGATGAGTATATCGAGAAGAATTGGGAAGAAATCATCGGTGATATTGATGCCTTGGTGCGCATCGAAAGCACCGAGGATATGGCTCATGCGGCTGATGGTGCACCCTATGGTCCTGGTCCCGCCAAGGCCTTGGGCGCGGCGCTTGATCTTGCCGCACACATGGGCTTTGATGCCCACAATTGCGAAGGACATATCGGCTATGCTGATTTCCCGGGCGAAACCGAAACCCAGATTGGCATCATTGGGCACATGGATGTTGTGCCGGCGGGCATCGGCTGGACGATGGAGCCTTTCCAGGTCAACCGCAAGGAAGGCTATCTTATCGGTCGTGGCGTGCTCGACGATAAGGGTCCTTCCGTCATGGCGCTTCACGCGATGAAATTTTGGAAAGACCAAGGCATTACCTTCCCCTACACGCTGCGTTTCATCTTCGGAGCCAATGAAGAAAGCGGTATGCGCGATGTGAGCTATTATCGTGAACACTTTGCCGATCCGGCGTTTTTGTTCACTCCCGATGCCGATTTCCCCGTGTGTTATGGCGAAAAGGGCGGCTACGACGGGTGCTGGACCAGCAAGCCTATCGTCGACGGCGTTATTGTCGAGCTTGAAGGCGGCACGGCCACAAACGCCATTCCCAGTTTGGCCCATGCGGTGGTGCACGCCGATGCAGCGACTTTGCCTGCCACCGACGCCATCAAGGTTGAAGTCGAAGGGGAACTGGTGCGCCTAAGCGCCACGGGCAAGGGCGGCCACGCTTCGTTGCCGGAAGGCACCCTCAATGCCATCGGCCTTCTTGTTGATTACCTGCTAGAACACGATCTATGCAACGCCGATGAACGCGCTTTTCTTGAACTGACCACAAAGCTGTTTGCCGATTATTATGGCAGTGGTCTTGGCATAGATTCCGAAGATGAATACTTTGGCAAGCTGACGGTGATCGGCGGCACGGCGCACCTAAAGGATGGCCGCCTGATACAGACGATCGACAGCCGTTTCCCCACATCCATTACGGATGCTGAAATTACGCAACACTTAAGCGCGCTGGGGGCAAGCGTGGGTGCCGATTTTGAAAACACCCTGCTTATGAAGCCCTTCTTGGTGAAGCCCGATTCGCCGATGATCCAAGCGCTGCTTAATGCCTACAACGAAGCCACGGGTGAACAGGCAAAACCGTTCACGATGGGCGGCGGTACCTATGCGCGCGAATTTACGTCGGGTGCCAGCTTTGGACCCAACCGCGCGTGGGTTGAAACTCCCGCTTGGGTAGGCACAGAACACGGCCCGGATGAAGGCATCAGCGAAGAGCTGCTTAAAAGCGCGCTCAAGATTTACGCGCTGACCATCAACAAACTGATGCAGCTGAAATACTAGTCCTGCTGGATAACCGGGGGGTCGTGAAGGTTCGGTAGAGCGTTTTATATCTGCGTTGCGGCCGTGCGCGAGTTTCGCTATACTACGTAACCGCGCTTCTTTTGAAGGCGTCGCGCCAACGTGGCTCAGCTGGTAGAGCAGCTCACTCGTAATGAGCAGGTCAGCGGTTCGAATCCGCTCGTTGGCTCCACGAATATTTAGGCCGGACAAGGAGACTTGTCCAGCCTTTTTGATGAGCAGGTCTATTCCTCTAGGTAATGGCGGGCTTTCCCCTGGGTTTTGTGCTTGAATTCTATGGCTTCTTCGGGGCAGCGGGCGATGCAGGCCATGCAGTGGGTGCAGGTGTTTGACCAGAGGGGCCGGCCGTTTTTTAGGCGGATGTTGTTGAGGGGGCACACCTGCTGGCAAAGGCCGCAGCTGGTGCAGGCTTCGGTGGCATAAAATCCCTTTGCGCTTACCAAAAAAGGATAGAACAAGCGGTTTCCTAGCGTTGACATGCGGTGATTGTCGGCACGTGCGGCTTCAAGGGGTACGCCCTGTGCAATTTGTGCCGCAATGCGCTCGATTTTGGGTTCAGCAATCTTGACCACGTGGGCGGCCTGGGGTTTTTCCAGGGTGGGGTAGCGCACCAGGTAGCTTTGGGGCATATCCACAGAATTGAAGCCTCTCAACACAAAACCCTTCTTGTGGCACAGTTTTTCAACGTAATGTTGAGCGTGGGAAGGGTCGGCGAAGCAGGTGGCAACGAAATAGGCCTGCTTGTTTCCCGTAAAGCTTGTCGCTGCTATGAAGCGTTCGACGATGCGCGGAATGCGCCCCGCATAGATGGGGCATACGAACACCAGCGGGCGCTCTGAACTTATCGCCCCGTGGTCGCCATGCTTGATGCGCGTATTCAGCGAAAGGATTTCATCCCCGGTTATGCGCTGAATTATTTTTGCAGCATGCAGGCTGTTGCCCGTGCCGCTGAAGCAAAGGATCATTTCGACTCTCTTTCAAAGGGGTTTTAAAACCCTGCATTGCGCTGCAAAATGAAGGTAGCTTGCATTATTTTGCGCGCCTATTGTCGCAGTATAACAAGCGCAGGGCAAGCGCAAGTTGAGCCATTGGTGGGCGTGTGCAGCATTCTTGGTTTATCCTAAAATCCCACCTTTAAGCTTGAGTTTTTTTCAAAGTAAGCGATACTTATGGCGTGATAAATGTGCCCTCAAACACCATCCGGATTCTTGGGGCCAAGCCAAGATTTTCGCGCGACCGGAGGAATAGTGGACGAAAATATCCCGCATAAGCAACCAGACGCTGTTGGTACTTTGCCCTGCGGGAAAATACGCGTTGTGCTTGGCAAAGATCTCCGCTTGGTGGAAGCAACAGAGGACTATTGTGTCCTTACGGGTTATACGAGCACTCAACTTCTGGAGGCTCCCCTTTGTGGCCAGCTGGCCACTCTCGTATGTGAAGATGACCGCGTGCGGCTTGCCGCGGAAATGAAGGAAATAGCTGCCGGCAGTCGACTGTGCGCCCGGTATCGCATGCGAAAAAAAGACGGTTCGCTTGCGTGGCACCTGGCCTATGCGGCAGCGGTACGCACAGCAGAAGAAGGCACGCTAGCCACTTTTCTTGTGTTCGACATTACCGCCAAGCCGGATGCCCCCGTTTGCACGCGTGGGGAAAATGGCCAGGATGCACCTTTTGATCAGGCCAGCTTGCGCATGCTTAACGTTATTGTCGCCGAGCATGATTTTGAAACACAGATTATGTCTATTCCCAAGCAGGAGGGGCTTTCGGGCTTGGCGAAAAAAGATCTCAAGCCGATGTCGCGCGATGAATTTATTGCATCGGGGTTGATCCATCCCGACTCCGTTGCCGCCTACCGCGCTTTTCTGAAAAGGATGGAAAGCGAAGACGAAGCCACTGTTATTGTGCGCCATCGCGTTGCTGCCGACACCTATCACTGGCTTCATCTCGATTCGCGCGTCGTCGCAGGGGAAGAGGGGCGGCCGCGTCGCCGCGTAGGACTTATTCGCTTTATCGACGATCCCCTTTTGGGCGAACGTGGACAAGATGTGCACGCGCAAGGATCGCTTGCCGAGGGGAAAACGGCGCGAGCGAAGCCGAATCGCCAGGGGGCTTCGGGAGGGTTTTTCCATCGTGCGCGTAAGCCCTTGGTGTTGTTAGGGTTTATCTTTTTAGTTGCTTGCCTGGTCATCGCCAGTATTTTTGTAAACTACAGCAACACCTTGCGCCGTGAATTTTACCAGATGTCTATTGAAGGCATGAACGATTATACGGTGGCTCAAAAAGCCGAAGTCGAAAGCTCGATTCACGAAATTGAAAATACTATCGCCGCAATGGTCGTTTTGGCGGAAACTCCCGATGTGGATCCGGCAGGGGCGGCTTTTAGTGAATATCTTGCCGGATGGAATGAAAAGCAGGCTTTCCAGATAGAGTATGCCTCCCTTTCTCAGTTGGAAGATGTTGTGCTGAACCCGGGCGCCCTGCCAAGCGATGCAGAAACGATTGATCGCATCCGGCGAGGTGAAGGTGCCATTTCTGAAGTAAGGTATTCTGAGCGCTTGCAGGGGTATTACTACAGTATCGCTGAACCGGTTACGCACGATGGGCAGGTGGTGGGTGCGCTTCGCAGCATCGTTAACGCTAGCGATTTGCTGAAAACAAGCCAGGCTTCTTCGCAGGTTTCCCTGGTAAATGCGGCGCTTATCAAGGGGGATGGTGCGCTGGTGCTTGGCTCGGGGCAACAGGCGGCTGGTCAAGAATCCCTTTATGAGGTATTGCTTGCATCCGGTATGCCGCAGCACACGGTGTCGGCGGCGCGCGATGCCATCGAAAACGACAGCACGGTTGCCACCATTATGCTGGGGGAACGCGAAGGACGCATGTTTTTTCTTACGGCGATTCGCCTTAACGTCAACGATTGGAATATCGTCAACATCACCGAAGAAAGCGGTTTAGCGCAACACTCGGATGCCGTTTTAGGCAACACGCTTGTTACGGGTTTGCTTTTGGTGGCCATTAGTATCAGTGCCGTTTTCTTGGTATTTTTCCTGTTCAACCGCATGAGCAAAAAAATATCGTACGAGGCAAATCGTTACAATATTTTGTCGGAGTTTACCGATACGGTTTTGTTTGAATATTTCTACAAGACGGATACGCTTACACTGACCCCCAATGCACGCAATATTTTCTTTGTAAGGGATTTGCGCAAAGAGCACTATATTGAACAGAATACCCCCCTTGTGGATATTCACCCCGATGATTATCACCTGGTCAAAGGCCTTCTTCAGCATCCGAATGCATCAGGGGAAATGAATGAAATCATTTATCGGGCAAAGGTTATTTCAGGTGACTATCGGTGGTTTTCGTGCCAGTGCCGCTATGTTTACGAAGGCCCTGAGGTGTGCACAGCGGTGGGGAAAATCGTCGATATAGATGTTCAAAAAGCCTATGAAACGCGCCTGATAGAGCAGGCGCAGATTGATGGGCTTACGCAGATATATAACAAAGGTGCCGCCGAAATGAAAATAGAAGAGTTGCTGGCGCAGGGTCAGCCCGGCTTTCTTTTCATAATGGATGTAAATGATTTCAAGTTTATCAACGATGAATATGGCCACAACACAGGCGATCGGGTTCTGGCTCAGGTAGGTTTGGCGCTCAAAACGATATTTCGCCAAACCGATCTGGTAGGGCGCACGGGGGGAGACGAATTTATCGCCTATCTTTCCCTTTCCAATGATAGTGCGCTTGCACAAGAGAAGACTCGCTTGGTTTCGGCCTACATGGATAAGGTGGCACTCGATTTTGGAGTGCCGATTTCCTTAAGTATAGGAATCGCCCGATTCCCCGCGGACGGATCCACCTACGAAGCGCTGTTCAAAGTGGCCGATACCCTCATGTATGAAAAGAAGTGCCAAACAAAGAAAAAGACGCGCCTTGGATAACGATGGCGCCGGGCTTCTCGGTTGGCTAGAGGGACGCCTCAGGATGTTCCTGTTCGGGGCGTGTGGTGCCTGTCGGGGGAGGTTCCAGCAAAGTATAGAGTTCGTCGCGACTGTGCACGTCGAGCTTGCGATAAATGTGACTGATATGCGCCTTTATGGTGCCGGGCGCAACGTAAAGATCCTTTTCGATCTGCGCCGCCGTCTGTTTGCGGGCAATCAGCTGCAGCACTTCTTCCTCGCGCGGGCTCAAATCGTGCTTCTTCGATAAATCCGACACCCGCAATGAAAGTTTGCCTGCTTTCCCGGCAGCAGTTTCGGCCGCGCCGTCAAAGGATTGTGAAGTGATGCCCCATCGGGCGGAAAGCCCCTTTTCTGTAAAGAAAATTACCACAAAAAGAATAATCATAACAAGAGTGATGCCGGTATAAATCAGGGAAGTCATCGAGCTGGGTGCCTGTACGGAAACCCAGGCGTAAAACATCCAGCCCATAAGCTCTACCAGGTAGCGGATGCCTCGTTCTATGCCACTTAGCCACACGGCGCTAATGCCGAATCGGTAAGTAATGTTGCTCAAGACCATCATAATGAACATCGAAAGCATGGTGTATCCGGCCTCGTAGCACAGCGCTGTAACCTCCTTACCCATGGTGAAAGCGGGGGACACAAGAAGAAAGCCAATAATAAACAAGGGGAAAGCAAGCTGATAGATAGTATCGAAGTTAAACCACTTCGAAGCGGAAAGCACGCCGAAGAATACGAGTGCGGTCACCAAGAGTGCACCAGCGATATTGCCTACCAGTAGTGTTTGAGCTGGTAGCGCACCGAATCCACCCGCAAAGGTGCACGCAGACATAAGGGCTATCGGCTTCCAGGGGAAAACGTAGGTATCCTCTTTGGCTGTCTTGTGGGGAAGGTCAACTTCGGGGAGCTTCTTCATGCTTGAGCGTACCCATGCAAGAGAGACAAGTGGTAATACAATTGCAAAAAAAGCCAGGTAAGGGGCAGACATTCCCACAAAAAGCCACTTAATAATTTCACCGAAAAAAATTGCTATAGCGTGGTAAAGAGCTACTCTTAAAGGATTGAGTGATCCATAAAATTCAGCCCACATCAAAATTAGCGCGCCTAATCCCATGCCGGCAAGAATCAATCCGGCGCATTTAAGCGCAAAGGATTGCACGACAAAACAGGAGATTACAATCAGTGTCGAGCCGCCCATCATGCAGAGTGCCGAGGCTTTTCGGATGGAGGTGTTTGACCAGAGGGGAGCAATTTTTCGTGCAGAAAAAGCTAGGACGAGAGAGGTTACGCCTATGGCTCCCTCGAATAAAAAATAATCAAATGCCCCAATAGTAGGAAACGCATCGTAGCGGAAAAATATTGCAAGCCATGCACGATATATTCCGACGCCAAAAAAAACGACAGGAACTGCCATCACGCGCGTAAAAACATCTTGCCATCGCTTGACGAATGCTTGCATGGTTTCCTTCCCCGCAAGGGTGGACAAGCCTGGCCCTTTGACAGGAATCTTTCCCCCATCCCTCTTTTCCTGGGCGGTTAGCAGTTTGTGCCAGCCCTGACTCTCTCGCTACCATAATAACGAAAGCTTGCGACGACACAAGGGGGATGCGATGGGTTATAGCGAGGGTTATGAATTTAACCTTGTAAGCCAATAGACGCACAGTGGGCTAAAGAGTACCTTCGAAGACGGAATTTGAGTGATCGCATGCCTTGATTTACCTGCGGCTACTTGAATAGAGGGAGTAGATTCGAAGAGATAGTTTCGAATCACACAACAAGGAGGATTAATATGAGCCAAATTTCTCGTCGTAATTTTCTTGCCGGTTCGGCCGTTGCTGCTTTGGGGGGTACTTTGGCGCTTGCCGGGTGTGCCCCCGCGGGTGGCAGCAAGGGCGGATCGGCGGCAGCAGGATCCGATGGTGCCTGGATTGGCAATGGCATGGGCAAGCATGGCACCATGCAGATGGAGGTCGTTACCAAAGAAGGCGCAATCGAACGCATTAATGTCATCGAGTCGCGTGAAACAAAAGGCATGGGCGATGTAGCTATCAATCAGCTTTCGCAGCTTATCGTTGCCAACCAGACGCTTAATGTTGACACCGTTTCGGGTGCAACGCTTTCCAGCATGGCGTTTTTGACTGCCGTGGGTGAGGCGCTGGATGCGTCGGGAGCAAAAGCTTCCGAATGGAAAAAGCGCGATCACGTCACTCTCGCTCTTCCTGAAGATATGCCTAAGACGGCCGACGTTATCGTGGTTGGTGCAGGTGGTGCTGGTTTTGCGGCAGCCATTACCGCAGCTCGTGCAGGTAAAAAGGTTATTTTGTTGGAAAAGATGGGCGTTGTCGGTGGCGACACCTCGCTTTCTGGTGGCGAAATGGCCGTTCCGGGTAATTGGATTCAGCAAAAAGAGGGCGTTTCTGATAGCGCCGAAGCTCTGGCGGCAGATATGCTGAAGGGCGGCGACAATAAAGGTGATCCAGCTTTGGTCAAGGTTATTGCGGAAGGCACGTTTGATAGTGCCCAATGGCTTACCTACGAAGGCGGCGTTGCGTGGGAACACAATTGTCTTTTCTTTGGTGGGCATTCGGTCAAACGTTCAATTATACCGATGGGCCATACCGGTAGCGAAATGATTACTAAACTGGCCATGCGTAGCGAAGAAATTGAAACCCTGACCGTTTTGACTAACATGCGGGTAATGGATCTGGTTAAAGATGCTTTGGGCAAAGTAACTTCAGTTAAAGCTGAAAGCGCGATTACGGGTGATACTTTCACCTTTGAGGGCAAGTCTGTCATTTTAACAAGCGGTGGCTTTGGGTCAAACGTTGATATGCGCGTAAAGTACAATCCCGCTATGGACGCTTCCATTCTTTCAACCGATTCCGTTGGCGCAACGGGCGATGGTCTTACCATGGGTTCGGCGATTGGTGCGAACTTGATTGATATGGAATATATCCAGACATATCCTACATGCGATCCCCAGACGGGTGCGCTTCTTTATGTGGGCGACATGCGCCTGGAAAGCCTTGCTATCATGATGAACAAGGAAGGCGATCGTTTTGTCGAAGAACTGGATCGACGTGACGTGTTGTCAAACGCAATCAAAAAGCAAACTGACGGCATGGCTTATATGCTGTTTAATCAAAAAGGTGCAGATAAATCAGGTCTTCTGGTAACCCATTCAGATGAATACGAAAATTTGGATTCCCGTAAAATCATCGCAAAGGGCGATACGCTTGAAGCTGCCTGCGAACCTTTCGGCGTTGATGCGGTTGAGCTGCAAAAAACGGTCGATACGTGGAACCGGTATTGCAAAGAAGGTAAAGATACTGCGTTCAATTATCGCGGAGAGCTTAACCCTATCGATGGCGGCCCCTACTATGTTATGTCATACAAGCCTGCCGTTCATTACACCATGGGCGGTTTGCATATCAACGTGAATGCAGAAGTGCTTGATGAATCTGGTGCTGTTATCCCGGGTTTGTTTGCTGCGGGCGAAGTTGCGGGCCACAAGATGGGCACCAACCGGCTTGGGTCGTGTTCTATGGCCGACATCTACACTTTCGGCCGTGTTGCGGGTAAGAGTGCGGTAGCCTACA
>JAVVPE010000014.1:0-33113 GCA_036655915.1 Raoultibacter sp.
CGGGACGGCTTGAAACCTATAGCCTCAATGAAGCGAAGGCGCATTGTGGCTTGGCCGATGAGGGTATCCAACCAAGCAGTTAAACCCTGCTCAAGCTTGACAAGCCTATCGCGTCGAATAGTTCATCAGCCAAGTCGCTTCCATAATCGAACGTTCGATTACTCGTGGTCGTGAAACACCACTTCTTTGCCCTGTTTTTTCCAGGTGCGGTATTCTGCGGTGGCGGTAAATAGTACGTCGGAAGAGGAATTGAGGGCGGTTTCGCAGGAATCCTGGATGACGCCGATAATGAAGCCGATGGCAACCACCTGCATAGCAACATCGTTGGGGATGCCGAAAAGCGAACAGGCCAGCGGAATCAGCAGCAAGGATCCGCCTGCCACCCCTGAAGCGCCACAGGCTGAAACTGCCGCCAAAACCGAGAGGATAACTGCCGAGGGGAAATCTACCGCAATGCCCAAGGTATGTGCCGCGGCCATGGTCATAACGGTAATGGTTACCGCCGCGCCCGCCATATTGATGGTGGCACCCAGTGGGATAGATACCGAATAGTTGTCTTTATCAAGGCCGAGTTTGCGGCAAAGTTCCATGTTAACGGGAATGTTGGCCGCCGAACTGCGGGTGAAAAATGCGGTGACGCCACTATCTTTAAGGCAGCGCAAAACTAAGGGGTAGGGGTTTTTGCGAATGTTGAGAAACACGATCAAGGGATTGGTTATCAGCGCGATAACCAACATGCAGCCCACAAGCAGCAAAATGAGCTGCCCGTATTCCGTGAAAATTTCTAAACCACTTGTAGAGACGGAGGTGTACACCAGCCCCATGATGCCAAAGGGTGCCACGTTGATAATCCAGCGCACCACTAAAGATACGGCATCAGAAATATTGGTGAAGATGGTTTTCGTGCTTTGCGCCGCCATGCGCAGTGCGATGCCCAGTACGACCGCCCAGGCCAAAATGCCGATATAGTTGGCTTTCACCAGCGCATCGACGGGGTTGGCCACCACGTTCATCAGCAGCGCCATCAGCACTTCGCCCACGCCGCCCGGAGCGCCTTGTTCTGCAGCTTGCGTAAGCGTAATCGATACGGGGAACAGAAAACTTGCTGCCACCGCCACCAAGGCCGCCACCAGCGTGCTTATCATATAAAGAAGGATTACGCCCGACATGGACCCCGCCGATTTTGCATTGGCAAGGGCGCTTATTACCAAGAAGAAAACAAGGATGGGTGCCACCGCTTTAAGCGCGGAAACAAACAGCGTGCCCAGTAGGGTGAAAACCTCAAGGTGAGGGAAAAAGATACCCACAACGGCACCGATAACAAGGCCCACCACGATACGCTTAATAAGGCTGATATTGTTCCATTTCTGCAGGATCTGTTTCACAATTACTATCCCTTCTAGGGGGCGTGCTCAGGGCGCGCTAAGTCATGTATGCCGGCACGCTTTTTCGACGTGCAACGAATAGAGTGCGGGCATCATAACAGACTTTCAAACGCAGCAAACGGCCAGTTTTCACAAGCCGTTATGCGTGTTTAACGGGCGGGTAAACGGCGTGTGTTTGGGGCATCTTCATCATTTCCTCAAACTACCCGCCGCCTGCGCCTCAAGGGCTTTTGCAGCGCGCGAACGTGCAATCTGCTTATCAAGGCGCCGCCATTCGGCAAGCAGGAAGCCTCCCACAAGCAAAGTTGAAGTGATGTCGGATATGGAAGGTGCAATAAACACACTTTGCAAGGCGCTGACCGGGATTATCTGCGGCAGCAGAATCGGGCAAATAAGCAGCAGCGGAATAAGAAACAATATTTGGCGCGTCAGCGTAAGCACCGTGGCTTTGAAAGCTTGGCCGGTGGCATCAAAATAATTTGCTCCGATAATGGCCACGGGCAGTATCGGGATGAAAATAAGGTAGGCGATAAGCGCCCAGCTGGTGGCAGCGATATATTGTTCGGGCAACCCGAACAGGTGTGAATACATATCGGGCAGCAAAATCACAGATAGCCACAGCGGCGTGGTGATGGCGATGCCCATTAAAATAGCTTGGCGCAGCGTTGCTTTCATGCGGTCGTAGTTTTTGGCACCGTAGTTGTAGCCAATAATAGGCTGCGATCCCATGGAAAGCCCCATCGAGGGCATAACCACCAAAAGCCCCACGCTTGCCAACACGCGCATAACCGCCAGCGCGCCATCGGCACCCAGCGGGTCGGTGGCACCATAGAAGGTAAGCAGGTTGTTTTCTATCATGCTAGAAATGGCAAAACCCATTTCCATAATGGAAGGTGCCAAACCCAAGGCAAAAATGCGCAAGGCAATTTTCGGCTTGATGGCCAGGCTTTTTAGCCGCAAAGGCATGGGGGAATTCTTCGACAGGAAAAATTGCATAACGAAGGCGGCCGAAATTCCCCAGGAAAGCAGCGTGGCAAAACCGGCGCCGAGCATGCCCCAGCCAAACACGATGATAAATAGGTAGCCCAAAACAATGTTGGCCCCCGTGCCGATAAGCATGGAACCCAAGGCGCGGTTGGGGTGGCCCGCCGTTCTGATGAAGTTGTTCATGCCGAAGCTGATAAATTGCAAGGGGCAGCCGATAACGATAATGCTTACAAAGGTTTTGGCGTAGGGCATTACAATATCGTCAGCACCGGAATAGCGCAGGATGGGGTCCATGGCCACCGCCGCGATAATCCAGATGGCGACTGAAACCAAAAGTAAAAGGGTGAAAGCGTTGCCCAAAACGCGCTGCGCCACCTGTTTTTTGCCTTCACCTAACTTGATGGCGCATACCGCATTGCCGCCCACACCAACAAGCATGGCCAGCGCAATGATGGCTGTCATAAGGGGATTGGCCACCGTGGTGGCCGCCAAGCCGTCGGGCCCCACCGCGTGGCCAACATATACGGCGTCGATAACGTTGTAGAGCATCTGGACCAGCACGCCAATGACGGCAGGAACCGAAAACTCCAGCAGAAGCTTAAACGTGCTTTCGGTGCCCATGCGGTCTATTTTCGCATCGGTTTGGGCGGGCATAGCTATTTCTGTATGCGGTTCTGTTTGTGGTGCGTGCGTGGATGTTTCCTGTGTGAGTTTCATATTTTCACCATAAAAATGCCCGCTACATCGAAGGAATCGGATGCAGTGCGGGTGAGTTTCTGTGCGGGGGCTGCCGGGTTGTCCCGGATAACATAGGTGCAAAGCAAATCATTTGTGCTCGGGTCATCCCAAGCTCACTTTAGTATAGGGCAGCTTTCAAAAAAGGGGAGAGCCACCATATTTCTCGCACAATTTGTCGTGTTATGAAACTTTCTTTCGTAGCACTATGCCGTCTACCTGGCCGCAGCGCCCGCCCGTGCGCGATACGTGAGGGGGTAGGTTCCATTTACCGATGGATAAGCCCCTACACTAGCGATGGATTCTGTGGGGACTTTTCTTTGCTAAAGTGTTTTATCGAGCGACATCCTCTGTCGCTTTTTTTGTTAGCCGTTTATTGAAGGGGGAAGACACGTGGAACTAATCGGATTTCTGATCCTGTTCCCGCTTGTTGTTGCCGCAGTGCTTTTGTGCGTGAAGAACAATCAAGCGAGAAAAGTGATTGTAGGAGTTTCCGCTTTGGCTGTTGGCGCTGTGTCGCTGGCACTGGTGGGAACCTATCTGGGTACTGCGGGGGTGTTTTTTGAATTCTCGTCACCTATCGTCGATTACCTTTGTACAGGGGTAAGCATCGCCATTGGCATCTGCGTTCTGGTGTATGGCATCCGCTACAAAAACATTGTGGCCTCCCTTTTAGCCGTTATCCAAACGGCGGGCGCCATCGTTTTTGAGGCGCTGTTTGCCCATGGTGCGCCTGTGGCCAGCGGCCTTTATGTGGATTCGCTTTCGCTGCTTATGGCCTTTGTCATCGGCGTTATCGGGTCGGCCATCTGCTTTTATGCCCTGGGCTATATGGAAGATTTCCAGGCGCATCACGAAGACCAGCGCGATCGTCGCCCGCTGTTCTTCGCGCTGATGTTCCTCTTTCTTTCGGCCATGTTTGGCATCGTGTTTGCCAACAATATGGTGTGGCTGTTCACCGCATGGGAAGTGACCACGGTCTGTTCGTTTTTGCTTATCGGTTACACGAAAACAGACGAAGCTATCACCAATGCATTTCGTCAGATCATCATGAACATGCTGGGTGGCATTGCCTTTTTGGCGGCGCTTTATTACTGCGCTATCACCCTGGAAACCCTTTCGTTTTCCGAATTTCTTGCCATGGGCACGGCCATGCCCGGCCTGTTTGTGTTCCCGGTAACCGCCCTGGCATTTGCCGGCATCACCAAAGCGGCACAGATGCCGTTTCACACCTGGCTTCTGGGTGCCATGGTTGCCCCAACGCCCACTTCAGCACTGCTGCATTCTTCCACCATGGTTAAGGCGGGCGTGTTCTTGCTGCTTAAGTTGGCTCCCATTTTGTCGGTGTGCTTGGTTCCCGGCGTGATGGTGGTTGTTGTGGGTGGCGTGACCTTCGCCCTGTGTTCGTTCATGGCCATTTCGCAGAGCAACGCCAAACGCGTGTTGGCCTATTCCACCATTGCCAACCTAGGCTTGATCGTTGCCTGTGCTGGCGTGGGCACTCCTGAAGCGGTGTGGGCGGGTATGTTCTTGCTGTTATTCCACGCCATTGCCAAATCTTTGCTGTTCTTGTGCGTCGGCACGGCCGAACACCACATTGGCAGCCGCAACATCGAAGACATGGATCTGCTGTTTGAGCGTATGCCGCGTTTGGCGCGCGCCATGATGCTGGGCATCATGTGCATGTTTATAGCACCTTTCGGCATGCTGATTGCGAAGTGGGCTACCCTGGTATCCTTTGTTGAAACAGGGCAGGTGGCGCTTATTATCCTGCTGGCCTTTGGGTCGGCTGCCACCTTCTTGTTCTGGGCAAAGTGGCTGGGCAAACTTGCCGGTATCGCCGGAGAAACCGCCGATCAAGAAAAGACGGTTCACCGCAACGAATGGGTTGCCATCGGCCTTATGGCGGTGCTTCTTATCGCATCCTGCGTGTGCTTGCCTCTTATTTCGTGGATGCTTGTTGAACCCTACATCTTCGGGGTATACGGATCGATTGCCTGGGGCATTTCCACCGACAATCTGTGGATCGCCAGTGTTTCTGTCATCTTCATCGCCGTGGTGCTGTTTGCGGGGCTGGGCAAAACCAAGGCGAAGAAGGCTGAAATCTATCTTTCTGGTGTGAGTGTCGACAACGAAAATCGTACCTTTCGCAATTCGATGTCGCAGGAAACACAAGCGACTGCACGCAATTGGTATATGGAATCTATTTTTGGTGAAAAACGTATCGCGCCTGTTGGTTCAATCTGTTGCACCTTGGTGATGGTTGTCGCATTTGCGGCCGCCGCCACTTCGATGCTCGGATTGCTGTAGGGGAGGAGACCACCTATGTATATGTTTGGAAACATCATCCCCATCATCGTTGCAACCATCGCTTTTGCCCTTTTGGCTCCCGTGTTAGGCTGCCTGCTTGCCGGCGTCGACCGCATCATAACGGCGCGTATGCAAGGCCGCGTAGGACCGCCGCTGTTGCAGCCCTATTACGACGTGCGCAAGCTTATCGAAAAAGACAACGTGTCGGTCAATTCAACGGAAGGCACCTACATCATGTGCGCGCTGGTGTTCACCGTTTTGGCGGGTGGCATCTTCTTCGCCGGCGGCAATTTGCTCATGTCTATTTTCGTCATCACCTTATCGGCGCTGTTCTTTATTGTGGCTGCCTATTCCAGCCGCTCTCCCTATGCCGAATTAGGTGCAAGCCGCGAAACCGTGCAGGTCATGGCGTATGAGCCGATGGTGCTATTCGTTGCCGTTGGGTTCTTCATCGCTACGGGCACCCTTGATGTAAGCGGGGTTATGCACTTGTCATCCCCCATCATCTGCAACGTGTGGGCAATCTTTCTTGGCTTTTTGTTTGTGCTGACCATCAAACTGCGCAAATCTCCTTTCGATCTTTCCTATTCGCATCATGCGCACCAGGAACTGGTTAAGGGCATCACCACCGAAATGAGTGGCAAAACGCTGGCCAAAGTGGAAATCATGCACTGGTGTGAAAACATCTTGTTTCTTGGCTGGACGGGCATGTTCTTCATCTGGGCAAATCCGATTTCGTTCCTTGTTGCCTTCGTTGCTGTTTTAGTGATCTACTTTTTGGAAATCTGGATCGACAACAACTTCGCCCGCGTCAAGTGGCAGCTCATGTTGAAATTGGCATGGATTGTCGCACTTGTTCTTGGTGGGTTAAACATTGCGATCCTCGTGTACCTGTAAGGAGCAAGCCTATGTCTTACGCAACAAAATCTCCGTGGGTTATCCACTACGATGCCAGCAGCTGTAATGGTTGCGATATCGAAGTGCTGGCCGCGCTGTGCCCGGGTTACGATGTGGAACGCTTTGGCATCATCAACACCGGCAACCCCAAGCATGCCGATATTTTCTTAGTAACGGGAAGTGTGAACGAACGCAATATCAAGGTTGTGCAAGAAATTTACAACCAGATGATTGAACCAAAAGTGGTCATCGCCTGTGGTATCTGTGCGTGTTCAGCCGGTATTTTCCACGATTGCTACAACGTTATCGGTGGCGTTGACCAGGCTATACCGGTTGATGTATACGCACCGGGCTGTGCCGTGCGCCCCGAAGCTATCATAGATGCCGTGGTGCAGGGTTTGGCCATTCTCGATGAAAAATCAAAAGCCTTAAGCGCTCAGAAAAAGGGGGCATAACATGAGCCTGGATATAAAATATTTGCCCTTGGAACTGGGTGCTCTTTTAGAGTGTTCCGCCACGCATAAGGCGCAAGGGTATCGCTTCTTGCAGATGCTCTGTGTCAACACCGATGAAGGTATCGATTTGCAATACTCCTTCATGAAAGATTCCCTTATCGAAAACTATACGATTCCCGCCGTGAAGCACGATGTGAAAGTTCCTTCCATCACCGGTGATTTTATCGCAGCCTTTGTTTTTGAAAATGAAGCGCACGACCTCTTTGGCGTGCAGATTGAAAACATTGCCATCGATTTTGGGGGCCGATTCTACGATGTTTCCGTCAACGAACCGATGACCGTCATTTCGCCCGCACAAAAAGAAGCGCGCGAAAAAGCGGCCAAGATTGCTGCTGCCAAAGCCGCTAAGGCCGCCGCTGCTCAAGCAGCCGCACCCGCAGCCACCGAAGAGAAGGGTGAATAACATGGGAAAAGCAACCGTCATTCCTTTCGGTCCGCAGCACCCCGTATTGCCAGAACCGCTTCACCTCGACCTTGTGGTTGAAGATGAAACCGTCATAGAAGCCATCCCCCAGATTGGATTTATTCATCGCGGGCTGGAAAAACTGGTTGAAACGCGCGATTACAATCAGTTCATCTATGTGGCAGAACGCATTTGCGGCATCTGCGCCTTCGGTCATTCCATGGGTTACGCCGAAACGGTTGAACGCCTGATGGGTGTCGAAATTCCGCGTCGCGCCGAATACCTGCGCGTTATCTGGCATGAACTTTCGCGTATCCATTCCCACGTGCTGTGGATGGGCCTTGCTGCCGATGCCTTCGGCTATGAAAGCCTGTTCATGCACTGCTGGCGCCTGCGCGAACGCGTCTTGGATATATTCGAGGCCACCACGGGCGGCCGTGTCATTTTGTCCGTCGTTGCCGTCGGTGGGGTCGTGCGCGATATCGATTCGACCATGCTGCGCTCCATCGTTGACAAGCTTGAAGGCATTAAGCACGATTATGCCCAGATATGCAACGCGTTTCTTAAAGATAGCTCCGTTAAAAACCGCACGGTTGGTGTGGGTCATATCAGCCACGAAGCGGCAGTGGCGCAGGGCATGGTCGGACCGTTTGCGCGCGCATCAAACGTTAACAACGACGTGCGCAGCTTGGGCCTGGGCGGCTATGGCGATCTTGCCGATTTCCAGCCGATTTTAGATGCGCAGGGCGATTGCTATGCGCGCGTGAAGGTGCGTGCCTTAGAGGTGCTGCAAGCCATCGACATCATTGAAGAAATGATTGCCAAAATTCCTGAAGGGGAAGTGTTTGTCGAGGTTAAGGGGTCTCCGGCCGCAGGCGCTCAGGCGTGTAACCTTGTCGAACAGCCGCGTGGCGAATGCTATTACTACGCCCAGGGCAACGGCACGAAGTTCCTTGAACGCATGCGTATGCGCACCCCTACCTCGCAAAACCTGGCAGGCATGACCACGGCGTTGGCGGGTTGCGATTTGGCTGATGTCAATATGATCGTATTGACCATCGATCCCTGTATCAGCTGTTCGGAAAGGTAGGGCGACATGGGAAGTTTTAAATTAGGGAAAATGACACTGGGATCGCTTTTTAAGAAGCCTGAAACCATTCAGTATCCCACGCAGCACCGCTTTGCACCCGAGGGCCTGAAAGGTCATATCGAAGTTGATATGGTGCACTGCATTTTGTGCGGCATCTGCGAAAAACGTTGTCCCACCGGGGCAATCACCGTTGATAAGCCGGCAGAAACCTGGACAATTGACCGCTTTCGCTGTGTGCAATGTGGTTCATGCACGCGGGAGTGTCCCAAGGATTGTTTGACGATGATGCCAACTTACGCACCCGCCGCAACGCAAAAAAGTGTTGATGTGAGCAAAAAACCTGCGCTGACAGAAGAAGAAAAAATGGCGAAGGACGTCAAGGAAGCACAAAAAGCTGCTAAACTGAAAGCAGCATTAGAAGCCAAGGCTGCTCGCGAACAGGTATAACCCCTTGCAGGGAACCTATCGAAGTCGACAAGCCGGGTATGGGCATCTCATACCCGGCTTTTTGTACGAAGGACATGTTACGAAATGAAACAAGGCGATACCCCTCAAAACGATTCCTCTTCTGAAGAACTTGTCATCGACAAAGTATTCACGATTCCCAACGTGATTTCAATGCTGCGTCTGTGCCTCGTCCCCGTTTTTCTCGTGTTGCTTATGCAGGGCAACGACCTTGCCGCCGCCCTGTTGTTTGCGCTTGCCGCCGGTACCGATTTTCTTGATGGGCAGATTGCGCGGCGCACCAATACGGTGTCAAAGTTGGGGCAATTGCTCGACCCTGCTATCGACCGCATCTTGATGATAGCCGGCGTGGGCGGCCTGTTGTTGGTGGGGCGTCTTCCTCTTTGGATTGTTGCTGTCGTGCTTATTCGTGACCTCTTTTTGTTGGTGGGGGGCAGTTTTTTGCTCAAGCGCTACCGCCTGCGCATACCCGTTATCTATTTGGGCAAAGTTGCCACAACGTTTTTGTTCGTTGGCTTTGCCGGCGTGCTTTTGAACTGGCCGCTCATTTCTGGCTTGGGCATATGCACGTTTTCCTGGCTGCCCGGCTTCAATACCCAGATGTGCTCGTGGGGCATTTGGTTTGTCTATGTGGGGCTTATACTGTCCCTTATCACAACGGTCATATATGTGGCACAGGCGCTACGACAGCTTAAGCACATTGATGAACAGGCGGAAGCCGGAATTTCATGAGTGGTTTGCACCGAAAAAGCGTCGCGCGCAAACGTCGTAGCGCACCACAGCAATCCTCTTCGCCTTCCCGGCATACAGCGGGTCATCCTGCTAAAACGTCGCGCGCACACGCACCGGCCAAGGGTTCAAAACGCACGAATTCCACCTACAACAAGCCGCAGCTTTGGACAAAAAATGCGCCGGCACCCACAAATCCCGTTTGGGCGGCCCTAAGAAGCATCGGGTCATTTTTAGCCGCAGCGCTCATGTTTGGAGTAGGGGGCCTTGCCCACGCTGCACGTTTTGTGTTCGGAGGGTTGTTCAAGCTTATACGCCGCAGCAAAGTGGCGCTTATCGCGGTGGCCATCGCCGTGCTTGTGCTGGCGGGTGTTGCGGTGGACACCGGCCTAAACTGGGGGAAGGTGTATCCCGGCATCAAGGTGGGCAGTGTTGATGTGGGGGGCAAAACCGCCGAAGAAGCGCAAACGCTTTTGCGGGCCACCTATGCGCCACGGCTCAACGATACCACGGTGACCATCTATGCCAGCGAAACGGCGCAGCAAAATGCCGTTGCGGACACCTTGGCTTCAGAAGGCTTGACCGAACAGCAGTCGCTTGATGAAGCGCGCTTGAACACCACGCACTGGACAACGGACGGATCACAGCTGCAGGCAAGCTACGATGCCGCGGACCAGGCAGCACAAGCTCTTGCTGTGGGGCGTGGTGATGGTGGGATAGCCAAACGTGTGGAAGTTTTTTTCTCGGGAGCAACCCTTGCCCCGCAAGCTAAGTTTGCCCACCAGGCCACAGAGGCGCTTGCCCAGGAAATCGATAGGACCATCGGCAAGCCTCGGCTTGATTATTCCCTGGCAGTTGTTGACGGTATTGCAGCTGTTGTACCTGGCCATGATGGTGATATGATTGATCGAACCACTTTTGAAAACGAATTGAATGCGGCCTTTTTGCAAAGTGAATCGGCGGATGTTTCCTTTGTTGCGCACACGGATTACGCCCCTTTGCGCATCGATGAGGCGCTTGCGCAAAAATCCTGTGCACTGGTCAATGCGGCCGTCAGCACCGGTGCCGATTTCACCTTCAAACAGGCAACATTTCACGCCGATCCCAGCTTGCTTGGGTCGTGGGTGCAAACGCGCGTAGCGCAGGGCGATGAGGGCTATACGCTTGAACCCTACATCGAGGCCGCCAAGGCAAAAACGGCGCTAATCGACAACCTTAATGTTGCCTTTACCGGGGAAAACCTGCGCCTAGAGTTCGTTTCTGCGGGTGATGAAATTTTGGTGAACACCAATTCGCAGGCAACGATGCCGCAGGTTCAAGGCGCTATCGAAGCCCTAGATACGCTGCTGTTCAAATCGCCGCCACCCACCCAAACGCTGCAGATAAGCGTTGAAGAGGTGTCTATTCCGGCCACTCTCAGCTTCGATGAGGCGCTAAGCTACGGGCTCATCACCTGTTTTGCCGATTACACGACCGAATACACAGCGGGTGTTGTGGCGCGCAATCACAACATCCACCTCGTTGCCGATCTGCTTGATAACTCTATCGTCAAAAGTGGGGGCACCTGGTCTTTTAACACTACGGCGGGTAACTGCAATGAAGAAGCGGGTTTTCAAGCCGCAGGGTCGATAGTCGATGGGGAATACACCGATGAAATAGGGGGCGGCATCTGCCAGGTTGCCACAACCGTGTTCAATGCCGTCTACAATGCGGGCTTCCCCGTGTTGCAGCGCGTGAATCATTCCCTCTATATTGCCAGCTACCCTGCAGGGCGCGATGCGGCCGTAAGCTATCCCAGTCCCGATTTGGTATGGAAAAACGATAGTACTTCGGATGTGCTTTTCAAGATGAGCTACACCGATACCACGGTTGTCGCTAGACTTTATGGTGTGAACCCCGAATATCGCGTCGAAACGCGAGAAGGCGAGTGGAGCGCCGGCGAAAAGTTTAAAACGAAAACCGTTGAAGACGCAACAATGCAGCAGGGCAGCAGCTATGTCAAAACATCGGGCGCCGATGGCCGCAAAATTACTATCGTGCGCAGCGTTACAGACAAACACGGCGCGCTGCTACATGAAGATGT
This sequence comes from Raoultibacter sp., assembly GCA_036655915.1. Classification (GTDB taxonomy): domain Bacteria; phylum Actinomycetota; class Coriobacteriia; order Coriobacteriales; family Eggerthellaceae; genus JAVWGW01. The sequence continues at coordinate 11,600 of JAVVPE010000014.1, forward strand.
CTTTGAATCGAACTACGATCCTAAAGATGAAGTAAAAGTTGTGGGAACAATTCCCAAAACAACGCAGTGATCACGCATTATGACCTTGCAGCTTAAAGGCTTTTGATGCTCTTCATAGACAGAACCGAAACGAAGAAGAAAGGTGCACCCGTGTATTTCCAGCCAGAACTTGAAACCATGGAGCCTCAAGACCTCACAACGTTGCAAACCCAGCGTTTGCAAGCACTTGCCGCCTACGTCTATGAGCGTATTCCTCACTATCGGGAAGCGTTTGATGCCAAAGGCGTGAAACCTGAAGATATAACTTGTCTTGCCGACATCACGAAGCTTCCCTTTACAAAGAAGCAGGATTTGCGCGATGCTTACCCCTTTGATATGTTTGCGGTGCCGCGCAGCGAAGTGGTGCGCATCCATTGTTCTTCGGGCACCACGGGCACGGCAACCGTTGTGGGCTACACGGAAAACGACCTGCAAAACTGGGGCGATTGTTTTGGGCGCTTCATCGTGGCGGCGGGCGGTTCAAAGGAATCGGTCGTGCAAGTGTCTTATGGCTATGGCCTGTTCACCGGCGGGCTGGGTGCGCATCGCGGCGTTGAATCCGTGGGTGCGGTGGCACTGCCCATGTCTTCGGGCAACACGAAACGTCAGGTGCAGCTTATGCACGATTTCGGCACGAACATTTTGTGCTGCACGCCCACCTATGCCTTGCTTATCGCCGATACCGCTTTGGAAGAAGGCTATGAACCTGCCAAGGATTTCCCCATTTCAGCGGGCATTTTGGGTGCGGAGCCCTATTCTGAGGGTATGCGTGTCGAAATAGAGAGCAAGTTGGGCATTCGGGTGCATGACATCTATGGCCTTTCCGAAGTTATGGGGCCGGGCGTGGCCTGTGAATGCGAATGTCAAAACGGGCTTCATGTGTGCGAAGACCAGTTCATTATCGAAATTGTTGACCCCACTACCCTTGAACCTGTGCCCGATGGTCAATGGGGCGAAGTGGTGTTTACCACGCTTGTGAAAGAATGTTCGCCACTCATTCGCTATCGCACGCGCGATATATCCCGTATTTTGCCAGGAAAATGCGACTGCGGGCGCACGTTTCGCCGCATGGATCGCATCACGGGACGCACCGACGACATGCTTATCATCCGCGGCGTGAATGTGTTCCCCTCGCAAATCGAAGAGGTTATCACCACATTCCCCGAAATTGCAACGCAGTACCAGATTGTTCTCACCAGCAAAGGCCCGCTCGATCACGTGCAGCTGCAAATTGAAACGGTGCCCGAATTCCCGTTTGACGAAATTCGCAAGCTGGAAGATATCAAACGTCGTCTTGCTTCAGAATTAAAGAGTAATTTGCAGGTGCAGGTTGAAATCAAGATTGTCGAACCTAAAACCATCGCGCGCAGTGAAGGCAAAGCACGCCGCATCATCGATTTGCGCGGGGAAGGAAAGTAGTCATGATAGATCAATTAACGGTATTTCTCGCAAATGAAAAGGGGCGTCTGGCCAGCGCTTGTCGCGTTATTGCCGATGCGCATATCGATATGCATGCGCTCTTTTTGGCAGACACGCAAGATTTCGGCGTAGCGCGCATATTCTGCGACACGCCGCATAGGGCAGCGGAGGTTTTGGTCGCGCAGGGCTACCGAGCGACGGTTACCCCTGTTTTGGGTGTTGAAGTGCCGAATCATCCCGGTGGCTTGGCGCAACTGCTTGAGTTTTTTGACGAACAAGGTGTCAACATCGAATACGGCTACTGTTTTTCTGTCAATGGCGATACGGCCATTGACGTGCTTAAAGTAAGTGATCCCAGCGTTGAGGAAAAACTTGCGGGTACCCATTATGTTTCGGTAAAACCCGAGGACATCTATGCACTTGATTGATGCTTTGAAAACACATCCGGCGCTTTATCGCTGCGTAGGCCTTTTTATGGCCTGCGCACTTGCGCTTGGACCTGCCCTTTTCCTTGGCACCACGCCCGCCGTGGCCGACGTGCGCAAAGCCGATGTTATCTTGGGGGAAACCGTCGATGCGCGTGGTTTGGCTGTGGCATCTTGTCCCAGCATAGATGCAGAATACGCCCTGGTCATGGATGATGCAGGCAGGGTGTACTACGAACGCAACGCCGCAAGTGCCACCCCGATTGCTTCTATCACCAAAGTGATGACGGCGATTGTTGCCCTTGATGCGGCCGCGCTTGACACCCCTCTAACCGTCAGTGCAACAGCGGCAAGTGTGGGCGAATCATCGGCGCAGCTGCAAGAAGGCGACACGCTCACCTTGGCCGATGCCTTAAAGGCATTGTTGGTTTCTTCGGGCAACGATGCCGCAGAGGCAATAGCCGAAACCATCGGAGCCTCCTTTTTAGCAGCAGCGGGCACGCCGGGGGCAAGCCCCGAACAAAGCGTGGCTGCTTTTGTTGAGCGCATGAACCAAAAAGGCACCGAGATAGGCTTGGCAGATAGCGTGTTTGCCAACCCTCACGGCCTCGACGACGGCATCTATGCAGGAAACCAGCACAGCAGTGCCGCCGATGTGGGCGCGATGGTGCGCTATGCCATGCAAAACCAGGCGTTTCGCGACAGCGTCAGCCAGGCCACAGCAGCAATTTCTGTAACGCGCGGCGGTGCGCAGGTCACCCTTGAGCTGCACACAACCGATGAGCTTTTAGGCGTGTTTGAAGGTGCTTGCGGCGTCAAAACAGGCTTTACCGATCTGGCCGGCCCTTCGTTTGCTGCTGCTTCCAACAGGGGGCAAGGTGATCTGTATGCGGTGGTCATCCATTCTTCCAGCGAAGCCCAGCGCTTTGTGGATGCCCAAGCGCTGCTGCAGTGGGTCTACGATCACACCATTGATTATCCGCTTGTTCACAGCACCGAAACGGCGCAATCAAGCGCCAGCAGTGCCGATGCGCAGGGGCAAACGCCTCTTGTGGCGCGTGTTGCACATACCGAATGGATCGACACCACCATTGCTGCCACCTTTGCCGACCCTGCTGCTGCCGTTTCCGTCTTCGACATAAACGGTAATGTCAGCCAATCCGTTTCTTTTGATACGATTGTTGGCAATGTGCGCGCGGGCGACAAACTGGGCAGCGTCACCTTTAAGCAGCGCAACGTCGTTTTGGCCACGGCAGATCTTATCGCCTGCGAAGATGTAGCTGCGCCCGATCTTTTTGAGGGCATCGGCATCTGGTGGGATCGCTTCTTCCGCGGATTTTCCGGAAAAAATACGGTTGCTGAAAGTGTCGTAGTGAACCAAACACCGCTTATCGTCGATAAATCAACGCCAGGCACAGCAAGGTAGGGTATGCTTGGACATAAGCTTTAATGGGTACAAAGAAAGGGTGGCAACGCCATGAACGACCTATGCCCCATATGCAATAGCCCTGTGGATGCGCACGATAGCGTGTGCCCCGCGTGCGGCTTTAAACTTTTCGGGTCAACACAAAGTTTCACACCGCTTAAGCTTTCGGGGGAAGATACTTTGGCTAGTGCACCCCCTGCCTCTTACAAGGCGATGTTGCGCGTGGTGCATGGCCCTCAAATTGAGACGATTTTCAATCTGGGCGAAACCCCCCTCACTATTGGTCGCAGCCCTGAATGCGATATCTTCTTAAACGATATGACCGTTTCACGCCAGCATGCAACGGTTACGCTGGGCAGTGATGGTTACAGCATCGTTGATACCAATTCGTTCAACGGCATATGGATCAACAACAAAAATGTGAACGATGCCCTGCTCAAAGAAGGCGACATTGTCCAAATTGGCGCTTTTTGCCTTATCTACGAAGAGCGCGCTTAACCCCGCACCCCACGGCTGGGGCAAAAAATGAAATTAGGAGCGCCCACGCTGGCACCCCTTGAATGAAAAGGATACGCTATGCTGCTTTTATCAGGAAACGAAGCCATTGCGCAGGGGGCTTGGGAAGCGGGTGCCCATATCGGCGTCGCTTACCCGGGGACCCCTTCAACAGAAACGATGGAGGCCTTCGCCGAAAAAGAGGGCGTGTATGCCGAATGGTGCACCAATGAAAAAGTAGCACTTGAAGTGGGCTTGGGGGCGAGTGCGGCGGGTGCGCGCGTTTTGGTTACCATGAAGCACGTGGGTGTCAACGTTGCCGCCGACCCCTTGTTCACGTCTTCTTATACCGGGGTAGGGGGCGGTTTGGTCATTATGGCCGCCGATGATCCGGGTATGCATTCGTCGCAAAACGAACAGGATTCGCGCTTTTATGCCCTGGCTGCTCGCGTGCCAATCTTAGAACCTGCCGATTCCGCTGAAGCCCTTGAGTTTACGCGTGCCGCCTTCGCGCTTTCAGAGCGCTTTGACACTCCGCTGCTCATTCGTTCCACCGTGCGCATCTCGCACACGAAAACGCTGGTGGAAGTGGGCGAGCGCTGTCAGCAGCCACTCAAGGAATACAAAAGCGATGCCGGCAAATGGGTTATGATGCCCGCCTTTGCCAAGCCGCGTCGCACGGTGCTCGATGCGCGCGTCGATGATTTGCGCGCCTGGGTTGAAACCTGCCCGCTTAACAGCTTTGAAGCACAATCGAGTGCCGTGGGCATTATCTGTTCGGGTGCGGTATATCACTACGTTAAAGAAGCGCTGCCTGAAGCGAGCGTTTTCAAGCTGGGCGTGACCTGGCCTTTGCCGGCGGCAGCCCTGCAAGATTTTGCGGCAAGCGTGCAAGATGTGTACGTGATTGAAGAAGCTTCCGATTATCTTTCCACTCAGATAAAGGCGCTGGGCATTGCGCTGTCAACACCTTGTGGCACCGCGCTGCCGCTGGCGGGCGAACTGACGCCGCGAGCAATTCAGTGTGCGTTTGGTGCCGCGGTGCCCAACCACTTAAGGGCCCCCAGCGATGTGCCTGGCCGGCCGCCTGCACTGTGCCCGGGGTGCCCGCATCGCTTGGTGTTCAAGGAACTCAAGCGTATGCGCGCCATTGTTACGGGAGACATCGGCTGCTATACCTTAGGCGCCCTGCCCCCTTTGTGTGGCATGGATACCTGCGTTGACATGGGCGCTTCTATTTCCATGGCCCACGGATTTGAACTGGCCTTGCAGGGAACAGAGCACCGACCCATCGTGGGGATAATCGGGGATTCCACCTTCGCGCATTCCGGTTTAAGCTCGCTTATCAGCACCGCCTACAATAGGGGTGGTGGCACCATTGCCATTCTTGATAACAGAACAACAGCCATGACCGGCCGTCAGGGCAATCCTTTTAATGGCGAAACCCTGCAGCAGCGCCCCACCACCGAAATGGGCATTGAGCGCATTGTTGAAGCGCTGGGCATTAGCGATGTGCAAACGGTAGATCCCCACGATGCCAAAGCGGTGCGCGCTGCTCTGAAGGCGGCTTGCTCAAGCCCCGATTTAAGCGTGATCGTATTTCGTGCACCCTGCGTTTTGATCGATCGCATCAAGCAACCGCGCTTTGAAGTCAACGCTTCTTGCACGGCCTGTGGCGTGTGCATTTCCCTTGGTTGCCCGGCACTTTCGTGTGATCCCCTTACGGGACAGGCCGCCATCGATGCGACGCTCTGCATCGGCTGCGCGCAATGCGCGCAATACTGCAACTTCGGTGCTATTGTGCGCGAAGACGCTTGCATGAAAGGGGCTTCCCATGTCTAAATCCATCGAGAACAGCGCCAGCACAACAACCGTCGTTTTATGTGGCGTGGGCGGCCAAGGCACCATCCTTGCAGCTGACCTGCTGGCGCGCGCAGCCATGGAAGCAGGGCTGCAAGTGAAGCTTTCCGAAATCCATGGCATGGCTCAGCGTGGGGGAGCAGTGTCCACCATAGTCAGGTTTGGTGCCTGCGTTTCTTCTATGGTGGCCGATATTGGCTGCGCCGATTACATCGTGTCGTTTGAAACCACCGAAGCGCTGCGCAACCTGCCCTACCTTGCGCCGCGGGGCACACTTTTGGTCAACGATGAAGCGGTAAAGCCCCTTCCCGTGGCCACCGGCGCGGCCGCCATGCCCGCCGCGGCGCCCGAAAAGCTGCGCGAGGCCGGGGCTGTGCTTATACCTGCCGGCACCCTAGCGCGCACGGCGGGCAGCGCAAAATCGACCAATGTCGTTTTGATTGGCGCATTGGCCGCCGGGCTTGATTTTGATTGCGCCACGTGGGAAGCCATTATTGCCGCGCACGTGCCGCAAAAAACCATCGACACCAACATTGCCGCATTTCGTGCCGGTTTCGCATTCGTGAAAGGGGCCTAAGCATGAGCGTTTCTCAAATCAGTGTTTTTCTTGAAAGTCGACCGGGACACTTGCGCCGCGTGCTCGATTTGTTTGAGGCGGCCGCGGTTAGCGTGCGGGGCTACTGTGCTTCTGATACCGGTGATTACGGCGTTGTCCGTTTCGTTGTCGACAAGCCCGATGAAGCCCTGCGCGCGCTTAAAGAAGCAGGTGCTGCCGTTACCACAACCGAAGTTTTATGCCTGAAACTCACCGATAAGCCCGGCGACCTTGCGCGCGTGGTGGGGATCATCGCCGATTGCAGCATTAACGTCATCTATAGCTATTCGCTCATATCAACCTACGTAGCCCTGCGCGTGGTGGATTTAGCGGCAGCTGAACAGGCACTACGCCTACAACCCATCGAATTTTTGACCCAAGAAGACCTTACGAAACCCCTTTAGGTGATACTCTCATGACACAAGCAAATCTTCCCATATTTAACCGCGCCATTGAAACGGCCCCGCGCCAGCGCATCCGCGAAATCCAGCTGGAAAAGTTGCAGAAACAGGTTGCCTGGACCTACGAACGTGTGGCGTGGTATCGCAGCCAAATGGATGAAATGCATGTGAGCCCCACCGACATAAAAACTCTCGAAGATGTGCGGCTTCTTCCCTTTACCGACAAGGCGGTTTTGCGGCAAACCTTCCCCTATGGTCTGTTTGCCGTGCCTCTTGACCAGGTGATAGAACTGCACTCCTCTTCGGGCACAACGGGCAAACCCATCGTTGTTGGCTACAATGAACACGACATGGGCGTGTGGAGCGAATGCATTGCGCGCTTGGCCCAGATGGCGGGCGTTGTGCCGGGTGATCGCGCCCAGATGGCCTTTGGCTACGGCATGTTCACCGGCGGGTTTGGCCTGCATTACGGGCTGCAAAAGCTGGGCTGTATGATGATTCCTGCAGGTGCGGGCAACACCGAACGCCACCTGACCATGATTGAAGATTACGGCACAACGGTGCTTATTTCAACGCCTTCCTACGCCATGCATATGTGCGAAGTGGGCGAAAGCCTGGGATTTGATTGGGAGGCATCCACGCTGCGTATCGGCCTTTTTGGTGGCGAGCCGTGCCCGCCGAAGCTCAAGCACGAAATTGAAAGCCGCATGCACATCACCTGCACCGATAATTACGGCTTGACCGAGGTTATGGGCCCGGGAGTTTCCGGCGAGTGTTTGGCTCAGCGCGATATGCAGCACATTGCCGAAGACCATTTTTTGTGGGAAGTGGTCGATCCCCTTACGGGGGAACCCGTGCCCGAAGGCACCGAAGGCGAATTGGTGCTGACCCCCCTAGACAAGCAGGCCATTCCCGTTTTGCGCTACCGCACCCACGATCTCACCTATGTGGTCACCGACCCCTGCGCCTGCGGGCGCACCCACGCGCGCATGAAAAAAGTGCGCAAACGCAGCGATGACATGCTTATCATCCGCGGAACCAATGTGTTCCCCAGCCAGGTGGAAGATGTTTTGGCCACGATTTCCGGGGCATCCCCGCATTATCGTATCGTGGTTGATAACGAAACGGGTCTTGATCGCATGACCATCATGGTAGAGCTTGAGCCAGATGCATTTAGCGATTCTTATGAAGAAATGAATGCCTTCAAGCACGCCATCGCCGACAAACTGAAACAAACCCTGCTTGTGGCCCCCGTGGTCAAACTCATCGAGCCCGGCGGAATCGAGCGCAGCTTCGGCAAAACAAAACACGTCGAGGACAACCGCAAACAGCTATGAACACGGTAGTCGGACGCTTTGCCCCCAGCCCCACGGGGCGCTTACATGCCGGCAATATTTTTGCTGCGCTGTGTGCCTGGCTAATCGCAAAATCGCAGGATGGGGAAGTGGTGTTGCGCATAGAGGATTTGGATGCGCAGCGCTCAAAGCCGGCCTATGCAAGCGCCTTGCAGCGCGATTTTGAATACCTGGGGCTTAGCTGGGATCGCGGCCCCTTTTTCCAAAGCACACGCACGCAAACGTATCGCGAGGCCGCCGAACAGCTGAGCCGCCACCACCTGCTTTATCCCTGTTTTTGCACGCGTGCCGATCGCCGCGCAGCCTCTGCACCCCATGGGGAAGAAAAGCGCGTGCATACCTGCACCTGCCGCAGCTTGAGCGTCCAAGAACGCCAGCAGCGCATGCAGCAGCAAGGCCAAATGCCGGCCCTGCGCCTTATCGCACCCGATAAAAGCTATTGTTTTACCGATGGTTTGCAGGGGAAATATTGCCAAAACCTTGAAGCGGACTGCGGGGATTTCATTGTTCAGCGCGCGGATGGAGCTTTCGCCTATCAGCTGGCTGTTGTCATAGATGATGCCGAACAGGGTGTGTCGTCGGTTGTGCGGGGGGCAGATCTTCTCAGCTCAACCCCGCAGCAGCTCTACCTACAAGACCTGCTGGGCTTTGACCATCCGCACTACCATCATATCCCCCTGCTGGTGAACGCCGCAGGGCAGCGCCTTTCCAAGCGCGACCAGGCAGCCAGCATCGATGAAGTGCGCGCCCGCCTTAAAACCCCCGAAGCCATAATCGGCTTCATAGCCGGCACCACCGGCCTAGCCCCCACCACACAGCCCATCACACCCGAGGAACTACTCAATTGTTTTAACCTGAATTCTTTGCGTGTTGAATCTAAAATTTTATGGAAGTGAATAATCTTACGATTAAAACAGGTAATTCAATGCTCCATCACATAGATGGAGCATTGAATACTGCCTTTTATCTTTTTACCTCGACAACTTTGGAAGTTATTTTGCTTTTATGAATAGGGTTGCGATGAGACCAATTGCTAGCACTGGCATAAGAGTTGCATATCCGGCAAATCCCCAATTTGTGGCTACTAAGACAGCTCCAAATAAAGGTGGTCCAACAGTTGCACTGAGGTTTTGCCAAAATTGCAAAACTGTCATCCCCATGGTTGCCCCCAAGGCTGTAGGGGGCATAACCTCAGGAGCAATAGCTCTTGCTGAAGAGGCAACCATTGAAGTACCAACGCCTGCAAGGATAATAAATGCCCAGAGAACCGCGTAGTTTCCTACGCCCGTCCACGCAAAAAGATTTCCAACAATGAGTACAATAAACCCTGATACGACAAAGAATTTTCGTCTATTTGTCTTGTCGTTTAGCATGCCAATTATTGGCATAACAATTAAAGCGAGTGCGGTAGCAACGCTAAGAATTGGAGCGGCCATTGTGGGATCCATACCCCAAATACCTTCAAGGTATTGGTTGTAGAATGAATTCAGTACTCCAATAGCAAAGTAATTGAAGCAGAAGAAAACAATTCCTAATAGCCATATGTTTTTGTTCTTAAGGGTTCTGAAACATTCCATAGGAGAGGCCTTAACCATGACCTCTTCTTCCGACTGAGCCTCGGGAAGTTTAAACACTAAAGCAAATAGGACGAATGCCAGTGCGGTTGCTGCTAAGCAAAAATACCAAACGGCCTGCCAGCCAAAAGTGGCTGCTATTTGAGGCGCAAGCCCAAACATAAGGATAGTGCCAAGGGGGAACCAAGTACACCATATGGCAATGGGAAGACCCCTTTTTTTCTCTGAAAACCAAACAGTAATACTGGAAGGTGCAGCCACGCCCACCAATCCAATCCCGGCACCTTCTATGATACGCCCTAGAAAAAAGAGTGTAAGCATTTCACCGGCCAACAATTCCATTACCGATCCAACAATTAAACAACAAAGCGAAAGAAGAACGGTCCCTTTTAAGCCAATTCTCTTTACGATAAAAATTGTGGGGAACGCAAGGATAACCCCAATGAGAGACATTGAGCCCATAAGCCACCCAAACGTAACAGGATCCATATTGAAATAGGGTATAAGCCATGAGGCAACGGGTGGTATCTTAAACTGCTGCAATGGAGCAACAACACTTGCAAAATATGTTACGGCTAAAACTAGCCATGCATAACGTGAATCCTGCTTAAATCGTGAAGAAACTTTTTCACTCACAATAACCCTCCTTTAATAAGGTGTTTCATACAGAAAGTGAATCTTGGTATTGATTAGGCGTGCTAGATGTCCTTATTTTGCAAAAAGAACTTGGTTTGGTTTTTTTTCTAGCAATTTGGAAAGCTCATCGATGGAGCCGTACAGCATTACGTTAGCCTGGCAGTGTTGTACGCACGTTGGAAGTTTCCCTTTTTGCGTTCGTGCATTACAGAGATCGCACTCTTTTGTTGGCACGGGAAGAAAATCATATTGCCAACTATCCCTTTCAATCTTCCAAGGACCAATGGTTTGAACCTCTATCCCTTTTCTATCCGCAGGAATATTGTGTTCAACTCGACACGCCATTTCGCAAGTTTGGCAACCTGTGCAAAATTCATAATCTATCAAAAGCCCATTTTTCGACATCGCTATTCCCCTTCTTTCACTTTATAAATTTTGCAGATAAGAGATTTATAATTGTTTCCAAAACCACTTTTTCCTGGAGAATAAGGAATGAGCTTATTGCAAGCCATATCCCATAAACCAAAGAGACCGTCTTTTTCCGAAGCTGGCGCTTCGGGAAGCCACCATCCATGATCAATGCTAATAATGCGAGGATCATCGATAATGGAGGTTATTTCAGCCTTGCGCTTGCAGCGACCTCTATGGTTCTCAATCCAAATCCAATCATTATCTTGAATACCGTATTGTTTGGCTGTATCTGGATGGATTTGAGCAATTGCATCGGGATGCATTGCCCTCAAGCGAGAAACTTGGCGATGCTCTGAGTGGAATGAAGACCATTGCCGTGCTCCCGTGGTCAGAATAAGAGGATATTTTTCTGCAAACTCAGGTAAACTATATTGCGATTCTGGTTCTTCAAAATAAGGAAGCGGCTCAAGTCCAATATTGGCAAAATAATATGACCAAAGCTCTATTCTTCCCGTAGGCGTATTAAAGCCCACTTGCCCATCAGGTCGCAATTTACCCGTTTTATAACGTTCGTATTCAAAGGGGATAAAGACTGGGGCTGCTTCCTGCATTTCATCAAAGGAAATACCTGTTTGGGCAAGCACCGTGTTGTACATATCGATATCGTTTTCCCATGGCCAGGCATCGGGATTCAGGCGTTTTCCAAGTTCGAGATTAATTTCCATATCTGATTTTGTCTCACCCACATGCGTAACTTTGGTAAGTACCTCACCGCGTTGTATTCCTTCACCAACGTGCACACCATTTCGCTCAGGGAATGTTGCAGCGGGAAGAACCACATCAGCCAAAGCCATAATGGTTGGAGTCATAAAAATATCAACAGCACAAATGAAATCAAGTTTTTGATATGCTTTCAAAGTACGTTCTGGATCAGGTCCTGCACAGGCAAGGAAATTTGTAGTTTGTAGATAGGCACCGTGCATTTTATAAGGATCGTCCGTTTCAAGCGTTTTGATAATTTCATCTGTCGAACAGACCTGAAAACCTGCTCTTAGTAATCCATATTTGTTAACGCCTATACGCTTCTTGTCCTGCTCATCTGACAAAAACTCCTGACCCCAACCCCCGGGATAAAACAGCACAGTAACAGGAACAATCATTGAACCAGGTTTATCTATATTTCCAGTAATTTCAAAAAGTGCCATGAGGGCCTGCGATGCGGGTATGGTTTCTTTTGTCATATCAACAGATACACCCCATTGCATAATGAAGTTCTTTGCATGGGCAAGTTTTCTAGCTGTTCGTATTATTTTTTCAGCAGAAACCCAAGTAATTTTTTCAGCTTTTTCGGGTGTCCAGTCTTTTACATTTTCAGCCATTTCCTCAAAGCCACAACACCACTTTTCAACAAAATCATGATCGTAAATATCTTCTTCAATCATGACATGAAGCATTGCCAGAGCTAAGACAACATCAGTTCCTGGCCTAACGGGTAAGTGCTCGTCTGATCTGGTCGCAAGCCAAGTGTGGCGAGGATCGACGGTTATAATTTTTGTACCGCGTTTCATTAAATCAACAACCCAGTGACCAAAAAGTCCATCTGAATTGGAAGTTGTTGGATTATTACCCCACAAGACTATATACTCCGGATCTTCATAGCGAGGGTCGTCATAACGCTCAGGGAATTGCTGTGCGTAATCACCAAGCCAAAAAGAGCCAGTTGTTGCGAAACTTCCCGCAACACGTGGAGCAAAGCACGACATACCACTCATTGCAAAGCAATAATTAGGACTTCCATATGACCAGCAAAGACGCGTAAGCCAAAGAGTCGAATCTCGTGCGGTGCCGTCTACAAAAACTACAGCTTCAGCACCATATTGTTCTTTGATGCTTTTAAAGTTATTTTCAACAAGATCAAAAGCCTCATCCCAAGAAATTCTTTCAAAACAATCTTCGCCACGTTTGTCGTGTGATCGTTTTAGCGGATATTTTAAGCGTTTTTCGTTATATACAACTTCTGGCAGATCAAGGCATCGCATACAGAGGCGTCCATTATTAAAAGGATGTTCGGGATCACCTTCAACTTTTATAAGCTTATCTTCTTTGTCCGTATAAAGTAGGACACCACAACCCTCATGACAACCTGGACCAGACCAAGCGCATGTACGCGTTACCTTCAGTCCATCTTCTTCCCACTGAAACGGTTTATCACGAACGAGTTCTGTATATCCTTCCCTAATTTCTCTCACTTCCATATTGGTCACCTTTCCTTTGACAAATATCGTTCTCGGATAAGCACTAGCTGTGATTAAGAATGTTGCCTGGAATCAATAAGGACAATCGGCATAATGACTTATTGGATAATTACGGAGTTTTTTATGTATTGAATTTTTGAAAATTCCTTGTAGGCCTACCGATTGACAAGATCAAGACAAAATTATGAGCAAATAAACCTTTTAGCCATATGCAGACAATCTAAGGAAAGTCCAATCACCGCTATACTGAAACAAAAGCCACTGCAAGCAATCACGGAAAGGGAGGAAGATGGATAGCTTTGGTGAAAAAACGCTACCGAACGGAAAAGATGTTGTGTTCGATTTCCGTTCTATGATTGGGTGTCTTGGCTTTTCATTTTACTGGGGTTGGAATTTACTGACATACTTTAGTGCAGTTGTTCTTTTACCAACACCAGCTAGTCTTCATGTAGAGCCTGGATTTAGGGCAATCGCCTTTTTTTCAGCAACTCTCGGTTTTTTAGTTCTTTTACTTTTTATTCGGAAACCCTTTAAGAAGATTTTTCGCATTTTTATTGCGCTAATCCCTTTGTTTTTTACACCACCTATTTATATATTGGCTTTTTTAACACGGAATATTTCATCAGCTGCTGAAATTCCCTTTCCTTTAGAAATTCTAGTCTGGTTTCTTTTTGGCATTTCTACAGTCTGTCTTCTTTTGCAGGGAGGATTCTATTTTGCGTCCATACCCATGGTTTCATCGCTCATTTATATGGCGGTAGCTGTTTCTTTGGGTAGCATTTATTATTTGCTGATTATCAACATGTATTTTGGTGCAGCTTTAATTGTTACTGCATGCATGCCGTGGATCAGTACTCTTGCTTTCCGCGTTGCCAGGGTAATGCCTGAAAAGGAATACGCTATCAATGACGCTGATCCTAAAAAACGCTGGCATCTTGATACTTGGCAATCATTGCCAAGTCAGTTTCTCTATAGCATTGCTTTTGGCTTTGCTGTCAATGTTGGCATTTCGACTGGAGTTACTGAGGTCGGCCATTTTAGCGTAATTGCAATGGCCTTTTGTTCTTCTGGTTTTCTTTTTCTTGTAAGGATTCTGTTTAAGAAAAATATTGATTCTGAAAGCACTCAGTGGTTTCTTCTTCCGCTAATTGCTATCGGATTGCTTCCTCTTGTATTTTTTGACAATCCAATGATCGTTATGTTTTGCTGTGCCATCTTGGTTATTTGCTTTATATGGTATGACATGATGTATATTTTGGTTTTATCGGATCTTATGCGAGAACAACCTTTTACTGCTTTACCAATTTTCTGTGCAGGACAATTTATTGTTTCATCAGGCACCTTTATTGGATGGACTGCCGGATCTGTGCTTTTGGCAAATGGAGGATATCAGGGACTTGCTTTCAATTTGACAGTTATGGCAATTATCCTTTGCCTAATAGCCATCTTAGCGTTTGCGGGTAGACCTAATCTTCGCAATGAAACAAAGACTATTGTCGTGGAAAGAAATACTGAAAAGTATGTAGGAAAATGGAAGCAACACTGTCAAAGAATCTGTCAGGAAGTACAGCTTTCACCAAGACAAACTGAGGTTTTTATGCTTTTAGTTCGAGGAAGAAACGCAAAGGTTATAGAAGAAGAACTTTTTATTTCAAATCATACGGCAAAAACTCATATATACCGCATTTACCAGAAACTTGGCGTCCATACGCAACAAGAATTAATAGATACTGCTGAGGCTTACTTTCATGCACACAGAGATTCTGAAGAAACGCACTAGCCACATCGGTTGCATCACCTTTTAAAGCGTCAAGCCGGCAACGCTGGAAAAAAGTATGGCGCCGGTGTAAAACGTGCCCAGCGCAATGTTGACGTTTAGGCACAACGGCATGGCGCCTCCGCGCGAGGCTGCTGTTAAAGGGTTTTTGACCAGGGCATGCACTACCGGATAAAGCGCAAGCAGCATGAAGGGCACAACGATGAGCCCGCGTGTGAAAAATACGCCCACCAAAACGATGATGGCGGCAATCCAAAGATAGAGCACCCCGTGGTACAGCCGCCGTGCGCGCACGCGCCCCAAAAGAACCGACTGCGTTTTACGGCCTGCTTCAATATCTTTTTCAATATCGCAGGTATTGTTCGTGAACATGATCAGCCCTATGCCGCAGACCAGCGGCAAAGAAAGTAACAAAACGCGCCCATCAAAAATGCCGGTCAAAGCCTGAAAACAGGCAAGGGGAATAAGGCCGCCCATAGCGATGCCGCTCACAAATTCCCCCACGGGCAAATAAGATATAGGGCTTTTCCCCGCAGAATACAGCATGATAATCGCCGCCCCCGCCAAGCCGATAGCAAGGGGAATCCATCCGGCGCACGCGATAACGTAGATGCCAAGCACAAAGGCTAGGCCAAGAAAGGCAAGGGCCAGACGGAAGACGGATCGGGGATTGACCTTGTTGTACACCAAGACCGCATCGGTGGGATCATCCTGGTTTTCAGCGGTATCGGTGCCCTTGATAAAATCGTAATAATCGTTGATGGTGTTAACGGCCGCTTGCATCAGCGTGCAAATGCACAGCAGCGCCAGCGTAAGCGTGACCGAAACACTGTGGGTGTAAACGGCTGCCAAAGCGGTTGCAAAAAGCACGGGCAAAATAGCTGCAGGCCAGGTGTGGGGTGCAGCAAGCTGCACTATCAGGCGCGCACTGAGGGGGGTATAGTCTTTTGTGTCGTCGATGCGGGTAAGAATTTCGGGCTGAGATTGCATGGGATTCCTTTGTTTACCCCTTCGGGCGATAGCGGTCTTTACGGAACATCAAATCTTCATCCGGTGCAGGCAGAAGACGCTGCGTTGTTGCTTTCTTAAAGATAGACACCGCCTGCGAAAGGGTGTGAAAGATAAATTTTTTCGTATCGGCATCCAGTTTATTTCCTTCAGAAAGCATGTGAGCCATATTTTTGAACAGTTTCGTTTGAAATTCAGCCCAGCTGCTCGCCTGCGTTGACGCAAATAGCTCATAGAAGGTATCAATGAAGCGCTCACGCTGATCGGCGGAAACACTGAGCAACCAATCGTTGAGTGTTTTATCAAAAATGGCAGTCGATTTTTTCAGCTGGTTTTCGTAAACAAAATCATTGCCATCGATAGCCCAGGTGAAGGGCGAATGCGAAAATATGGGCAAGGCATTTGATTCAACGATGCCATACTCGGGACGCTGCTCTAAGATAAGCCCAATAACCGAAGAAGCTGGCACACTCTTATGAAGCTTTGCCTGAAAGCCTTCATCCTCAATGCGAGGGGAGGGGTTATCCAAAAACGAAGGCCCGTCATGGTTGTAGACCCTTGTGATGCGATTGTAAACGCACTCATCGGCGCACAGAGCCGCATATTCAGCTAAGTTGCCGCCTTTGGAATGACCGCCCAAAATAAGGGGTCGCGTGCAGCAGGAAGCTATCCCCGAAACATAGCGCAAAGCTGCCACCTGGGAGGGGATGACATTTTTGAAGCAGAGGTTAAAATCTTCCTTCCAACCGGCAAAGCTGCCATCGGTGCCCCTGAAGGCCAGATAAACCGTATCGTCGGGAAGGAAGAAACTCATAGCACTAAATTGCTTTTCAACCGCTTCCGCCGTTTCATGTACGTAAAACGCCACACGAACGTTGCGCCAACGGCGGCTTGCCCTGATTGCATCGTGAAATGCGGGCATCAGATCGCTATCTTCAAGCCAGCTGCCCGCAGTAAGTGCAGATCGGTCGGTTAATGCAACAATATCATGCAGCAAAACCTGTTCGTCGACGCAGGGTTGTATCAGGGGCGATACTTCAAAGTTGTAGTAAGCTAAGGTGGAAAAAACCAGACTATCCAGGGGGTTAAACGCGCTTTCGCCAAAGCTACGCTGCTCTGCTTCTATGTAATCAATAATAGTTTTCATAGGTATCATTGTAATGGTTTGAAGCTAAGCGGTTCCCGTGTTTTATGCACCTGGCAAAATTGCCAAATTCTTCGTTCCGTGAAGCTGCAAATTTCTTGTTCATAAGGCATCAATTTTAAGCTAGGATTGAGGAAAGAGCCTTCAGGAGGAATTGTTTATGCAGGTACAGGTCCCGATAAAAATACGTTACGCCGAAACCGACTGCATGGGGGTGGTGTATCACGCAAACTATCTACTTTACTTTGAGGATGCCCGCAACGCCTTCCTTGAAGCTATCGGCCAATCCTACGATGCCATAGAAGCTTCGGGGTATATGTCGCCTGTCGTAAGCGTGAACTGCAGCTATGGAATGCCGCTGCGTTACGGCGATACCGCCATCGTGGTTGTGCGCATTATCAAAACCACTGCCGTTAAAACAACTTATGCCTACGAAGTTTACAACGATCGCCAAACAATCGGCGTCGATAAGCCCTGCTGTACGGGGCAAAGCGTCCACTGCATGGTTGAAGCGGATTCCTTTAAGCCCGTCAGCATGAAGCAAGCAGCACCCGAGCTCTACAAAAAATACCTTGAAGTGTGCGAAGGCTAAGCGCTCGCAAGAGATAGCTTAGAGTTACTCTAATGGTACTTCTCTTGTAGTAATTTTACCGAGTAATATATAGATGCGCTTTTCCAAGGGAATAGGGGTACTTATCCTCTACAATGAGGGGGTTATCAAGGTAGGGGGGTAAAACCATGGTCACAACAGATCATGAAAAACATACGCACGATGCCCTTTCCTTCAAACCTGTGCTCAAATACATTGTGGTGTTTTACTTTTTGGTTCTTGTCACTGTTTTCGTTGTAGTGTTGCTCTATGCCGCAAGTACCATGAAAAGTGAATCGAGCTTCGTAGCGCAGTCAACAAAAACTCAAATTGATTATCGCGTCAACAATACGATTGCTCTTACTACTGCCTTGGCCCAGAACAGTTATTTTACCGACCCTGCTATCCCTTATGAAGAAAAAGCGGTCGCACTAAACAAGTATAGTGATGCTTTTGATTACTTCCTGATTTGCATTGTCGATAAAGATTTCAACGTATACGACGAAACAGGGACCGACGCTAACCTTGCCGGACGCGATTACATGCAAAAGTTGCTTGCGACCGGGGAAGTGCAGGTTACCGATTGCTTTGCGGCCGGTGCAGATGGCGTCACTCTTAACTATACCGTGGCCGCACCCATCATGCGCGATGGTGTTTTTGATGGCGTTATCTTTGCGGCCATCTATTTTGATGAAATAGCGCAAAAACTCACCGACAATATCTATGGCGACTATCAGCAGCTTGTTTTGTTTAATAGTAAAAACCAAATCATGTCAGCTTCAGGAGCCTCGCTTTACGGAACGCCCTACACAGACACGGTGGGGTCTGCCACGCTTTTCGGCAAAACGGTCAAGCAGGTTGAAGCGGATATGTATAATCAAACAGAGGGATCCTACTGGTGTATCGATGCCTTTAACCCCTGCTATGTAAGCTATCTGCCTATCGAAAACACGCACTGGATGCTTAGCTGCAGTGTGGATTTATGGGGCACCATGGCCCCGTTCTTGCCCTCTATTTTAGGGATTGTTTTCCTTACTTCTCTTGCGTGCGCCATTTTGATTATGCTTGCAAGTCGTTACATAAAATCGCAGATGAGCACCGTAACAATGCTGGTATCTTCCGTGCAGGATCTGGAAAAAAAGATTTATCAAAACGAAAAACCCGACAACATGGATTTCCGTGAAATAATAAGCCTGACCAGCAAAGGGCTTACCGATGGCTTAACGGGCGTTATCACGCGCACGGTTTTCCTCAATCAAGTTCCCTTCAAAATCAAGGCGCTCAACGAAGGTGAACAGGCAATTTTATGCTTCATTGATGTTGATGATTTAAAAATTATCAACGATACCTACGGGCACAATGTTGGTGATATTGCCTTGAAAAATGTTGGCTACGTCTTGCGCGAATATGAAAAGAAGTATGATGGTCTTGTCGGGCGCCACGGCGGTGACGAATTTGTCATGCTGCTTACGGGATTTAGCACCCTTGATTCCCTGAGCGATCTTATGGCCGAGCTGGTAAAAAGATTACATACCGAAATTTCTTTGGGGGATGAAAAGATTGCCGTCCAATGCAGTGTCGGCGTCGCCCTTTGCAGCAACAAAGATGAAGATGTTGAAACGGTAATCAAGCAGGCAGATACGATGCTTTACCTGGTTAAACAAAACGGTAAAGGAAGTTTTAGAATTTTCGGAGCTAACCAGAAGTAAATTTTGCCAAAGGATCCTACACGATGAAGATGGCTACATTGAAAAAATGGCACTATCTTGCAATCGCACTTACTTTTGCGGTACTTGTCGTGCTGTCCGGCTTTCTGTGCGCTGCCGCAGCGAATCAACGCACAACCCAGGCAAGCATCGCGCTTGAATCTTCGGCCGAAATCATGCAGCTGAATTTGCGCCAAAAATTTAATTACACCGATGATTTGGCCGCTGTTTTGGCAGCTGATGGCACAAGCGAACATTTCAGGGATGCAGCCGCACGCCTTGTGCAGCGCCACCCCGAATGCCTTTCCGTGGAGCTTATAGAGGGAAGCGTTTTGACCCAAGTCTACCCAGGAGGGCCAAGTGCAGCCCAAAGCATAGGCACCGATATAGCCAATATGAATTACGCCTATACGCTTCCGCGTGTGACTGATGCGCTGGCCATCGAAGGCCCTCTCGTTTCGGGCGATCAAGAAGTTTTTCTGGTTATTCAGCCCCTGTTCAACAGCGAAAATGTGTATATGGGTGAAGTTGTTGTGGCTATAAAAGCTTCGGTTATTATGGAATCTTTCCCCTTTGAGGCTCTTAAGAAGAGTGGGTATGAATACGAATTATGGAGCTTACTTCTTTTAGATGGCAGTAAAAATTCCCTTGCTATCTCTGCAAACAACCTTGATTTTTCCAAGGCCATTGAAACAAAATTTGAGCTTCCCACCGCATGGACCTTAAGCATTATCCCCACAGCTGGTTGGGTTAGCCGAGGGTTTGTTGCTGCACTTGCACTTATCACCCTTGTGCTCACCAGCGCTTTGGCACTTATTTTGTCTTTGTACCGTAAAAAACGCTATCTTGAACACAGAGTGGCTTCTCTCAATGAACACGACCGCGAAACCGGCTTTTTAAGCAGGGAAGGCCTTCTTAAAAAGACAGGGGACTGGATAGCGGGCAGCCAAGAACCCTTCGCTATCATCTCCATTGTCCTCAATAATTATTCCTACATCACCCAAAACGTCACTCCCGATAAGCGAAGCGCAATCATCAATCATATCGTTGAATGCTTCGATTACCACATCAAAAGCGAGCACCTCATTGCCCGCACAGAAGATGCCCGCTTTGTCCTTGCCATCAAGGGCGCTTTCGACCTCAACGAACTGGAAAATATCCAAAAGAACCTGATTATAGAACTGATTCAAAAAGTAACTATCGAAGGTGAAACCATCTTCCTAACCGCCGAATACGATTTCGCCCGCTTCCCACAAGATGCCACAAGCGCAGAAGCACTCCTTACCCAAGTAATCAAAAAATACTTCAACCGCCAAAAAAATAAGCCCTCCCACAACCTATAAAGTTTCTCCAACTAGAAATCTTATACAAGCCCACTACAACCCGCCAAGTCCCCTCCACCCGAAATTTTATGTAAACTACTAAAGTCCTTTTAGTAGTTTACATAACATATATTATCAATAAAATCTATGGCAGTAGCGCTAGAGAGCTTGGGTGGCGGATGCGCTGCCTTGCTTATCCCCAGGTGGAGCCAGAGGTTTCGGGGGTCTTTGTTGAGAAATCACCGTTGAGAAGGTTTGAGAAGTCACCGCTTTGGACGGCTTCCATGACTATCGGGTACATAATAACGGCTGCATATATATTCAAGGCAAGCGCTGCTGCGCAGATGACTATACCAACAATATTCGCGCGCTTGAGGCGTGATGCGGGCTGCGCAAGTTGCGTTTTGCCGTGCGTGAGCTTGTTCAGTTTTACGCGAGCCATAATCTCAACAATCAGTGCAACGCTGCTGAGCAATATTCCGCCAAACATCAACGACACCGGTCCTGCGATATTGCCCGCGATAATCATAGTCTGGGCGTTTTTGAGCATCTTCACTTCTTGCGGCGTAGGTTGAGGCAAAACAGGCTGGGATGGCTGCTGGGGCGCTTCGGGTGTCGTATTTTTTTGTTCTGGGGTTTTATTTTCTTCATCATTCATTGAAATCATCCTTTAGCTGTATGCCATGCGCATTTGACCTGGTATTTTATAGCTTGAAGCTCTGAGAGCCGTTCTAAGACCCTCTTTTACATTTTCATGAGTAAATCTACCTTGTTTTTGATGGTTTAAAGGCATTACAGCGCTTCATCATCATTTTTCAATCGAAAAGCAAGGGTTGAGGCTTCAGCTTGCAAGACACGCAGCCCCTCTTGCGCTTCGCTTAGCTGATATTCGAGCACACTCTGCCGAGCCTGCAAGATGGCAAGACGTTCGCTTTGCGTTGGAGCCCCTTTGCGATCAAGCTTGACATAATACTGGATACCTTCGATGGAAAGGCCGCTTTTTCGCAAAGCGTCAACAAGATGTAATTGTTCAATATCAGCATCGGAAAAACTTCTCACTTTATGTTTATCACGATA